>JBHEOV010000004.1:0-57605 GCA_046260625.1 Halanaerobium sp. | reverse complement strand
GTTAAAATATCAGAGCCAGCCTCCGCAAAATCCTTAATGAACCTTTCCGGTTTGCTAATCATTAAATGAGTATCAAAAGGCAGCTGACTGTGTTTTCTAATTGCACTGATTAAACCCGGACCAAAAGTAATATTCGGAACATAAATCCCGTCCATTACATCCAGATGCAGATAATCAGCATCATTAACAAGTTGAATCTGATCTTTTAGTTGACTAAAATCTGATGCAAGTAGTGAAGGTGCAAATTCAGTTTTCATTAGTATCTTCTCTCCTTATTATTTAATTCGTTATATAACTGTTGATAACTTTGATATCTTCTAGCTGAGATTTCTCCATTTTCTACCTTTTGCTGCACAACACAGCCCGGCTCATGCAGATGAGAACAGCCGTTAAACTTACAATCATTGTTATATTTTGCAATCTCCGGGAAATACCAGGATAAGTCCTCTGCTTCGATTTCTAAATTCAGTTTATTCATTGAAGAAAAACCAGGAGTATCTGCAACCCAGCCATTATTGGGCAGAGATAAAAGTTCTACCATTCTAGTGGTATGTACCCCTTTTTTTGATTTTTTACTTACGGCAGCAGTTTTCAAATCTGCATCCTCAATAACCTTATTTAAAAATGAAGATTTACCTGATCCTGATGGTCCTGTCAAAACATTAATTTTATTATTAAGTTTTTCAAATAACTGATCTAAATTTTTATTTTCTTTAACACTAATAAAATCAAGCTGATATCCAGCCTCTTGATATTCCACAAAATTCTCTTTAAAACCAGCTTCTGCCTGGTCAATTTTATTAATAACTATCAGCGGCTCAAAACCTGAGCTTTCAACCAGTAATAAAAAGCGGTCCAGCAGTGAAGGGGCAAAATCAGGATCTTTAACTGAATGCATAATAACCACCTGATCAACATTAGCCACCTTAGGCCTTTTCAATAAATTATTACGGGGATAATAATCTTCGAGAATCATATTTTCTTTATCTATCTCTACATAATCCCCGGGATATATTTTCTCTCTAATCTTACCTCTGATTCTACACTGATATATATTTTTTTGGGAATCAGCAACAAAGAAAAAACCACCTATCAGTTTAATTAAAATACCCTTCATCTAAGCTATCATCCCCCAAAACTTTCTGATTTTATTAATTGATCATCAAAATAAATTCTGATTTCTGTTTTTCCCTGACTGCGAATATCTCTAACTATATTATCTCCAGGCTCATGTACTGCCTGATAAACCTGATCCTGACCATTATCATCTTCAATTTCGATTCTGACCTCTCTGCTTTCAGAGCCAGCAACATTTACAGAAATTCTATTTAAATGATAATCTTGATTTGAATTAGATTCAGAGCCGCGACTAATAACAAAATCTACCGCAATTCCTCTGGGTAAATATTCTCCTGCTCTTACACTCTGCGAAATAACCTGGCCATCAGCAAATCGCTCAGAACTTTCAACACTAACCTGACCAATATTTAAACCACTTTCTCTAATCAAATTAAATGATTCTGACTGAGTCAAACCTGTTAAATCTGGCATCCTAACCGAAATATCACGCTCTCCCCGACTGACAAATAATGTGATTTCACTTCCTTTTTCCAACTCAGCTCCTGCTGCAGGAATTTGATTAATAACTGTTCCCGGTTCTTCTGATAATCTAAAAATATACTGAATATCACCACTACTCAGAGAAAGATTATCTAATTCAATTAGAGCTTCTCTTAAAGAACTACCAACAAAATCTGGTGTTTCGATCAATTGAGGTCCTCTGCTGACTGTAATATTTAGTGGGCGACTTTGTTTAACTCTTTGACCGGCTGCAGGCTGCTGATTAACAATGTGATTAGCTTCAATTTCTTCACTAAATACCCGCTCTTCACCTTCAACCAGGTTAAGTCCTACTTCTGAAGCCATTTTCCTTGCTTCTGTCAAACTTTCCCCTTCAATATCCGGAACCTGAACAACAGGAACGTTTGTATACTGATTGAAAAAGAACATTACTCCACCAATAGTAATTAGGAAAAAGAGAATAACTCCTGCTGTAATTAAGACAGGTTTTTGGTATTTTTTTGATTTTGTTTCACTAATTTCTCTTCTATGAGCTCTCTCTTCTTTTTTATTTTTTTCATTAATATTTTCATCCACTTTATTCTCATTTTTGTCTTTCTTTTTACTCCTAGATAAAGATAATTTATTTTTATTATCTTTTTTCTCTTTTTTCTTTTCGGCATCTTTTTCTCTATCTTTTTTAGAATCATTTAAGAAATCAAAATCTGATTTCTTCATCACTCTTGTTTCTTCAGCATTAAAATCACTTTTCTTTTCCGATTTTTTGCCGCTGGATTTTAAATGTTTTAAACAGTAAATAATCTGCTGTCTCATCTCATAAGCATCCTGAAAGCGTTCTGCTGGATCTTTTGCGATTGCTTTCATTATCAAATCATTAACTTCCTGCGGAATATCCTTATTGATCTGAATAGGTGCAACCGGCTTCTGCTGTATATGTTTTAAAGCAACTGAAATTGGACTTTCTCCATGAAAAGGAAGTTCACCTGTTGTCATTTCATAAAGCACAACACCTAAGGAATAGAGATCCGAGTAAGCCTTAATCTCTCCCCCTTTTGCCTGCTCAGGAGAAAAATAATGAGCACTGCCAACTACAGTTTCTGTTACTCTAACTGTTGAATTATTAACAGCTCGCGCAATACCAAAATCTGTAACTTTAACCTCGAGATCGTCATTTAAAATTATATTGTGCGGTTTTATATCACAGTGGACAATCTGATTACCATGAGCTACAGATAAAGCAGCTGCAATCTGTCCTGCTATCTCTAATGATTCCACAATAGAAAGTTTAGTTCTCTCTTTTATAATATCTTTTAAAGTTTTACCTTCGACAATTTCCATTACAAGATAGATTCTTTCTTCATCAACTACAATATCATAAATACTTACCACATTAGGATGAGATAATCTGGCAACAGCTCTGGCTTCCTGCCGAAATTTATCAATAAATTCATCATCTGATTTATATTCTGGGCGCAGCATCTTTAGAGCTACTCTTCTTTCCAGGAGAGTATCTCTAGCTGAATAGACTATTGCCATTCCGCCGCGACCAATTTCTTTTATTATCTTATAACGGTTATTTAAAATCTTCCCCTGCATAAATTCACCTCAATTATCATTAAACAATAATTATTTTTCATTACAACCAGCAACTATTAAAGTAATATTATCACTACCACCGCTGGCCAGAGCTGCCTGAAGCAGCTGTTCAGCTATTTCTTCTGATTTGTGATATTTTTTAAAAACAGCTTCAATTTTATTTTTTCTAATCATATCTGTTAAACCATCAGTACATAATAATATACAATCAGCTTTAGAAATTTTAAGCTGTCCTTGATCTAAATCCAGATCATTTTCCAGCCCCAGAGCCTGAGTAACAATATTTTTTTTAGGATGATTAAATGCTTCTTCCTCAGTGATTTTTCCTTTTCTCAACAGATCAGCAACCAGAGAATGATCTTTAGAAATTTTTCGTAAATTTTCTTCTTTTTTATTATAGAGATAAATGCGGCTATCACCTAAGTTAACATAATATAATATACTATCTTGAATTATAACAGCAGCAAAAGTTGTTCCCATTCCTTGATAATTAGCTTTTTGCTGGCTTTTATTTTTAATTTCTTGGTTAATTTTAAATGTTAACTGACTTAAAGTTGCCAGCGGATCTGATAAGTTAAAATCAAAATCAGCTGCAGAGCTGACTGCAGTCTGACTGGCCACTTCACCAGCAGCATGACCGCCCATACCATCAGCAACCATGAAAAAGTTTATTTCTTCATTGATAAAAAAATTATCTTCATTGGAATTGCGTTTATTTCCTTTATCACTTAAAGCATTAAACCGCATTTTTCTCCTCCTTCAAATTTGAACTCTATTTTTCTTTTCTTTTTAACTGACCACAGGCTGCTTCGATCTGAGTTCCCATTTCTTTTCTTAGGGTAACCTGAATCCCATTACTCTGTAAAGTTCCATAAAAACTATCAATTACCTTTTGTACAGGACGTTCAATACCCAACTCAGGCACTGGATTAGCAGGAATTAAATTTACATGACAGTTTATTCCTCGCAGCAGTTCAGCCAGCTGTACAGATAATTCCGGACTATCATTTACACTATCCATCAGTACATATTCAAAAGTTACTCTTCTACCCGTCTTTTCAATATAATCAATTACAGCTGTTAAAAGCTGATTTATATTATATTTTTTATTGATCGGCATTATTTTATTTCGCAGACGATCATTTGGTGCATGCAGAGAAACAGCAAGTCCAATCTGGTCATTAACCTCAGCTAATTTTTTAATTTCAGGTACTAATCCGGCTGTAGAAATAGTCATTTTACGCATACCAATATTTAAACCATCATCAGCATTTAAAATTTCAACTGCCTTCATTAAGTTGTCAAAATTAGCAAGTGGCTCTCCCATTCCCATAAAGACAACATTACTTAATCTCGGTTCAGCAAAAGTTGAACCGCTGATATCTTTCTGGACCTTGATCACCTGATCAACTATCTCGCCAGCAGTTAAATTTCTTTTTAAACCATCAATTCCTGTTGCACAAAAAGAGCAGCCGAGTCCACAACCTACCTGGGTAGAAATACAGGCACTGTGTCGTCCTGACTCTGGAAAAGGAAGATAAACCCCTTCAATATTTTCTCCATCATCTAACTGCCATAGATACTTAACAGTACCATCAACAGCAACACTTCTATTAATTTCTTCAAGATCTGTTAAATTATAATTTTCATCTAAAAAATTACGCATTTTTTTTGGTATATTTTTCATTTCTGCAGTATTTGAAATACCATTCTTATAAAGCCAGTTAAAAATCTGCTCACCTCTATAAGAAGGAAAACCTGCCTCTTTTAATTCGTCTATTAATTCACTTCTGTTTAACTCTTTTAAATCCTTCATCTTAAACTTAATCACTCTCCACTTTTTGTAATAATGCATAGAAAAAGCCCTCTGAATCAGCTTCTCCTGGCAAAAGTTCTAAATATTTATTTTCATTTTCTAAATTCAAACTGCTCACATTTTTTACTTTTTTATTAATATCGATCAATTCAAAATTGTTATTTTCAGCCAGAATCTTTTTGATTAGATCCTGGTTTTCTTCTTTAGTTAAAGTACAGGTTGAATATAATAATTGACCTCCTAGCTTAAGTTTATCTAAATTGTTATTTAAGATATTGTACTGCAGCTCGGCCATTTTTTTGATCACTGCTTCATTTTTATCCCATTTGATCTCAGGTTTGGAAGCAATAAGTCCCAGTCCTGAACATGGTAAATCTGCAAGTATTCTATCATATTTTTTATTATCCTCATATTTAGCTGCATCAGCTCTTTTAAGTCTTACATTTTCAACCCCAAGCCTCTGCAGATTTTCTTTAACTAAATTTAAACGATTCTGGCTAATATCTAAAGCTGTAATTGTACCAGTATTGTTCATCAGCTCAGCTAAATGAGAGGTTTTACCGCCAGGAGCAGCCGCAAGATCAAGAACCTGCATATCTTTTTTCGGGGCCAATAATAAAGAAGCAAGTCCAGCAGCTGTACCCTGAATATAGGCAGCACCATTTTTAAAGGCTTTTGTCGCTGCAGGATTATTAACTTCTTTTAATCTGTAAAAAGAATTTAAAAAGGTTTTTTGATATTTAATCTGATCTTCTGCCAGCAGCTCAATAAACTCTTCTTTACTTTTTCTTAAAGAATTATGACGATAAATTACTTCTGCTCTTTTATTTCCAGCTTTTAATATCATTTCAGTTTTACTAAAACCATAATCCTTAATAAAACGCCTGACAAGCCAGCGGGGATAAGAATAATTTATAGACAAAAATTTTTCAGGATTATCTGCTTGAACTGGAAGTTTAATGCTGTCCTGTTTACGATTTATATTTCTTAGTACACCATTGGTAAAAGATACAGCTCCTTTATTAGCAGCAGGCAATAAAATTTTTACCGCTTCTACACTTTCATAAATTGCAGCTCTTGCAGGTATCTTATCAAGAAAAAAGAGCTGATACACTCCAATTCTCAGCCCATTCAATACTTCTTGATCCATTTTTTTTAGTGGAGTTTTAGAAAATTGCTCAATTATATAGTCAAGATATAATTTATTTCTAATTACTCCATAAAATATTTCTGTGAAAAGATTTTTATCACGCTGATCAGCAATATTTTTCAATTTAGAATCAAGCAGTAAATTAGAATAACTTCCTTTTTCAACCCGCAGTAATGCCTCAATAATTTCCAGACGTAAATTTTTCAATTAATCATCCCCCAGACCTGCCAGCAGCAGAATTCTGAGCATATTTGCCAGTGCTACCAGTGTTGTTGCAACATAGGTAAAGGCTGCTGCTTTTAAAACTTTTTTTACTCCCTTAATTTCTTTATCAGTTAATAAATCTGATATTTTTAAATTACTGATTGCTCTGTTACTGGCATTAAATTCTACCGGTAAGGTTACCAGATGAAATAAAAAGGCTGCGGAAAAAAGCACAAAACCTGTCATAATTAAAAAATCAGCTCTAATAAAAAAGCCAAATACAGCCAGCGGCAGACCAAAGCTGGAACCAATATTGGCAGCCGGAACCAGTGAAGCCCTCAGAGAAAGAGGTTTATATCCCTCTTTATCCTGAATAGCATGGCCTACTTCGTGAGCTGCTACTCCAACAGCAGCAATCGAGTTATTGTTATAAACATCATTTGATAAATTTAAAGTCTTGGCCTGAGGATCATAATGATCGCTTAACTTGCCCTCAGTTTTTTTAATCTCAATATTATCTAAATTATTATTTAATAAAATCTTTCTGGCAGCTTCAGCTCCAGTCAAATTAGAATTTAAATTGATTTGATTATATTTACTAAAGGTATGCTTTACTTTATATTGTGCATAAGCTGCAAGCAGCAGTGCAGGAATGATTATAATCATTGTTGGATCAAAGAAAAATGGAATCATCAATCTACCTCCTTATAACTATTTAATCTAAAAATTAGTGAATTTTTTCTTTTCTTCAAGTTGGTGTCCGTTCAAAAAATCCTGCACATTCATTCTTCTGCCGCCCGGAAGCTGCAGTTTTTTGATAGATAAAACTCCAGCAGCAGTTTGGACCAGTATCCCCTGATTTTGATCTGCTTTGATTATTGTTCCCGGCTCAAAATCACTGTCAGCTTTATCACTAATTTCGCTTTCCCAGATTTTAATTTTTTTGCCATCAAGTTCTGTATAAGCTCCTGGCCAGGGATTAACTCCTCTGATTAAATTATAGATCTCTTCTGCACTCTGCTCCCAGTCAATTTCTCCCAGCGATTTATCAATCTTATAAGCAAATGTTGCTTCAGAATCATTTTGAGAAATTCTTGGGGCTTTATTATTTTTAACATCTTTTAATGTTTTAAGCAGCAGTTCAGCTCCTTTTTCTGCCATTAAATCATGAAGTTTTCCTACTGTATAATCTTCTTTAATCTGAATTTTCTGCTGGTAGATAATATCTCCATCATCCCAGCCCTCATCCATATACATGGTCGTATTTCCCGTAACTTCTCTGCCGTCAATTATAGCTTTATGAATCGGGCTGGAACCCCGGTATTCAGGCAGCAGTGAGGCGTGAAGATTAACACAACCATATTCTGGAATTTCTAATAATTCTGGACTTAACTTTTGACCAAAGGCTACTACTACTATGAAATCAGGATTCAGATCTTTCAAATTATCTAAAAAATCTTCCTGATTAACATTTTCAGTCTGCAGAACTTCTAAATTAAGCTTAATGGCTTCTTTTTTTATATCAGAAAAATGGACCTGCTGTCCCCTGCCGCTTTTACGATCAGGCTGAGTAACTACAGCTTTAATTTCTACCTGCTGATCATTATTAAGTTCAAACAGTGAAGGTACTGCAAATTCAGGTGTTCCCATAAATACTATTTTCATCAAATCACTCCGCAATTTTTACAATTTTATCGACAAATAATACTCCATCCAAATGATCAATTTCATGCTGAATTGCTCTGGCTTCCAATCCTTTTGCCTCAAACTCAACTTGATTTCCTTCTCTATTTAAAGTTTTAACTTTAATCCTTTCAGCTCTAATCACATCACCGGTTTCTTCGGGAACGCTGAGACAACCTTCTTCCATAATTGCTTTTCCTTCTTCTTCTATAATTTCTGGATTAATTAAAACAATTTTATTACCTTCCCGAATATCTACTACAGCAATTCTTTTTAACATACCAACCTGAGGTGCTGCTAAACCAACACCATCTTCTTCATACATTGTTTCAAACATATTATCTATTAAATCATTAGTTTTTTTATTTACTTCATCTATTACTTTGGCTTTACTTCTTAAAACTGGATCTCCAATTTTCCTTACATTTAAAAGAGCCATAAGATCTACCTCCTAAATTATATTATAACATTTGATAGGGATCTACATCAATACGAATTTCTATAGAATCATCATTGTTACGCATAAATCTTTTTTCTATCAGCTGGATTATATATTCACGGTTGCGCATTGAATTAAACTTTAAAATCAGCTGCCATCTATATTTACTTCTAATCTTTGTTAGTACAGCAGGAGCTTCTCCTAATTTTTCTAAATATTTTTCACTGTAATTATCTAAAAAGCTTGCAAGTTTTCTGCTCTGTGCTGCTGCTTTTTTTTCAGATTCTGCACTGATTATTATATTTAAAAGTCTACAGAAAGGGGGATAATTTCTCTGCTTTCTAATTTTTATTTCTGCCTGATAAAAAGATCTCTGATCTGAATTTAAAACAGCCTGGATACTGTAATGATCAGGCTCATAGCTCTGCAGCCAGAATTTACTCTCAGAATCATTTGCCAGCATAGATTTTAACTGCATTAAGAGAGTATAGTTGTTTTCTGATGATCTAAAATCAGAACTATTTAAAGCAGTATCTGCAGAAATAACGGCAAGAAATTTTAGCTGATCATAAAATTGATTTTTAAGCAGAATTGAGGTGCCAACTAAAATATCAATTTTTCCCTTTTTAAAAGCTTTTAATCTCTCTTTAACTTCTTTATTTTTTAAATCGCTGTCAACTCTAACAATTTTATATCCCTGATAAAGCTCATTTAATTGTTCAATAATTTTTTCTGTTCCAACTCCAGCCTGAGATATAAAAGCACTTCCGCATTCCGGACATTTTTCAGCTACTTCTTTTTCTAAACCACAGTAATGACAGCGTAATTTATCCTTTTCCTGATGATAATTTAAAGAAATATCACAGTTATCACATTTAAGAACATGTCCACATTTTCTGCAGATTAAATAATTTGCCGAACCACGTCTGTTTAAAAATAAGGCTATATTATTTTTCTTTTCTAACTGAATTTCAATTTCATTTTTTAGCTCCTGGCTTAAATCACCTAAATTACCCTTTTCAATTTCCTTTTTCATATCAATAACTTTTTGCTGCACTTTATTTTCTTCAGAGTTTAATTCCAACTGCTGATATTCACCCTCAAAAGCATGATACTGGCTTTCCAGAGAGGGAAAAGGAGATTCCAAAATTAAAAGTGAGTTATTTTTTTGCAGGCGTCTAACAGCAATCTGTCTTGCATGATATAGAGGATGTTCCTGTCCTTTATAACTTTCATTATTTTCCTCCATAATTATCACAGCATCCAGCTCAGAAAAAGGAGCAAAGATAGCTGATCTGGCACCAACAACAATTTTAACCTCAGACTTTCTTACCTGCTGCCACTGATCAAAACGTTCTCCTCTGGATAAATGACTGTGTAAAAAAGCTATATCATCATTAAAGTAATCACTCAACTGTTCTAAAAAAATAAGATCTTTTTCGATTTCAGGAATTAATAATATAATATTTTTTTTATCTTTAAGCAGTTTATCCAACAATTTGATAATAAAATTATATCGCCGCTGATTATTTACTGTTGTCAAAAGAAATAAATTATTTTTTGAATTATTATCAAGAATATTTGCTTGAATCTTTTTTTCATTCTGGTTGAGTGCAAAATCAAATTCATTCTTTTCGCTCAAGTAACTTTTAACTTTCGGAATTCTTTCTTTAGTATCATTATATAAAATTATTAATTCTTTTTCTATTAAACGGTAAACAGTTTGGCGTGATGTCTCTGCAAATTTAAGCACATTTTTTAATTTATTTTCATTTTCTTTTTCTTTTATTAGGTATTTTAAAATTAAATGCTGTTTAGGAGCCCTTTTTGCTAATTTATCTAATTTCTCGCTATAATCACTAATTTCGGGATTTAATTTAAGCATTTCAACCTGCTTTTTTTGAATCTGCTGCTCGGTTATCCCTGGAGGCAGTGAACTTTTAATAACCTGAGCCAGATAAGCGTGATAATAAGCAGCTGTCCAATAAAAAAGTTCTAATAAATTTTCTCCAAAAAACCTCTGCTGATATAACAGTGAATCAATCTTTTTTAGTTTCGATATTTCTATATCTGATTTAGACTTAAATCCAGTTACAAATCCAGCCAATTTTCTGCGGCCGAAAGGAACCCTTACAATCTGTCCAATTTCAAGCTCAGATTTAAATCTCTCCGGTAAAATATAATCAAATTCTTTATTTAAATTTTTTAAGGGTAGATCGACAACAACCTTTACTATTTCCTTCATAACTTTTCCCTTCTTAATTTAACTAAGATTAAATCAATTACTTTAATTAAATAATTTATTAGCTCTAAATTATAAAGTATATTTTCCTTTTTCTTAAATGTTAAAAAGCCGAAGGTAAAAACCTTCGGCAGCTTAATTAATAATTTTGCTCTATAGTTATTTTAAACCAGCTTTTTTCCTTAAATTGTCTACTCTATCCACTTTTTCCCATGGCAGCTCTAAATCATGTCTTCCGAAATGACCATAAGCAGCTACCTGTTTATAAATAGGCTGTCTCAATTTTAAGTTTTTAATTATCTGTGCCGGTCTTAAATCAAACTCTTTTTTTATAATTTCTTCTAATTTACTTTCAGATATTTTTGCAGTACCGAAAGTATCAATCATTACAGAAAGAGGCTTTGCCACCCCAATTGCATAGGCAAGCTGAACCTCACATCTATCTGCTAATTTTGCAGCTACTATATTTTTGGCAATATATCTAGCAGCATAAGAAGCAGAACGATCGACTTTAGTTGGGTCCTTACCGGAAAAAGCTCCACCACCATGATGAGCAGTTCCCCCATATGTATCCACAATTATTTTCCTACCGGTTAAACCAGTATCTCCATTCGGTCCTCCAATAACAAAACGACCGGTTGGATTAACTAAAATCTCAGTTTCTTCATTCAGCAAATCAGCAGCAATAACTTCTTTAATAACATGTTTTGTAATATCATCTTTTATCTGCTCCTGGCTTACTTTAGGGTGATGCTGAGTGGATACTAAGACCTTATCTACATAAAGAGGCTTATCATCTTCATAAGCCACTGTAACCTGAGTTTTACCATCAGGACGCAGATATTTTAAAGGACCATTTTTTCTAACCTCAGCCAGTCTGCGAGCAAGTTTATGTGATAACATAATCGGCAGCGGCATTAATTCTTCAGTTTCATTAGAAGCATAGCCAAACATTAAACCCTGATCACCAGCACCTAAATCAGATTTAGAATCTCCTGCTTTTTCTTCTAAAGAATGATCAACTCCCAGAGCAATGTCATCTGACTGCTCATCAATAGCTGTCAAAACAGCACATGTTTCTCCATCAAATCCGTATTTAGCTCTGGTATAACCTATTTCGTTTACTGTTTCCCGAGCAATTTTCTTTAGATCAACATAACAGGAAGTAGTTATTTCACCAGCAATTAAGATTAAACCTGTTGTAACCATTGTCTCACAGGCAACTCTAGCATCTGGATCTTTTTCGATAATTGCATCCAGAACCGCATCAGATATCTGGTCAGCAACCTTATCAGGATGACCTTCTGTCACAGACTCTGAGCTAAATAAATATTTACGTGTCATAATATCACCTTTCATCTATCAATAATCAAATCTAAAAGTTTAAGTTAATAGTAATAATCAATAAATTTAGTTTAGCATATAAAGTTTAGCCTGTCAATTTAGCCGCTCAATCGGAATTTTTAACATGACGAATATAATAGAATAAAATAATCCCTATGATTATCAAAACTAAACTGATCAACTTAGCAACCTGAAATTCAGAAATTAATAAACTATCTGTTCTCTGTTCTTCAATTATAAATCTAAAAACAGAATAAATAATCAGATAAAATGAAAAGACTTCCCCATCTTTTTTGAAATCAGAGCTTAAATAGAAAAGTAAAAAGATAAAAAGAAAGAAATCTGCTGCTGACTCATATAAAAATGTCGCTTCTCGATAAGAACCTCTAATATACATCTGATTTTTTATAAATTCAGGTAAAGCACTGTAATAATTCTCACTTACAATTTGGCCATATGCTTCCTGATTTATAAAATTACCCCAGCGTCCAACTGCTTGAGCAAAAGCTGTCAGAGGAGCTAAATAATCAAGAGCAAGCAAAAAACTTTTATTTCTCTTTTGGGAGATTAAATAAAGAATAATTATTCCGACTAACAATCCACCATGAATTGCCAGTCCTCCCTCATTAATTGCTAATATTTTAATTGGATTATTGAGATAATAATCTAAATTAAAAATAACATAATACAGTCTTGCACCTAAAACTCCCAGAGGAAAAGCTAAAATTATATAATCTAAAAAAAATTCAAAGTTTAAATTTTTTTCCCGCTTTAAAAGCTGATTTAAAATAAAAAGTGAGATAAGAAGGGCTGATACTATCAAAAAACCATACCATCTTATCTCCAGAGAAAAAAATCTGATCATTACAGGATCAATAATTTTAATCACCCTACTTTAAGATTAATTATTTGCTGTTTTTTTCTACTTTCTCTCTGCACCAATTATATAATCAAATATTTTATGAGCCAGTTTTTCTTTTTTAAGTAATGGTAATTTAGTAATACCTTCTTCACTTAAAATATTAACCTGATTTTTATCACTGCCAAAAGCAATATTTTTGTTACTGATATCATTAGCAATAATATAATCTGCCTGTTTTTTTCTCAATTTATGCTGAGCATTCTCTAATAAGTTTTCACTTTCAGCTGCAAAACCAATTAAAAGCTGTGACTTGGCCTTCTTTTTACCCAATTCAGCCAGTATATCAGTGGTTCTTTCCAGCTTTAAGTTTAAATCTCCATCTTTTTTCTTGATTTTTTGACTGCTGTACTTAGAAGGTCTGTAATCTGCAACTGCTGCCGCCATAATTATTATATCAGCAGTATCAGCATCTTTTAAAACTTCATCCTTCATTTCAGCAGCACTTTCTGCTCTGATCAATTCAACACCCAGGGGAGGCTCCAATTCTGTTGGTCCAGAAATCAATTTTACTTCTGCACCTCTATAAGAGGCAGCCCGGGCCAGTGCATAGCCCATTTTTCCGCTGGAATGATTTGTTAAAAAACGAACCGGATCTAGAGCTTCTCTAGTTGGTCCGGCTGTAATCAGTATTTTTTTATTTTGAAGATCTTTTTTAGAAAGTTCTTTTTTTATTTCTTCAACCAGCCTTTCTGGCTCAGGCAGACGTCCTCGTCCCTGATAACCACAGGCCAAATAGCCAGCAGCAGGAGTTATAATCTTATATCCCAAATCCTCTAAAGTCTGCATATTTCTCTGTACTACCGGATTCTCAAACATATGAACATTCATCGAGGGGGCAATCATTATTGGGGCCCCTGTAGCCAGAATTGCTGTTGTCAGTAGATCATCTGAAATACCAGCAGCCGCTTTAGCAATAAAATTGGCAGTCGCAGGTGCAATTAAAAACAAATCTGCTTTATCTGCCAGGCCAATATGTTTAACTTCACTGGTAGTAGTACTGAACAACTTACTCTCTACCGGTAAATGAGTTATTGAATGAAAGGTAATAGGATTAACAAATTCAGCTGCAGATTCAGTCATTATTGTATACACATTATGATTTAATTTAGTTAAACTACTTGCAACCTGCAACGACTTATAAGCTGCTATACCACCTGTTACACCTAAAACAATATTTGCAGACATTTTTCTACTCCTTTACTATTTATTAATAATTTAAGTATTTTATAATTAATTCTTATCCTTATGTTTCTTCACATAAGTTATTTTATCTTTTTCAATTTCCTCTAAACTCCTGGAAACTAATTTATGACTGCGGTAATTTTCCAGAATTTCCGGACCCCCTTCATTAAGGTGCCTTGCTCTTTTTGCTGCCAGAATAATAACTGTATATAAACTATCAGCCTTATCTACTAATTGTTCTGCAGAAGGTTCAGTAATCATTTAGAATCTCTCCTTTTTTGTTCTTTAATAATAATTTTTTTAATCTCTCTAACTGCATCAGCTAAACTGTCATTGATAACTTCATAATCATAATTATGTACTTCCTTTAATTCCTGACGTGCATTTTTGAGACGAATATTCTTGCTTTTATCAGTTTCTGAGCCTCTTTTATCAAGTCTATTTTCTAATTCTTCTAATGAAGGTGGTAGTAAAAATATATAAACAGCTTCCGGATATTTTTCTCTAACCTGTTTGGCTCCCTGAGTATCAATCTCCAAAATTATATCTTCACCGGCTTCTAACTTTTGATCAACAAATTTTTTAGGGGTACCATAGTGATGGCCGTGTACAAGTGCATTTTCTATAAAACCATCACCTGCTTCAATTTCTTTAAACTTTTCTTCAGAAATAAAGAAATAGTCTTCACCCTCTATTTCACCTTTTCTTCTTTCTCTAGTAGTTGCAGAAACCGAATAGGAAACTCCATCGAAGTTTTTAAATAGCTCATCTAAGACTGTGTTTTTTCCCACACCTGACGGCCCGGATAATACAAATAGTAAACCCTTTTTCATTTTAAGTTATACCTCCACTTTATTTGTCGTCTTCTAAACGATGTGAAACAGTCTCAGGTTGAATTGCAGATAATACTACATGATCACTATCAGTAATAATGACTGCTCTTGTACGACGTCCATAGGTAGCATCGATTAACATTCCTCTTTCGCGTGCTTCCTGAATTATTCTTTTTATAGGTGCTGATTCTGGACTTACTACAGCAATCACCCTATTTGCTGCAATAATATTACCAAAACCAATATTAACTAAATTGACATCCATTATTATACCTCCTAAAATCTTATTTATCTAAAATAATTCGCTCCTTATCTTTATTAATGATACCATAGCATTACTTTTTTGACAAGGGATCAGCAGCTTCTTTGTTTTTAAACAATTGTTTAAATGATTGACTCTAAGCTTTGTTTCTTTTATACTTAAAGAAATATATTAAAAAATGGAGTGATCAAAATGGCTTTTGATGGTATTATGTTGTCTGCACTTAAAGACAATTTACAGGAAAAAATCACTGGTGCCAGAATAGAAAAGGCATATCAAATAGATAAAAAATATTTAATTATTCGTCTGAGAAATAATAACCAGAATTTAGAACTTCTAATTTCCACTGATTCTCAGGGAGCAAGAATGAATTTAACTGAATTGGATTTTGAATTCCCCTCTTATCCACCTGACTTTTGTATGATGCTGAGAAAATACTTGAAAAATTCTTATATTCAGCAGATAGTACAACCTAAATTTGAAAGAATGATTAGAATTGATATTGAAAAAAGAGGGAAAAAATTCAGCTTAATTGCAGAATTGATGGGGAAGTATAGCAATGTAATTCTTATCGATGATAATGAAGTTGTACTTGATGCAATGAAGAGAATTACTGAAAAACAAAATACTGAAAGACAGTTATATCCAGGAATCAAATATCAGAATCCACCGGCTCAGGATAAATTAAATCCACTTGAGCTCAAAAGCAAAGAGGAGTTCAGACAAATAATCGAGGAAGAGTTTTCTCAGGCAGCTTTTAGAGCCGTGATGTATAATTTTAGAGGAATTGGCCCTTATTCAGCTCGCGAAATAGTCTACCGAGCAGGCATAGATCCATCTGAAAATTACAATGAATTATCAGATTTAGCAAAAAACAAAATAGCAGAATCAATGCTTGAACTATTTTCTCAATTTAAAAATGGAGTTTACAAACCAGTTATAGCTCTAAAGAAAAATGAAGTCGATTATATTTCAGCCTTTGTTCTCAAACACAGGAATCCAGAAGAGATTAAAGAATTTGATGATCTTAATCTGATGATGGATTATTATTTTAGAGAATTTTTGAAAGACAAAGAATTAAATCGCGGCATTAGAAACTTAAATAAAGTAGTCAATACTTATTTGAATAAAAATATTAAAAAACAGAAAAAATTAAAAAGACAGCTGCAGGAAAGCAAAAATGCAGCCAAATATAAAAAAATGGGAGAACTAATTACAGCTAATATCTATCAGATTGAGCGGGGAGATGAAAAAGTTATAGCTAACGATTATTACAGCGAAGATCCAAAAGAGATAGAAATTAAGCTTGATCCTTCAAAGTCCGCTTCCGAAAATGCTCAAAAATACTTTAAAAAATATAATAAATTGAAAAAAAGTGTTAAACATTTAAAAAGAGAAATTGCTAAACTCAGACATGAAGAAAAATATTTAAAACAGGTAAGCATGAATATTGAGCAGGCTGAAACTTTAGACGATCTTGACGAGATTAGAGCGGAATTGAAAGAAGAAAATTACATTAAAAAGCAGAAACAAAACAAAAGAAAAAATTCAAACAAAAAACTTCCACCTCGAAAATTTATTTCCAGTGATGGCTATCAGATTCTGGTAGGCAGAAATAACAAACAGAATGATCGCCTGACTAAAAAAGTTGCTAATGATGGTGATATCTGGCTGCATACTAAGGTAATAGCCGGCTCCCATGTAATTATTAAAAGAGATACTGGAGCTGATGTACCAGATAAAACTCTGACAGAAGCAGCCGCTATTGCAGCTTATTTTAGTAAAGCCAGAGAATCAACAAATGTGCCTATAGATTACACTCCCGTCGAAAATGTAAATAAACCCAAAGGAGCAAAGCCGGGTCTGGTTTACTACGATAAATACCAGACAATTTATATTGACCCGGCAGCTAAAGAATTATTAAAAAAATTAGCAGCAGATTAATCTCTGCTGCTCCATTTATTTTTAAGCAACATAATAACTTTTATTAAAGTAATCATTAAAAAAATACTAATAATTATATTAATTATTCTCTCTGGATATCTCTGATAATAACTTTCTTTATTTTGCAAAATAAGATCAACAGTTTGATGATTGTTTTCTATTCTTTTTTTGAAAATTATTTTTCCACGCTCGTTTATCTGACCACTATAGCCATCACTTACAGCTCTAATTAAATCAGTATTAGTTTCTGCTGCTCTATAAACCCCGGCTGCAAAACTTAAATTATTATAGAGATTGGAATCAATGCTGGCTTCTGCTGCAGAATAAACAATTAAATTCTGTCCGGAAGCATAATTTTCTTTTCTCGAAACAAGTGGAATAAAAATTTCACCTGCAAAAAGATTAAGACACTTAAGCTCTTCCAGCTCAACTGCTGCAGCTGGACTGTTGTTTTCTATCAAATCTGAGCTGATGTTTAAATAAGTTTCTGCAAAAGATCTTAACTCCTCTAAATAAGGGAAATTAATTCCCGCCAGAATATTTCTCTGCTGATTACTGCGGTTAATAAAATCCATTTCTTCTGATATCAAAAAAAGCGAATTAAGTATTTCAGCATTATAACTAGTTTCGGCTGCAGCCTCAGCCCCCAACTGCAGATAGGAAGCCTCTAAGCTGCTTTCTAGCTGAGAAAAAAGTTGATCTCTATAATAGTTATTCCTAATCAAATCAAAACTTAAACTTTTGGCTGGAGTAAAAATAAATTCACTTTTACTATCTGCAGCTAAAGATGATAAATTAGAAATCTCTTTTTCTATTTTTTCAAAAACATTTTCAGCTTCCCCAGATTTAGCTACCAGCAGATCAACAGATTTCCTGTTTACTTCTAGCTCAGGAGTAGACTGAATAAAAAATGGGATTACTACTAATAATAAAAGAATAAAAACAAGTGGCACAGCTTTTTTCCAGGCAGGATCCAGATAAATTTTAAGTATGTAAGAAGCAATTAATACTGATATAAATGATACTAAAAAGATACCACCATAAGCAGCATACTGAACAACTACAGAAAAAGCAGACTGAGTGTAGGCAAAATAATTAAAAGGATTAAAATTAAAAAACTCAAAGCGTAAATATTCAATTACAGTCCAGCTTAAAGCAGCAATAAAAGGACTATATGAATATTCAGGCTGCAGAAATTTATTTAACAGCACCCACAAAGCAAGCGGTAGAGCTGAAATTAAAAAATAAATAAATAAAATAAATAAATTAAAAGAAAATGGCATTTTCAAAACTGAACTGAGTGGCTGATAAAGCCAGTAAAGAGAAAATATAGAGTTTAATAAACCGACAAGTAAAGCAATTATAAATGAATGGCTGTAATCATAATCTTTAATCAAATAAATTAATGGTATAAATGCCAGCCAGCTTAAGAAAAATAAGGCTGGAAAATAATATGGTATTGTAAACAATATAGATGATAAAATAATTAAAATAAATTCCATATCTCTGCCTCCAAAAATAATTATATACTATATACTGGAAAAAGGCCAGCTATTAAAGCTGGCCTCAATTATTTTTATTTGATTTTGCAGTTAAGAGTTTTCTTGATTAACCCTTTCTATAATTTTTTCACTGATATCTCCGGGCACCTTATCATAATGAGAAAACTCCATATCAAATGAACCATAACCACCTGTAATTGCTTTTAATTCAACAGCATAATTAAACATTTCTGCCTGTGGAACTTTAGCTTTAATAATCTGATCTCCATTCGTCGGTTCCATTCCTTCAATTCTGCCGCGTCTGGAGTTGAAATCTCCCATAATATCTCCCATAAAGTCCTGCGGTACAGTAACCTTAACAGACATAATTGGTTCTAATAAAACACATCTGGACTGAGCCAGTGCTTTTCTAAAAGCCTTAGAAGCCGCAATTTTAAAGGCCATCTCTGAAGAATCAACATCATGATAAGAACCATCATATAAGACAACTTTAAAATCAACTACTGGATAACCAGCCAGAGCTCCTGATTCTTTGGCTTCAACAACCCCTTTTTCAACACCAGGTATATACTGTCCCGGAATTGACCCTCCAAAAATTTCTTCCTCAAATTTAAAACCTTTACCACGTGGAAGAGGTTCTACCTTCATCATTACATGACCATACTGACCACGACCACCTGATTGTTTCTTGTATTTTTCTTCTACATCTGCCTTTTTTTGAATAGTTTCCTGATAAGCGACTTTTGGCTCCTGAGTCACAAAATCGATATCATATTTACGCTGCGATTCTTCTTTGATCATAATAAAATGAATTGTACCCATTCCATCTAAAATTAATTCTTTGGTCACCTTATTGTAATTAACTTTAAAAGTAGGATCTGAATCACTGTAACGCTGAAGTGCTGAAGCCATTTTTTCTTCATCTACTCCTTCAGCTGGATATGCAGCTCGACTGTACATCGGTTTTGGAAATTCCAGTTCATGATAATAAATATCTGTTTCGGGATCTCTCATAGTAAAAGATGTCTCCAGTTCATCTAATTTAGCAACCGCTCCAACTTCTCCGGCTGTTAAATCATCAACATTATTTTGATCTTTACCATTTAACTTATAAAGTTTTGTTACTTTAATTTCTTCTTCAATATTCGGGATATAAACTAAATCATCCCTCACTAATTTACCGGAGAACACTCTAAAAATTGACAATTTACCTATATATGGGTCAACCATTGTTTTACATACCTGAGCACTAAATTTACTCTGAGGTTCAGGAGCCAGAGCCTCTCCTGACTTAACTAAATGATCAGAATGAACTTCAGAAGCCGATGGAAAAATTTTAGTTAAATCATCTAAAAATTTAGCGACTCCACAGTTTTCCAGAGCAGAACCCGCAAAAACAGGAACCAGTTCTTCCCCTGCAACTTCCTCCTCAAAGGCTTTAGTTAATTCATTAATAGTAATTTTTTCGCCATCAAGATATTTAATCATTAAATCTTCCTTTAATTCAACTATCTCTTCGGTCAGTTTTAACTCATAATCTTCTATTCTTTCCCGCTCAGAATCAGGAATAGGAAAAGCCTTAGGTTTACCATCTACATTTTTATATAATTTTTCATCTAAAAGATCAATTATACCTTCAAATTTACCATTTTCATAATACGGTATTGTAACAATTGCAAAATTATCATCATATGTAGAACGCAGTTCTTCTACAACTTTATCAAAATTTGCATCTTCTTTATCAATTTTATTAATAAATACAGCCTTAGCCAGGTCATTTTTTTCTGCTAAATCCCAGACATAACCTGTATTAACTTCAATCCCAGCTGTGGCATCAACCAACAGCACAGCACTTTCTACCATTCTTAAAGCACTGATTATTTCACTGCGAAAATCTGCATAACCAGGTGTATCGATAAAATGAAATAATTTATTATGCCATTCAAAACTAAAATAGCTATTATGAACTGAATGTTTATGTTCTTTTTCTACAGGACTAAAATCAGAATGAGAATTTCCTTTATCAACACTGCCCGGCTCATCAATAACTCCTGCATTATAGAGAAGCATCTCAGACAGAGTTGATTTACCCGCACCTCCATGTGATATAAAGCAAAAATTTCTAATATCTTTACTAGTAATTTTACTCAATTTTTCCACCAACCTTTCATTTTATTGTTGTTTATTAAATCAGATGCCAGTATAATTGATTTAAATATTCTGACATTTAACTATAAAATTTTTCTGTATTTTATTACTTCTACAATAGTTATTTAAATTCCTTTAATTTTTTGAATATTATTTTTAAAAAACTAATCTACTCTGTTTAGTGATTATCCAATTAAAATAAAAAACAGAGTAGACTAATCTCTAACTCAAGTTATGAAAAAATTAACTAACAATTTTCTTTTACCGTTTTAGCTACATTTTTACCCAGTAAATAACATTTTTCTAATATATCTCCACCAGGTGCAAATTGAGACTCAATCACCGGCTCCACCAGATCACAGTGAACTATTTCTTTAAATTCTTCTAATCTATCTAAGGCTCCACCACTCCAGCTGTAAGAGCCAAAAATACCAAGTACTCGATCTCTTAAATTTCTGCTTTCTAAACTTGTAAGCAGATATTCCATTGGAGGGAAAATCTTTGTATTATAGGTACAGCTTCCTAAAACAATCCCTTTATATTTCCAAATATCATTAATGATAAAGGAAATATCTTTACGAGAAACATCAAACAATCTGATCTGTTCAATCCCATTTTCTGATAAGGAACGAGCTACCGCTTCTGCCATAATTTTTGTATTACCATACATTGAACCATAGACTACCACAACTCCCTCTTCTGTCTGCTGCTGACTCCATTTATCATATTCATCAATTATCTGAGCAGGATCCTCACGCCAGACAAGTCCATGTGTAGAAGCAACCATCCCAACTTCATCAATTTCTTTGCGCAGTCTGGTAATTGTCTTGTGCACTACCGGGCCGTATTTGCCAATAATATTAGAAAAATATCTTCTGATCTCATCTTTAAAATACTCAACATTTACCTCATCATCAAATAAATAACCATTTAGAGAACCAAAACCACCAAAAGCATCACCCGAAAATAGGATTTTATCTTTTTGATCAAAAGTCATCATAGTCTCCGGCCAGTGGACCATCGGAGTTAGATAAAACTTTAAAGTTCTGGAACCCAAATCGAGTTCATCTCCATCTTCAATAACAATTGTCCCCTCAGTAATTCCATAAAATCCTTCTAAAAAATTCATAGTCTTAGCATTACCAACAATTTTCATTTCCGGGAAAGCCTCACGCATTGACTTTATTGAACCAGAATGATCAGGCTCCATATGGTTGATAATCAAATAATCAACTTTTTTTTCTCCAATTACATCTTTAACCTTTTCCAGATACGTATCTGTATAATTGATTTTAACTGTATCCATTAGAGCAACCTTATCATCATTAATTACATAAGAATTATAAGAAATTCCTTCCGGTAAAGGCCATAAAGACTCGAATAAATCTGTTTCTTTATCATTAACCCCGACCCAGTGAACATTTTCGCTTAGTTTAATTGAATTGTACATAAAAATCTCCTCCTAAAATAATTTTCTCTTAAAAAATAACTTTTCCTGCATTAAAACTTATTTTTCTTTTCTTAATCTAGTTAAAATAGCTTCAAAATCAGATTTTAATTCTGCTTCAAATTCTAGTTTTTCTCCAGTAACTGGATGAGTAATGATTAATCTTTTTGCATGTAAAAGCTGTCTTTTTGCAGCCAGCTGATTTTTAGACCCGTATTTTTTATCTCCAACTACCGGATGACCTAAATAAGAAAAATGAACTCTAATCTGGTGAGTTCTTCCTGTTTCAATTTTAACTTCTACAAGAGTATAGTTTTTAAACTCCTCAATAATTTTAAAGCGGCTGACAGCATTTTTACTGTGATGTTTTCGAACTGCCATTTTTTTGCGATCATTGGGGTCTCTACCAATTGGGGCATCAATTTTCCCTTTTTCATAAGCCAGATTACCCTCAATCAAAGCATAGTAATATTTTTCTACACTTCTATTTTTAAACTGTTGGGCCAGCTTTTTGTGGCTCTGATCATTTTTAGCAACGATCAATAAACCAGAAGTATCTTTATCAAGACGATGTACAATTCCCGGTCTTTTAACTCCATTAATTGCCGATAAATTATCAACATGTGCCAGCAGAGCATTGACAATTGTATCATCATAATGGCCCGGAGCTGGATGTACAACTCGATCTGCATTTTTATTAATTACAATTATATCCTGATCTTCATATACAATATCAAGTTCCATCTCAACTGCTTTGATTTCACTTTCTTTTTCTTCAACAACTATTTTTATTAATTCTCCCGGGACCACCTGGTAACTTTTATCAACTGCAGCTCCATTTACAGTAATTTTTTCTTCTATAATTAATTTTTGAATAAAAGATCTTGATAAATCTCCAAACTCAACTGCCAGGTATTTGTCAATTCTCTTATCCTGATCTTTTTTTTCTACTTTGAGACTGTATTCTCTCATTTAGACACCTCTATCCATTGAAAAAAGTAATTGATATATTAAAATAACAACTCCAAAAAATATAAAAATATCTGCAATATTAATCACTGGAAGCTGATAAAAATCAAATAAATCAAAAGCAATAAAATCAGTCACATAGTGGAGCAGTAACCGATCAATAAGATTGGCAGTACTCCCTCCCAGTAAAAAAACAAGTGCAGTTTTAGCAGCAGCTGTCTGCGGCAGCTCATTTTTATAAAGATAAATAATAAATATTAAAAAAAAGACTGTAATTATAATAAAGAAAAGCCGCTGCCCACTTAAAATTCCAAAAGCTGCACCTCTATTTTTTACAAAAGTTAGATATAAATAATCTCCAATAATCGAAAATTTTTGAAACTGATAAAAATTACTGCGAATTAAATATTTACTTAACTGATCAATAAAAATAATAAGAAGCGAAAAAACAACTAGATTCATAAGCTCAACTCCACTTATAATTTTAACATAAAGAAATAATTTAGACAATTACTAATTTTTCTTTTATATTATTAAATAATATGCTAAGATAAAAGTTGGATGATTATTTTTGATCTCCTCTCACATCCAACTACATAAAAATAAGGGATGAAAGATTATGAAATTAGAATTAACTAAAAACAGCAGCAGAAGGGCAAAAACAATTTTTATACTTGCCTTACCAGCTATGCTTGAAATGTCACTAAATACTCTGGTAGGAATGGCTGATACGATTATGATCAGCCGTTTTATTGGGAAGGAAGCTCTGGCTGCAGTCGGTTTTGCCAATCAGATTATATTTACTTTAATCTTTGTCTTTTCTGCCTTTAATGCTGGAGCTACAGCTATGGTTTCACGCAGTTATGGTGAAGGTAATAAAAAAAGAATGAATAAAATTATGAACGAAAATTTAACTTTAAACCTAATTCTGGGGTTAATTGTTACTTTATTTACCTTCTTTTTTGCAGATCAGATTTTAAATGTTTATGATATTACAGCTGTTGTTAAATCTTTTGGAACAACATACTTAAAATATATCGCTGTCGGTCAGGTGTTTATGTTTATTTCCTTTGCCTCAGCCGCAGCTTTAAGAGGTTCAGGAGACACTAAAACACCAATGTATATCACAGGTATTGCCAATATCTTAAATATTATTGGTAACTATCTTCTGATTACTGGTTTCTGGATTTTTCCTGAATTAGGGATTGCGGGAGCAGCTATTTCAACTGCTTTTGCCCGCTTTATATCTGCCTCACTTTATTTTATGTTATTTATCAGCAATAGAGGTGTTTTAAAACTCCATCCCAGCTGGATGAAAATCAGCAGCAAAATTTTTAAACCTTTAATCAATTTAAGTTATGCAGCCGGGATTGAACAGTTATTTATGCAGCTAGCATTTTTTGTTAATGGAATTTTTATTTCTCAACTTGATACTACTGCAGAAGCATCATTTAGGATTTTATTAAATATTGAGTCATTATCATTTATGCCGGCAATAGGAATTGCTATAGCAGCAACTACAATTGTAGGTAAGCATCTGGGAGAAAATGATGCAGAAGAGTCATTAAAAAGTGGCCTGACAGCTGCAGTGATGGGAGCTCTATTGGGGACAGCACTTGCTCTAATTTATCTTATCTTCCCAGTTTTTGCTCTCAGAATTTTTACAACCGAGGCAGAAGTTATTAATTACTCTGCACCAGTTCTAAAAATTGTGGCTTTAAATCAGGCTTTTTTAGCCTTTGTCATAATTATGGTTGGTGCTTTAAGGGGGGCTGGAGATACCAAAGGTGCAATGTACATTACTATTATCAGGCTCTGGCTGATTTTTGTTCCTCTCTCCTATTATTTAATCGTGGTTTCCGATTATGGAGTATCAGGAGTCTGGGTTGCCGAAATAATTTCATTTGCAATTGTGGCTTTAATTGTACTGAGAAGATTCCTCAGAATGGATTGGGCTGAAATTGAATTTTTTGAAGATTAAAGTACAGGTGCCGTGCACCACCCGATATATGTCGAAAAATATTTTAAATATATAAAAGCAGCCAGATTAATTTTTTATCTCTGGCTGCTTTTTTTATCCTATTTAATTTTTAAATATCTTTTAATTCTCATCTTCAATTACATCAGCACAGCGCTGACAGATATCATCATGTGTTTCAAGCTCGCCAACTGTTTCGTCATACTTCCAGCAGCGGTCACATTTTTCTCCTTTTGCTTCACTAACTTTAACTAAAATAGAACTTTCCTCACCCTGATGAGCACTTTCGGAAGTTAAATCATCTTTAAGTTCAGCCTGAGAAACAATAAATAAGTCAGCTAATTGACCAATTTCTGCTTCTAATAATTGCTGCTGCTCTTCAGAGCCTCCTTTTAGTTCTACCATTGCTTCCAGTGAATTACCAATTTTTTTATCTGCTCTTGCTAATTCTAAAGCTTTAGAGACATCTTTTCTAATTGCAAGCAATTTATCCCACTTAGCAATCAATTCCTGATCATAGTAACTTTTCTTAACTTCCGGCCAGTCAGTTAAAAAGACACTTTCTTCAGCTTTCATCTGCTCAGGTAAGAACTGCCAGACCTCTTCTGAGGTATGAGGAATGATTGGAGCAAGTGTAATAACGAGAGCCATCATTATATCATAAAGTGTACTCTGAGCTGAACGACGGCTTAAAGAATCTGTTCTATCAGTATATAAACGATCCTTAGTAATGTCCATATAAAGTGAACTCATCTCTACAGTACAGAAATTATGAACATCATGATAAACTCTGTGGTATTCATATTTTTCATAAGCGGAAGTTATTTTTTCAATTAATTCCTGCAGTCGAATCATAATCCAGCGATCCAATTCTCTCCGATCTTCGTATTCTACATAATTTTGATCACTATCAAAATCACTGATATTACCTAAAATAAAACGATAAGTATTTCTAATTCTTCTGTAAGCCTCAGAACTCTGCTTTAAAATATTATCTGAAACTCTAACATCATTTTTAAAATCAGAAGATGCTACCCAAAGTCTTAAAATATCTGCACCATACTGATCTATTACTTTATGAGGAGAAACTACATTCCCTTTAGATTTAGACATCTTATTGCCTTTTTTATCTACAGTAAAACCATTGGTAATTACTTCTCGATAAGGAGCAACTCCCTCTGTAGCGACTGCTGTTAAGAGTGAAGAATTAAACCAGCCGCGATACTGATCTGTACCTTCAAGATAGACCTGAGCCGGCCAGCTTAAATTATCTCGAGTTTCTAAAACAGCTTTATGACTGGAACCTGAGTCAAACCAGACATCCATAATATCCTCTTCTTTAGTAAAGCTTTCGCCATCACAGTGAGGACAGCTGTATCCCTCTGGTAATAACGCTTTTGCAGTCTTTTCATACCAGGCAGCAGAGCCTTCTTCGGCAAAAATTGCTTTTACAGAATCTAAAGTATCATCATTGATTACTGCTTCTCCACAATCATCACAGAAGAAAATAGGAATTGGAACTCCCCATTTTTTCTGACGGGAAATACACCAGTCTGAGCGCTCAGAAATCATATTTGTCATTCTTTCTTCTCCCCATTCTGGATACCAGTCAACATCTGCAATCGCTGCCAGAGTTTCTTCTTTAATTGCATCAATAGAAGCAAACCACTGATCTGTAGCTCTAAAAACTAAGTTAGTTTTACAGCGCCAGCAGTGAGGATAGCGGTGATCAATGAAACTTAAATCCATTAATAGATTTCTTTCTTTTAATTTATCAGTTACCATAATATTAGCTTCATCATAATGCTTACCGGCAAAATCTCCAGCTTCTTCGGTAAAGTAACCCTTATTATCCATTGGTGCATAAACTTCTAAGTCATATTCACGTCCAACTACAAAGTCATCATGACCATGACCGGGAGCGGTGTGAATACAGCCAGAACCCTGTTCTAAGGTTACATGATCTCCCAGTATTAAAAGAGATTCTCGATCAATAAATGGATGTTTTGCTCTTTTGTTTTCTAAATCTTTACCGCTGAATTCTTCACTAATAATTTCATAATTTTTTGCATCAGAATGCTCCATTACCGAATCAACTAATTCCTTAGCCATCACTAATTTTTCGCCGTCTGCTTCTACAACCACATATGGATATTCAGGATGGAAAGCAATAGCCATATTAGAAGGAATAGTCCAGGGAGTAGTAGTCCAGATAACTATATAACTATCTTTACTGCTTAAAGTAACTCCACCAACTTCAAGCTCATCCAGCATTGGAAACTTAACAAAAATAGAAGGAGCACGGTCATCATCATATTCTACTTCTGCTTCAGCCAGAGCTGTCTCACAGTGTGGACACCAGTGAACAGGTTTTTTACCTCGATAAAATAAATCTTTTTTAGCCATTTCTCCAAAAACTTCAATCTGCTTTACTTCATATTCTTTATTTAGAGTTAAATAAGGATTATCCCATTCTCCCCAAACTCCTAAACGCTTAAACTGCTCCCGCTGGCGGTCAATATATTTAAGAGCATAATTGGTACATTTTTCTCTCAACTCTGGAACTGTAAGTTCTGCTCTCTCCTGATCGCTCATTTCACTGGTTACCTGATGTTCAATTGGTAATCCATGAGTATCCCAGCCCGGTACATAAGGAGAATAGTAACCTTTAAGAGTTGAAAAACGGGTTATAAAATCCTTCAAAACCTTATTTAAGGCATGTCCTATATGTATATCACCATTTGCATAAGGAGGACCATCATGCAGAATAAAAGATTCACTGCCCTCTCTGTTTTCTACTGCTTTTTCATAGATTTCATTTTCCTGCCACAACTTTTGAAAATCCAATTCTCTTTCACTCAGATTTGCCCGCATCGGAAAATCTGTATTAGGTAAATTAATTGTCTCTTTATAACTCATTTACGTTAATAACCTCCTGTAAAAATATATATTAAAAATAAAAAGGTCTCCTGTCCTGTAAGGGACGAGAGACCGCGGTACCACCCTAATTAAAATCAGCAATTGAAATCAAATGAGCTTACATTACTAATTTTATCTTAGCATCTTTAACGCAGAAATACGGGTATACTACTCTATTCACATACCGACTCCAGGGTGATCTTCTCAATTTTTTGTTTCCCGGCTTCCACCAATCCCGGTTCGCTAAAAACAATTAAAATTGATACTCTCCCTTTCAAAATCAATTTATTTGTATAACATTTTTCTCAATTATAAACTATCATTAAAAATAAGTCAAGTTCTAGCAGATATAAAAATTACAAAAAAACAAATAATCTAAAACTGAAATTAATTATTTTCTTCAAAGTCACTGCTATTTTGACCTGTATTGTTCATTTCAAAATCAGAATTATTTTCAGAATCAAAATCATTAATATCTCCTCTCAGAGATTCTTCAGCTTCTTCATTTAACATTTCTAAATGACTTTCCAGTAAAGTTTGAAAACGAATTTTAAAGAAATTTCTTTGTTCACGCAGCTGCTCAAGTTTTCTCTTTTCAGAAGCTACCTGATCCCTGGCATTTTCTTTTATTTTCTCTGCTTTCATTCTTGCCTCTTTAACGATCATTCTTGCCTCATTATCAGCCTGTTCAACTCTCTCAGAAACAGTCCCCTGAATGGAATCAAGAGTATTCTGAAGTTTATCCTCCATATCTTCATAATTATCTATTTTTTCTTTTAAGGCCTGATTTTCTTCCTGCAGATTATTTAAATCTTTAAGCAGACGTTCATAAGCAACCCCAACATCATCCAGAAATTCATCAACCTGGGTTGTATTATATCCAAAAGTTGATTTTTTAAATTCTTTATTATATATATCAAGCGGATTTAATTTCAAAATATCCCTCCTTCTGCAATCAAGTTAATCTTTTTAAAGTTAATTTGATTCTTCCTTTATTTGAAATTCCTCTTTCTGCTTCAACTTTGACTCTGCCCCTACCTCTAACAGAAATCAAATCCCCAATTTCAACTTCAGCTGCAGGATCTGATTCTACTTTCCAGTTCAATTTAACTTTTTCATTTTCTATATCTCTGGACATTTTACTACGAGAATCTCCAAAACCAGAGCTGGCAACAGAGTCCAATCTCATAGAAGCAACAGTAGTTAGAATTTCTTTTTCATGCTGTACTGGTTTTACAAGTTCAGATTCATTAATCTCTTTAACTTCTATTGGAACCTGATGTACTTTGTCCAGTTTCAGTTCAATTATATCATCAACTTCAGCTGCAGTAATGATTTGAGCAAAATCTGAATGAACAAGAATATCTCCAATCATCTTCCTCTGCAAACCTAAACCCATCAGAGCACCTAAAAAATCTCTATGGCTTAGTTTTTGAAAAGCAAAATTACCATCAAGCTGATAGATTTTTATCTGCTTTTCCACCAAATCCGGAAAAAGATACTCGGGAAATATAACCAACCTTTTTCTTTCAGCTCTCGGATAGCCACCTTCTTTTTTGAAATTAATCTCTGCAATCTGTTCAATTAACGGTTCTGATATTTCTAGCTGATAGGGATTCAAAAAATCTGTAGCTTGAGTTTTATGATATTTTAAAACCTGTTCACACTTATCTAAAATATGTGAACCCAGCAGCCTATCTTCTTCCCTGTGTAAATGATTTAATAATTTATCTTCATCAAACATAAATTCCCACCTTAAATTACGATATTAATCAAAAAATTTCTAATTATTGAAAGGGCAAAGAGTGCGATTAAAGGTGACACATCAATACCTAAAATACCACCTCTGGGCAATAAATCTCTAATCGGTCCTAAAATTGGCTCAGTAATATCATAAATAAATTTAATAATTTTACGCCAGCGCATATCACTAGGACTGGGCCTCACCCAGGAAATAATAACCCGCGCTATAATCAACAAATTTAAAATCTCAAAAATAGCACTTATTGTTCTTGCTAAAATAAACATTTTCTTGCCTCCAAATCTAATATTCTCTTTCTCCAAATATCGCTGTACCGACACGGACAATAGTTGCTCCTTCTTCAACAGCAATCTGATAATCATTTGTCATTCCCATTGACAGTTCTTTTAACTGGAAAACATCTCTTGAAAGTTGATCAAACAAATTTTTCATATCTTTAAAATAAGAGCGAAGTTTTTCAGAATCATCTAAATAAGGTAAAACAGTCATTAAGCCTTCCACCTTCAAATTTTCTAACTCTATTATTTTTTTTAGAAAATCCTCAGCTTTAGCAGGAGTTATACCAAATTTATTTTCATCTCCAGCAATATTAATTTCAATCAAGACTGGAATTTCTCTCTCATTTTTTTTGGCTCTTTTATTTACTTCTTTAGCCAATCTTAAACTGTCAATAGATTCAATCATCTTACAATTTTCCATTCTCATTAGATATTTTACTTTATTTCTCTGCAAATGTCCAATAAAATGCCAATCAAGATTAATCTGTTCAGAGATCAGTTTATCATTTTTTTCTTCTAATTCCTGAACTCGATTCTCACCAAAAAATCTAAGTCCAGCCTCATTTAAAATTTTTATAGATTCTATATCCTGATTTTTGCTTACAGTAAGCAGTTTTACCGCTTGATAATCTCTATCGGCAGCTGCTGCTGCTTGTCTTATATTAGCTTTGACTTGATTTAAATTAGATATCAATTTATCTTTTTGCATAAGTTAATCCTCCCTGCCGTAATCAAAATCTTCGGGATTTGTAATTATTTCTTCTCCAATTTCTAAACCGCTAACTATTACCTGATCGTCATTTCCATCTAAAATTATGACTTCCTGAAACTCATATTTGTTATAGCCGCTGACCTTAAGTACCCCTCGTCCGGAAGGTTGATTAAATACTGCTTTGCGGGGTATTTTAATGCCTCTATAAATATTTTTGATAATATTTAATTCTATTCTTCTTCTATTAGTCCACTGAGGAATAAACTGTTCTAACTCAATAAAGAAAAATTTTGCTTCTAAATTAGAACGAATATCTATAATTCTAGCTTCAAAAAGTTTATCTGAATTTCTCTGCTCTATAAATATTAATTCATTAATTCTAAATCTATCTGCCTGTGAATCCGGCACTTTAATTATCAAAAAAAGTTTAAAATTATTAATTATTCTATATAATACCTCATCTTTTTTGACTTTATCTCCAGAAAGAAGATGTTCGTAATTTCCCTGCAGATTCTCAAAATTATTTAAATCAATCTGACTCATGCTTTCAGCGTTTACCTTTTTTTCTAAACCATCAGCAGCAAAGCTTACTATTCCAGCCTGCTGATTGAATATTTTTTGTTTTTGACTGGAAGAATTAATTTCCAACAATTTTTTGCCAGAAGCAAGTCGATCTCCTTCACCAACCATTAATTCTACCTGACCGGTGATTGGAGCTTCTATAACTTTTTCATCTCTAACTATTAAGGCTTCTGACCAAAAACCATCAATAACTTCTCCCTGAGCAGCCAGGATAGTCTCAAATCTTGCAGCTCCAAAAATCTGAATCCCAATAATGAAAGCAATTATTAAAATAAAAATTATAACAAAAGGCTTAAAATTGATATGATTTTTTTTTGCCATCAGCATCACCCTAAACAAGAAAGATAATTTAAATCCTGATGCTTTTCACATCAGGATTTAATCACTATTAACCTTTTTTATTTCTTAAAAAAGCCGGTATATCAAGATCATCACCAGAAAAACTTTCCATCTCAAAATCCTCTTCCGGCATTTCTTCATCTGTATTTTCTTTAACTTCTTTTTTGGGAGCTCCTGAATCAAAGCCGGTTGCAATAACTGTAACTTTAACCTCATTCTCTAATTCTTCGTCAATTACTGCTCCTAAAATAATATTTGCATCAGGATCAGCTACTTCCTGAATAACTCTTGCTGCTTCATTAGCCTCATGAATCCCAAGATCCATGCCACCTGTAATATTTAATAATACTCCTCTGGCACCATCAATCGAAGCCTCTAATAATGGAGAAGCAATAGCCAGTTTGGCAGCCTCAGTTGCTCGATTATCACCATCAGCTTTACCAATCCCCATTAACGCCGAACCGGCATCAGTCATAATTGTTTTAACATCGGCAAAGTCAAGGTTAATAATACCGGTAATTGTAATTAGATCAGAAATTCCCTGTACACCCTGTCTTAAGACATTATCAGCAATTTTAAAGGCCTCCATTAAACTTGTCTTTGCCTCGGCTACTTCTAAAAGGCGATCATTAGGAATTACAATTAAAGTATCTACCTTATTTTTTAATTCTTCTATCCCAGAAATAGCATTATTCATTCTTTTTTTACCTTCTACTGTCAGCGGTTTAGTTACAACACCAACAGTCAGCGCTCCCATTTTTTTTGCTGTTTCAGCAACTACAGGAGCAGCCCCAGTACCTGTTCCACCACCCATACCGGCAGTAATAAATACCATATCCGCACCATCTATTGACTGAGCAATTTCTTCTCTATTTTCTTCAGCTGCTTCAAAACCAATTTCAGGGTCTGAACCTGCTCCCAGACCTTTTGTTATTTTTTGGCCAATCCGAATTGTTACTCCGGCATTAGACCCCATTAAAGCCTGTGCATCTGTATTTATTGCAATGAATTCAACCCCATCCATACCTTCTTCGATCATTCTATTGACAGCATTATTACCGCCACCACCTACACCAACAACCTTTATATTTGCAAACTGTTCAATTTCTGTTCCAATATCAAACACTAATTTTCCCTCCCCGTTAAGGATAATATGTAAGTTTAAAAATTAATTAACTGGTTTTTAAAAAAACTCGCTAAACCAATTTTTTAGTTTTGAAAAAAATCCACTTACAATTTCTTTACTATTATTACTATTACTTCTTGCTTTACTATTCTTAGCATCTCCATTTTCTAAAGCAAATTCTATAAGACCTACTGCTGTAGAGAATATTGCTCGTGGTATAGTATCACCCTTTTTTATATATACGGGATTATCAATAACATTTGACAGTCCACTAACATAATCTGGTTCTCCAATTCTAACCGGCAGTTCTGTAATATCAGAAGCCAGAGTTTCAGAACCTTCCAGTAGAGAAGCCCCACCTGTTAAAATCATCCCAGCAGGTGTTAGATCAGCAGAACCTGCACTATCAAGTTCCTTTTTAATAAGTGAAAATACTTCACTCATTCGTGGTTCAATTACCTGACACAGCATTTTTCGTGAGAGTTTCTTTCTTTCCTTGCCACTTGCAGCCAGAACTTCTATTTTTTCCTGATCATTAATCTCACCCGGCAAAACTGAGCCATGCATTATTTTTATCTTTTCAGCTTCAGATACAGGTGTTCTCAAACCAACTGCAATATCATTACTGACATGATTACCACCAACAGGAATAACTGAAGTATGAGCTATACTGCCTTCATGAAAAACAATTACATCAGTTGTTCCACCACCAATATCGACTAAAACAGCACCTAAATCTTTTTCATCATCGGATAATACTGCCTGACTGGAAGCAAGCGGTTCTAAAACTACCTCATCAACACTTAAACCAGCTCTCAAAACACTTTTTACCAGATTTTGAATCGAGGTTGAAGCACCTTTAATAATGTGAGTTTCCACTTCAAGTCGAACTCCAGACATCCCTAAGGGATCCTGAATCCCTGGACTACCATCAACAATGAACTCTCTGGGAAGAACATGTAAAATATCCTCCTCAGCTGATACAGGAATTATTCGTGCTGCATCAATAACTCTTTTTATATCGCTCTCTTTAATTTCTTTTTCGTCTCCAGTAACTGCAACTACCCCATGACTGTTGATAGACTTAATGTGTGAGCCAGCAATACCAACATAAGCAGAATCAACCTTTTGTCCGGCCATTCTTTCTGCTTTTTGAATAGCACTTTTAATTGCATGACTGGTTTTATCTATATCTACTACAATTCCTTTGCGGAGGCCGTTAGATGGAGCTAAACCAATTCCAATAATTTCTATATTATTATCTCCACTCACTTCTGCTATCAGTGCACATATCTTGGTAGTACCGATATCAAGTCCGGTAACAATTTTTCTTCTTTTCACAACAGTCTACCTCCTTTCTCTTCCAAACATTTTTTTCTACTTTTAATTAATTATTTTTTTGCTTTTGATTAATTACTCTCAATTTTATTAATTCAATATAAATATAGTTATTCCTTTATTATTTCTAAAATAATCCTTATTTTAATTTAATCACAGGATGTTTTGTAACCTGCAAATTAATATAATCAATTTCAGCTTCCTGATTATTATTTAAAATAGATTTCAAAATCGCAAATTTTTCTTCCAACTTTTCATTTCTACCTAAATTAACTCCCGCACCTTCTCTCAAATATAACTTATAAGCATTATCCTGATAAACAAGCTTCTTGATGCTTTTTAAAAGATCTGTTTCCAGGTTATTAAAAATATTTAAAATATCTTCTGTCAATAGAGGAAGTATAATTTTTTCTTTTTCAAAATAATAGGCAAAATCTTCAAGCTCTGGCAGGTTAACTTCTGCTTTTAAATCCTTCTCCGCTAATATTATACCATCTGCAGAAAACAATAATTTTTGATCATTATTTTCCAGCCAGGCAACTGCATTCCTTTCTTCAATTATTACATGTACTTTTGAGGGGAATGATTTTTCTATTTGAACGGAGGATATCAAATTATGTTTTAATAGATTTTTTTTCAATTCAGCTTCATTTAGAAATAAAAGATTATCACCATAAAATTTATTAATATTTGTTCTCAACTCATTTTTGTTCATCTCAGTTCTCGAATGAAAAACAAAATCCCTGACATGAAAAAAAGGAGAAAAAAGAAAAGATACAAATGTTAAAAATATAAAAAGCAAAAGCATCAGCACAATCTGATATTTTTTCTCCATTAATCATCCCTCACAGATTCCAATCCAGACAATTATTAATTATTTTTTAAAATTAAATCAGACAGTTCAGTAATATTACCTGCTCCAACAGTAAGTATAATATCTCCAGCTTCTGCTTCAGCTAATAAATTTTCTGTTATTTTCTGAAAATCAGATAAATATTTACATTCAACAGCAGAATTATCAGCTATTTTTTCTGCAAAATCTGGCATAGAAATATTATAATTATTTTTTTCAGATGCAGCAAAAATGTCTGTTAAATAAACCTGATCAGCATCAGTAAAAGCCTGCGAAAACTCTTGATAAAATTTATAAGTTCTGCTGTAGCGATGAGGCTGAAAAACAACCCTAATCTTATTATAACTCATATTTTTTACTGTCTTTAAAAGTTCTTTAATCTCAGTTGGATGATGAGCATAATCATCTATCAAATCCACACTGGAATTAATAATCTTAGCTTTAAAATCAAATCTGCGGCCAACCCCACTAAATTCTTTAAGAGCTGCTTTAATTGCCTCAGACTCAATTTTTAATTTTCTGGCTGCAGCAGCTGCTGCCAGAGCATTATAAAGATTATATTCTCCAGGTACTGAAAGCTCAATTGAGGCTACAAATTCTCCTGCCTGATAAAAATCAAAATGACTCTTAAAATTATCATATTTTATATTTAGAGCTGTGAATTCTCCCTTTTTTAGTGAAAAACCACTGCTCTTTTTTCTATTTTCAAAAAGGGAATTCAAATTTTTATCGTCTTTATTATATAATATAATTGCCTGCTTGTCATTTTTATCGGCAAATCTTTTAAAAATATTTTTAAATTCATTTAAATCTTGATAAAAATCAGGGTGATCTAGTTCTAAATTGTTTAATAATAGTAAATCAGGATTAAAATAGAGAAAAGAACCATCACTCTCATCTGCTTCAGTTATAAAATATTCACCATCACCATCTGCCATATTTCCATTAAGTTCTTTAAGAAAACCACCTACCATAACTGCAGGATCTTTTTTTGCCTGTTTAAAAATAGCTGCCAGCATTGCTGTTACAGTAGTTTTACCGTGAGTTCCAGCAACTGCAACAGTTTTTTTGTTTCTCATTAAATAAGAAAGCATCTCTGCTCTTTCAACAATTTTCAATCCCTTTTTTTGAGCCGCCTGAATCTCTGGATTATCATCAGGAATTGCGCTGGTTTTTACTATTAAGTCCGCCCCCTCAATATTGGCAGCCGCATGACCGATAAAAACTTCAATCTCGTATTTTTTTAACAGCTCAAGATATTTACTCTCATTTAAATCTGAACCACTTACTTTATAAGCTCTTTCAGCAAGTATTTCTGCTATTCCACTCATCGAAACTCCACCAATACCAATTAAATGAACATGAGAATTTTTATTTAACAAAATAATCACCCTAGATCTCAATTTATTAAAAAAACTTTTTTTCGATTAATACAAATTCTCTATAACCCCAATTATATTGGCCAGAGAATTTTTTTGTGACATTTTTCCCGCTGCAGCTGACATTGACTTTAACTTTTCCTGATCTTCAATAATGCTCTTTACTTTTTTTAACAGTAATTTTTGATTAAGTTCAGCTTCTTCAATAACTAAAGCTGCCCTGTTTTTCTGCAGAGCCCGAGCATTTACCAATTGATGATTTTCTGCTGCAGCTGCAAAGGGGATCAAAATAGAAGGCTTTGCACAACTTGTAATCTCTGCCAGCCCAGTTGCTCCTGCTCTGGCAATAATCAAATCAGCAGCAGCCAGAGCATATTCCATTTCGTCTAAATAGTCAATTATATTTAAGAGTGAATTTTCCGGGTCAAGATTATTTTCTTTAAGCTGTTCCAGCAGTTGATTATAATTTTTTTTGCCGCTCAAATGTAATATTTGTATCTGATTCTGGACAGCATATTTATAAAGTTCTACTATATTCTGATTAATCACTTCTGCTCCCAGACTTCCACCAGTAATTAAAATAGTCTTTAATTCTGAATTTAAATTTAATTCCTGATAGGCCTTTTTTCTCTTTACATTTAAAATTTGAGGCCGAACCGGGTTACCTGTAATCTCAATTTTAGTATCTTTTATGTTTAAATACTCTGCTGCCTCAGGAAAGTTCAGGCAGACTTTATCAACTACTTTAGCCAGAACTTTATTGGTAATACCAGGATAAGCATTTTGCTCATGAATTATTGTTTTTTTTCTGAGCAGACTACCTGCTAAAACTACAGGACCAGCTACAAAGCCCCCGGTACCAATCACAATATCTGCTTTAAAATCTTTAATTATTTTTAAAGCTTTAAAAAACGCTTGAGTATTATAAAATAATGAGCTAATAATTTTTGGTGATATATTCCTGGGCAGAGGTCTCACAGAAAGTTCTTTGAAATCAAAACCGGCTTTAGGTACAATTTCAGCTTCCATTCTGTGATCAGAACCAAGATATAAAATTTCCCAGCCTCTTTTTTTTAACTCTTCTGCTATGGCAAGAGCCGGATAAATATGACCTCCCGTTCCCCCACCAGTAATTACTGCTTTCATAATTCATCTCATCCTTCAGCATAACGCGAAATATTTAATAATAAAGCCAATCCTACTAAATTAATAACTAATGATGATCCACCATAACTAATCAGCGGCAGTGTAATACCGGTAACTGGCATTAATGATGTAACAACTGCCATATTGATTAAAGCCTGAAGAATAATCATTGAAGTGATTCCAACTGCCAGCATTGAGCCAAATGGATCATCAACTCTGGTAGCAATTTTCAGGCCTCTCCAGGCCAGTAAAAAATAAAGGCTGACTATAAATAAAGTGCCAAGCAGTCCAAATTCTTCCCCCAGTACAGCAAAAATAAAATCTGTACCCGGTTCTGGTAAATATAAAAATTTCTGATGGCTGTTGCCGGCTCCAACTCCAAATAAGCCACCGGAACCTAGAGCCAGTAAAGATTGAATAATATGATATCCACTATCTAATTGGTCCTGCCAGGGGTCAATAAAAGTAAGCAGTCTTTCTCTCCGATAGGGCTCAATTAAAATGGCTGCCAGAGATAATAATAAAGAAACTATTCCCATCACAATAAATAATGATATTTTAATTCCACCTACAAAAATCATTGCTGCTGCAACTGCAGCCAGAGTAACAGCAGTGCCAAGATCAGGCTCCAGTAAAATTAAAGCTGCTATTAAGCCAATCACAAAAATTGGAGGCAAAATTCCGTTTTTAAAGTTTTTCATTTTATCTTTATTTTTATCTATATATGCAGCCAGATAAACGACTAGAGTAAATTTAGCAAGTTCAGATGGTTGAAAACTGATTGGGCCTAAAGACAGCCATCTTCTCGATCCGCCTGCCATTCTTCCTACTCCTGGAATTAAAACCAGAATTAAGGCTCCCAGTGAGATTAAAAGTAAATACGGAGCTAATTCCTTTAATTTTTTATACTTCAGTTTATAAATAATAGCTGATAAAATCAAGGCGACTACTAAATATTTAAGCTGATTATAAAAAAAATAATAACTGTTTGAAAATAGTTGCTCAGCTTTAACAGAACTGGCTGAAAGTATCATGATCAGGCCACTTAAAACCAGAGCTATAATTGTAAATAATAAAATGAAATCAGGCAGCTTTTTACGCATAACTTCTCCTTAATCAATATTTTTAATGATATTTTCCTGAAAAATTTCTCCTCTTTCTTTGTAACTGGAAAACATATCCCAGCTCGGACAGGCTGGTGATAAAAGTAAGGCATTATTCTTAGATAAACGTTTTGCTCCAATTTGAGCAGCAGCTTCCATTGTTTCAACTCTTATTATTTCAACTTTAGAATCACCAAAAAGAGAAGCAATTTTTTCTGCTGTTTCTCCGATTAAAATCAAAGTCTTAACTTTTTCTTTAATAACAGGCACTAGACCTGAAAAATCAGCATTTCTATCCTGACCTCCTGCAATTAAAACTATATCCCGCTCAATACTCTTCAGAGCTTTTAAAACAGCATCAGGATTGGTTGCTTTAGAATCATCAATAATCAAATAAGAATTTGGATTTGAAAGAACTTCCATTCTGTGAGCCTGCAGTTCATAATGTTCAGCAGCCTGCTGAATTTTTTCTATTTTTTGACCGACTAAATATGCTGCCAGTGCTGCAAAAGCAGCATTTTTGCGATTATGTTCCCCGGGTAAATTTATTTTTTTAAAGTCCAGCAGCCTTATCTCTTCTTTTTGATAGTAAGCTTCTTCTTGACTGAGCAATAAATCAGCATTTTTAGAGCTGGAACTAATACCTAAAACATGAGCTTTTAACTTGTCTTTTAAAGTCAAAAGATAAGAATCATCATAATTAAGAATAGCGTAATCATCTTCCTTTTGTCTGTTAAAAATATTTTGTTTTGCTCTTTTATAATTAATCTCAGTCTGATGACGGTCAAGATGATCCGGACTGTAATTTAAATAAATAGCTATTTTTGCCTTAAATTCTCTAACTGCTTCCAGCTGAAAAGAACTTAATTCTAAAATGACTTTTTCACCTGACTGCAGTTGATCGATGATAGAAATAAAAGGAATCCCTATATTGCCTGCTACTTTAACCGCCTGACCTTCTAAATCATCCAGCATCTCTCCTAAAAGCTCAGTGGTGGTAGTTTTACCATTAGTTCCAGTAATAGCTATAATTTCAGCCTCTGACTGTCTGAAGGCGAACTCAATTTCACTGATTGTCTCAATCCCTTTTTTTCTGGCTTCTTTTAGAACCTCTAAATCATAGGGAACCCCGGGACTTAAAATAATCAATTCACTTTCTAAAATACGCTCCCCTTTAGTGCCCAGATCAAATTCAATATTTTCACTATCAACCTGATCTATTAAATCTTTTAACTGCTCTCTACTTTTTGAATCTGCAACAATTATTTCCAGATCAAATTTCGAGAGATATTTAACAACTTCCAGTCCAGTCCGCGGACTAAAACCCAATACTGCAATTTTTTGATAATCTAAAGTCAATAAAATCTAACTCCTTTAAAATTTAATTATTTATTTAAAGTACAGCCAGCAGAGCAAATAGTGATAATAAAATAGTAATAATCACAAATCTAAATACTATCTTATTTTCTGCAAGTCCACTCAATTCAAAGTGATGATGAATCGGTGTCATTTTAAAAACCCTTTTGCCTCCTGTTATTTTAAAATACGGAACCTGAATCATCACCGAGAGAGTTTCAATAACATAAATACCCCCAATGATTAATAAATATAATTCTGCAGCTGTTAAAACTGCTGCTGCGCCCAGAAAGCCCCCAATTGCCAGTGAGCCAACATCTCCCATAAATATTGTGGCCGGATTGGCATTAAACCAGAGAAAAGCAGTTGTGCAGCCAGCCATAATCAGCATCAAAAGACTATGTTCCGGCAGATTTATTATATAAAATAATGAAGCAAAAGCCAGACTAACCACAGTTGTTACTCCAGCTGCCAGTCCATCCAGGCCATCAGTTAGATTAACTGCATTGGAGCTGCCGATAACTACAATAAAAGCTAAGATAAATTTAAGTACTGCTCCCAACTTATAGGAAGTAAAAAAAGGAATTATTATATTATGTTGATTAATTACAAAAACAGCGGTCACAGCTGTTACAGCTGCTGCAGCTGTCTGCAGAATAATTTTTTGCCAGGCTCTCAAGCCTAAAGAGCGTTCAAACTTTATTTTTAGAAAATCATCCAAAAAACCGGTTAAAGCCATAATAAAAGTTGTCAGCAAAACTGCTATAATTTCTAAACTAAGAGGCAGTAGAAAAAGTGCAACAAGCAAAAAAACAAAAATTATTACAAGCCCTCCCATTGTTGGAATCCCTGCTTTTTTTAGGTGGCTTTTGGGTCCGTATTCACGCACCTGCTGACCAAAGTTTATTTTTTTTATATAATTGATAAAAGTATTACCACTGATAATTATTAATAGTAATGGTAAAACATATGCTACAATATACTGCATTTTAGAACTCCTTATTTTTTAATTCTGCCGCTATTTCTTCCAATTTATTTGCTCTTGAACCCTTAATTAAAATCAAATCATCTGCTTTTATTTCAGCAGTCAAAAAATTAATACATTCCTGATTATTAGCGAGAACTATTATTTTTTCTGCCTGCATTCCAGGCTCAGCACCAGCTGCAATCTGTTCAGCTTCACTACCAATCGTTATCAGTAAATCAATATCTTTTTCAGCAGCATAAGCACCAACTTCTTGATGTTTAAGCTTACTTTTAGAACCCAACTCAAGCATAGAAGCTAAAATAGCAATTTTGCGCTTGCCTTTTAGTTCTAATAAAACATCAACTGCTGCCCGGACTGCCAGAGGATTAGCATTATAACTATCATTAATAATTCTGGCACCATTTTTTAAGACTACAAACTCCATTCGATTAGCTGAAAATTCAGTCTGCAGCAGACCCTGCTGTATTTGATTTTGATTAAGTCCTAATTTAAAAGCTATAATTAGAGCAGCCATTGCATTATAAATATTATGTTTACCGGCTTTATTAAAGTTAAATGAATAAATCTGATCAGAATATTTAACTTTAAAAGTTAAAATTTCTTCTACTCTATCGAAATTATGATCTATCGTCTGCAAATCTGCTCCCTTTTTAAAACCAAAATATACTACTTCTGCTGCAGTCTTTTCTCCCATTTTTCTGGTGTAGAGATTATCATAATTTAAAACTGCTGTATCACTTTCTTTTAACTGATCAATTAATTCTTTTTTTGCCTGAGCAATGTTTTTTAAACTCCCCAGCTGTTTTAAATGAGCAGCAGCAACATTTGTTACAATCCCAAAATCTGGTTCTGCTATTTTTGCCAGCAGTTCAATTTCTCCTAAAGCACTCATTCCCATTTCTAGTACAGCAAATTCTATCTCAGCAGTTAATCTTAATAAAGTTAAAGGCAGTCCAATATGATTATTATAATTTCCTTCTGTCTTTAAACACTGGTATTTTTGAGCCATTACAGAATATATTAGATCTTTGGTAGTAGTTTTACCTGCGCTTCCCGTAACAGCAATAATTTTTAACTCAGCAAAAGATTTTCTATAATTATGAGCAATATCCTGCAGAGCTCTGGTAGTATCTTCAACCTTTAAGACAGCTGTATCGGAGCTCTTCAGAAAATCACTTTTAATTTCACGATCAACAATTACTACACTAGCACCGTTTTTTACAGCATCTTCTAGATAAAGATGTCCATCCTGATTTTCCCCAATAATTGCAATAAATAAATAATCAGCCTTAACTTCTCTGCTGTCAATAACAATCTCTTTAACTATTTTTTCATCACTTCCCTGCAGCAGTTCTGCTTCAGAGAATTCTATTATTTTTTTCAACGTTAAATTCTGCATTTAAATTCCCTTCACTTCTGCAGCTACCTGATAGGCAACTTTCCGATCATCTAGTTCTATTTTTTTATTATTTAATATTTGATATTTTTCATGACCTCTACCTAAAAGCAGCACTAAATCATTTTTTTTAGCCATTTTAATCGCATATTCTATTGCTTTTTTACGATCAGCAATAATCTCAAATGTCTTAAATTTTTCACTAAAACCTGCTTTGATTTCAGAAAATATCTTAGTCTGATCTTCACTGCGAGGATTGTCATTACTGACAATTGTATAGTCAGCATATTTTTCTGCCAGAGCTGCCATTGCAGGCCTTTTACTGCGATCTCTGTCTCCTCCACAGCCAAAAAGAACAATTAATCTATTCTTCTCCATTACAGCAGCTGTTTCTAAAACGTTTTTCATGCCATCAGGGGTATGTGCATAATCGACTACTATTTGAAAATCCTGACCTGCATTAATAATTTCAAAACGTCCTGGCACAGCTCTAATATTAGTTAAAGCCTTTTGAATAACCTGCTTATTAATTCCCAGCAGATCTGCAGTTAGAAGAGCTGCCAGAGAATTATAGATATTAAAAATACCACCTAAATTCAATTGAAAAAACGACTCAACTCGGCCGCCTGTTTTATACTCCATTCCTTTTTGCTTTAATTGATAATTTGAGGTATATAAATCAGCTTTGGGAGAGTCTAAACTATAAAAATAATTTTCCCCTCCGGACCTGTCTCTAATATAAGCAGCATTTTCATCATCAAGATTAATCACAGCAAATTGTTTTTGATTAAGTTGATTAAATAAACGCGACTTAACCTCGCGATAGTTCTCCAGATTTTTATGATAGTCCAAATGTTCAGGACTAATATTTGTGAAAATAGCAGCAGCAAATTCCATCCCTGCAACTCGATATAAATCCAGAGCATGAGATGAAACCTCCATAACTCCATATTCAACACCTTTTTCTCTCATCTGCGAAAAATATCTGTATAAATCAACTGATTCCGGAGTTGTTCTGCTGGTATCAAGTTCCTGTTCTCCAATTATATTTTTAATAGTTCCAAATAAAGCTGCTTTACCTGCATATTCTTTTAAAATATTGTAAAGCAAAAAAGAAGTTGTTGTTTTACCATTGGTTCCTGTAATTCCAATCAATTTTATATCTGATAGGGGATTCTCAAAAAAGTTTTTAGCTAACTCAGCCATTATTTTTCTGCTGTTATCAACTTTAAGATAACTGACCCCACTCTGATAATCTGAAAGCTCTTTTTCGATAATTACAGCTGTGGCCCCATTTTCTATAGCCTGATCAATAAATTGATGTCCATCAAGCTCAAAACCACTGACTGCAACAAAAAGATTATTTTTTTCAATCTCTCGCGAATCATATTTTATTTCATTAATTTCCTTTTGCAGTTTACCTTTAATTAATTCAAAATCTATATTATTCATTATTCTTTTCAAATTCATCTTAAATTAACCTCCACAGTTAATTGGTCAGCTCACTTAATCTATTATCGAAGTTTTAAATTTATTTTTTTAGAATTTTCAACTCTTCTTCCAGGATTAACTGATTGTCCCACAACTTTACCTGAACCATCTAAAATCAGCTCCAGTCCTTTTTGATCGGCTAGCTTTTCTGCTTCAATCCCTGTCATACCTCTAAAATCAGGTACTGCAATTAGCAATTCTTCTGCACTTTCTTTTTCACTAAAAAGCCAGACGGTAGAGTTATAATTAGTTTCTGTTTCAGCAGCAGGAAGTTGTGCTTTAACAACTTCACCATCTCCAATTAGTTTAACATTAAATCCCTTTTCTCTCAAATTAGTTTCTGCCTTTAGAAATTCAGATCCAATAAGATCAGGAACTAAAAGCTCCCTTTGATTTTGTTGATAAGTAAATTCGTTATTTTGATCAGGTTTGATATTTAAATAATTTAAAATGTTAGCCGTTAAATTTTTAAAAACAGGTGCTGCTGTCTGACTACCATAATAGGTTTCGCCCTTAATATCATATAAAATAGTTAAAACAACTAAATCTCTGTCTTCTGCAGGTACAATACCAATAAATGAAGAATCATAAATATCTTCATTGTAGTGTTTTGCTGTACCAGTTTTTCCACCAATTTCATAACCCTCAATAGCAGCCTGAGTTCCTGTACCACTTTCTACTACCTGCTTTAATAATTCCTTTGTCTTATCAGCCGTGCTCTTTGATATAACCTGTCTGACAAGCTGGGGTTCATTAATAATATTTTCAGAGTTAAATCCAGTATCAACTTCTTTAACCAGTCTGGGGCGCATTAACTTACCTTCATTAGCAACTGCTGAGATTGCGGCTGCCAGCTGAATTGGAGTTACTGAAAGTCCATGACCAAAAGAAAAAGTGGCTAACTCCACCGGACCAATTCTTTGATATTCTGGAATGATTCCACCTGCTTCTGCCGGCAATCTAATCCCTGTCTGCTCACCAAAGCCAAAAGCTTTAATATAAGAATAAAAAGTTTTCTTGTCCATTTTAAGACCAACTTCTACAAAACCAGGGTTACAGGAATTTTTTACAACTTCAGCAAAACTTTGCTTTCCATGTCCTACATTACTCCAGCAGTTTATTTCTTCATTTTCGACATAAATATGTCCCGGATCAGTCAAAATATCATTTTCAGTTACAACTCCTTCTTCGAGTGCAGCAGCTGCTGTTATGATCTTAAAAGTAGAACCCGGTTCAAAAACATCATTGATGGCTCGATTACGCCAGCTTTTATCAGAATAATCACCAAAGTTATTAGGATTATAGGCAGGAGTGTTAGCCATTGCCAGCAGATCACCGTTGGATGAATCCATAACAATTACTGATCCACCAGAAAAATCAAATTTTTCAGCAGCATTTTTAAGTTCCTTTTCTGCCATAAACTGAATTACCTCATCAATAGTCAGGTGAACATTATAACCATCTCGGCCCGGAACTGCCTCTCTGATCCCATTCGGAATTGTTCTGCCTTCTGCGTCTTTTTCTACTATCATTTTGCCGGATTTACCGCTTAAATAATTATTATAAGAAAGTTCCAGTCCATTTAGACCATTATTATCTACACCAGTAAAACCAATAATATGAGAAGCCAGCTCCCCTTCAGGATAATATCTCTTACTTTCTTCTGTAAAAGTAATTCCTTTTAAATCTTTATTTTCAATTTCCTGATATGTTTTTTCACTAACTTTTCGCTGTAAAAAAATCGCAGCTGCACTAGAAGTGATGCGTTTATATATTGTATTGTAACTTATATCTAAAATCTCAGCCAGTTCAGCTGCTGTTTTTTCTGGATTAATAATATTATCCGGCAGAGCAACTACAGTCTTTGCTGGCAAACTGACTGCAAGTTTCCTGCCGGTATTATCATAAATTATTCCTCTTTCTGAATTAACCACAAATTCTTTGACTCTCTGACTTAAAGCCTTATGTTCATACTCTGCACTATTAATTACCTGGATCCAAACAAGTCTGAGAGCCAGAATAATAAATAATATAAAAATAACTGCAAAATAGAATATAACTCTATTTTTTACACTCTCTTCAAATCGCTGCAAATTTAATCCTCCTACTCAAGTGATTCAGCCTGAACAGTAGTAACTTCTTTTATTATTCTATCATAAATTTGCGCTAAGAAAAACTTTTCTTTTGGAATATCAGCCATAAAATTTTCTTTTCTTTTAATCTGATTATTATAAACTAGAGTTTCCTTTTTCCCAGCCTCAATCATATTCAATTCTTTTTTGGCTATTTTTTCTACTTCTGCCAGAGATGTTTTGCCCGCCAGTTCAACTTCAAGTCTTTCATTTCGAGCCCTAATAGTTTCCAATTTTTCTTCCAATTGCAGTAATTTAGTACTGCTTTGATTGATATTCAAAACTTGAGAAATATATAACAAAATAGAGATACTAATAAAAAACAACATAAATATATATAAGATTGTATAGGCCTGTTTTTTTATATTAGTAAAATTATAGGATGATTCATTCAGATAATTACTTTGAGAAGCTATATTTCCATAATCCTGTCCTTGATACATTTTACTACCCCCTTATAATTAAATCTTCTCAGCTACTCTCATCTTTGCACTTCTTGAACGTGGATTTGCTTCTTTCTCTTCTTTAGAAGCCTGAATCGGACTTTTTGTTATAACCTTAACTTCTGACTTTTTATCACAAACACAGATTGGAAAATCTGGTGGACAGGTGCAGTCTTTTGCTAGATCTCTAAATTTGTGTTTTACTATTCTATCCTCCAGTGAATGAAATGTAATAATTACCAGTCTGCCGCCAGGGTTAAGATATGAAACTGCCTTATCAATTAAATTTTTAAGCTGTTCTAACTCATTATTTGTTTCAATTCTTAAGGCCTGAAAAGTTCTTCGCGCCGGATGACCTCCACTTCTTCGGACAGCTTTAGGAATAGCAGCTTTAATGACTTCTACCAGTTCACCGGTAGTCTCAATTTCTTTTTCAGCCCGCATTTTGACTATAAATTCAGCAATTCTGGCAGACCAATTTTCTTCTCCATACTCAGTTATTATTTTTTCTAGTTCTGCTTGAGAATAAGAATTAACAATATCCTTTGCTGTTAATTTCTGCTTTAGATTCATCCTCATATCAAGTGGTCCTTCTTTTTGATAGCTAAATCCTCGCTCTGGATTATCCAGCTGTGGAGAAGACACTCCTAAATCAAAAAGCATAGCATCTACAGCTTCAATTTCTAATTTTGCCAGTACCTGATCAAAGTCTTGAAAATTTGAATGTGCTAAAATTAATGATTTTTGATCTGCAAATCTTTTTTTTACAGCTTCAATTGCAGCCAGATCTCGATCAACTGCAATTAATTTACCGTCTTCAGATAGATTTTTTAAAATTTCTGAACTGTGACCTGCTCTTCCTAAAGTACCATCTAGATAAATTCCATCTTCCTTAATATTTAAATATTTAATTGCTTCTTCTAGTAATACTGCCTGATGTGTGTAATCCATTATAATCCTTTCTAGATTCCTAGTTCTTCCATTGCTTCTGCAATATCTTCGTAAGAATCTTCTACATTATCCATGTAGCTGTCCCAATTTTCTTTAGCCCAGAGTTCAATTCTATTTGCCAGGCCAATTATCACTATTTCGTGATCAAAATCTGCATAATCTCTTAAATTTATAGGTAGGGAAACTCTTCCCTGCTTGTCTAATTCACATTCGTTGGCACCTGAGAAAAAAAAGCGGACAAAGTTACGAGCATTTTTGCTCGTCATCGGTAAGGAAGTTAACTTTTTTTCTAATTCTTTCCACTCATTCATTGGGTAAAGAAATAGACAGTTATCAAGTCCTCTTGTAATTACAAACTGCTCACTTAAATCTTCCCTGAGCTTAGAAGGAATGATTAAACGGCCTTTATTATCCATATTATGAGTGTATTCTCCCATAAACATAATATCACTTCCCACTTTCTACCCTTTTACTCCACTTATCACCACTTAATATTTTTATTCTTCATCGAGAAGAAAAGTCCTTTATATTTTTCGAAAAAATTTATAAAATTTTACCAGTCAAAAACCATTCCTGATAAAAATAAAAAACCCACCGTAAATGGTGGGTAATTACTCCTCATTATTTAAATATAACTTTCTTGCTCGTGATATTTTATTAAAACCATATTTTCTTTTCAGCTCATCTATTGTTTTATCCAGCTGATCTTCTTCATCTGAAAATAGATTTAATTGTTCCTGACCTTCCTGGCAGAGATTTGAAACTCCAATTCCCAGCAGGCGAAGTGGTTTATTTAATAAATTATTTTGCATTAAAAGTTCTTTTGCTCTTAGATAAATTTCTTCACTGCTGTTGACAGCTGCTTTTAAAGACTGCTGTCTGCTGTAAGTACTGAAATCTGCATAGCGGACTTTTATAAAAACAGTGTTTCCCTTGAGAGAATTACTGTGGAGTCGGAAAGATACTTTTTCGCTCATTTTAAATAAATAAGCAAACAACTTATCTCTGTCAGCAATATTATCAGCAAAAGTTTCCTCATGACTGATCGATTTGATTTGGCTCTGACTTTTAACCTCTCTTTTATCTATTCCACGAGAAAGAAAAAACAGCTTAACCCCGGCTTTACCATACTTCTTTTTTAATTCTTCTAAAGAATAGGACCAGATATCACTGGCTTTATAAATTTTCTCTTCTGCTAATTTAGAGGCAAAAACATCTCCTACACCCCAAATTTTATCAATCTCAAGCTTACGCATAAAATTTTTAATATCATTTTTTTTAATTACAGTCAGCCCATCAGGCTTATCATAATCAGAAGCCAGTTTAGCCAAAAATTTATTGATTGAAACCCCAACAGAAATAGTTAACTCAGTTTCTCTTTTTACTTCTTTTTTTATTTTTTCAGCAATCTCAACCGGGCTGCCATATAATCTATCACAGCCTTTAACATCTAAAAAAGCTTCGTCAATAGATAGTTTTTCAATCAGGGGAGTATATTTTTTCAAAATAGAAAAAATTTCACTGGAAGCCTTTTTGTATAGGCCATGTCTTGCCGGCAGATAAATTCCATCAGGACATAATTTTTTAGCCTGAGCAATAGGCATCGCTGAATGAACACCAAATTTACGCGCCTCATAGGAGGCAGTTGAGACAACTCCCCGATTACTTAAGTTCACCCCTCCTACAATTACAGCTTTTCCCTTAAGTTTTGGATTCTCTCGCTGTTCAACTGCAGAAAAAAAAGCATCCATATCAGCATGTAAAATATGAAGTTTATCCATCTAGTTGCCTTTTTCTAAGGCGAGTTCTACTAATTCATCTAAAATCTCAGAATAAGTAATTCCACTTTCTTCAAAAAGCAGTGGATACATGCTAAATTTTGTAAAGCCCGGCATTGTATTAATTTCATTAAGTAAAACCAGATCCTCTTCTTCGTTGACAAAAAAATCAAGACGAGAAATCCCTTCAGCTCCTATTGCTTTAAAAGCTCTAGCTGATAATTCTTCAATTTTTTGTTTGCTCTCTGGACTGAGATCAGCGGGAATAATCAACTCAGTACTCTGGTCTTCATACTTAGCCTGATAATCATAAAAATCATGGGTGGAAATTATTTCACCTGCTGCAGATATTTTAATCTTATCTCCTGATCCTAAGACAGCAGATTCAATCTCTCTAGCTCTGACATTGCTCTCTATAATAAGTTTCTTATCATATTTGAAAGCTTCAGCAAGAGCATTTTTAAATTCTGATAAATCTCCAACCCGGCTGATCCCAATACTTGAGCCCATGTTAGCTGGTTTTAAAAAAAATGGCAGCCCTAAATTTTCAGCAAAGTTCTCAAAAAGAACTGATAACTTCTGCTTATTATATTCTACCTTTTTTAAAAGTTTAAATTTACTCTGGGGAATATTATAATAACTAAAAATTTGTTTCATTACAGCTTTATCCATTCCAACAGCAGAAGCTGTCAGATCACAGCCAACATATTTAATGTTTAAAGTTTCTAAAAAGCCCTGGATTTTACCGTCTTCTCCATAAGGACCGTGTAATACCGGGAAAACTAAATCAACTTCTTTTTCCAAGAATTGAAGTACTGACTGCGGTAAGATATTATCTCTGTTGACTTCTGCAACCTCCTGCTCCTCGCCCAGTAAAATTCTTTTTGATTCCTTTAAGTTTCTAAAAAAACCATTTTTACTGATTGCAATTGGAAATATATTGTATTTTTTTCTATTGAAAGCCTGATAGATAGAGCGGGCTGACAGTAAAGAAACTTCATGCTCAGCTGATCGCCCCCCAAAAAGCAGGGCAATATTAATCTTTGACTCAAACACTAAAATCCCCTCTCTCCAATCTTAATTATTAAAATAGTCTATTTTCATGACTTCTCTCACTTTTTCCATCGTTTTTTGCGCTTCTTCTCTTGCTTTAGCTGTACCTTCCATCAGAATCTGATCAACCAGTTCTGGATTCTCAATATATTTTTTTCTTCTTTCCCGCATTGGTTCTAAAAATGCATTTAATTTTTCTGCCATCCGTTTTTTACAGGCCACACAGCCAATTGTTCCTGCTCTACATTTTTCTGCAATTTCATCAGATTCTTCAGTATTAAAGGCTTCGTGATAATGAAAAACCGTACAGACTTCTGGATGACCTGGATCATCTTTATGGATTCTAGCCGGATCAGTCTTAGCCTTCATTATTTTTTGCCGTACTTCTTCTTTGCTGTCACTTAAGTAAATAGCATTATTTAAGCTTTTACTCATTTTATTTTTCCCATCAAGACCCATTAATCTTGGGAAATCACTGATTAAGGCCTCCGGTTCCGGGAAAACTTCTCCATACATATTATTAAATTTACGTACAATTTTTCTTGTCTGTTCGATATGTGGAATCTGATCTTCACCTACAGGAACCAAATTAGCCCTACAGAAAGTTATATCTGCAGCCTGACTTACCGGATAACCTAAAAACCCATATGACATTTCTTTATAGCCATACTGTTCAGCTTCTGACTTAATAGTCGGATTGTGACGCAGTTGATTTACTGTAACTATCATTGAATAAAAAATTGTCAGTTCTGCAATTTCTGGCACAAGTGACTGCACAAAAATAGTTGTTTTCTCCGGATCAATACCGGCAGCTAAGTAATCTCTTGCAACCTGCCTTACATCTTCACTTAATTTCTCCGGCTGATCAAAATTTGTAGTTAAAGCCTGAACATCTGCAATTATCAAAAATGTATCATATTCATCCTGTAATTCAACTCGATTCTGCAAACTACCAACATAATGACCCAAATGAAGTTTACCTGTTGGTCTATCTCCAGTTAAAATTCTTTTTTCTTTTTTCTTTGACAAAATCATCACCCTTTTTCTAATATAATAAGTTTTACTTGAATATCCAAATAATATCTGCTAAAATTAAGTTAAAGATAATAATGATTATTAATTAAGACTAGGAGGATTAAGATGGCTAAGAAAACTAGAATGACCAAACAGCGCAAGGCAATATTGAAAATTTTAAAAAGCACAAAATCTCATCCTACTGCCGATTGGATATATGAAAAAGTAAGAAAGGAAGTACCTAATATCAGTCTGGGAACGGTTTATCGCAATCTGAATGTTCTAGCTGAACACGGCAAAATCAGTGTCTTAGACTATGGCAGTAACCACAGCCGCTATGACGGTAATCCGGATCACCATTATCATTTTAAATGTGAAAAATGTGGTGGAGTTTATGATTTAGATATTGATTTAAGTTCAGATTTAAATAATAAAATAAGTACCGAAACAGAGTTTATCGCTCATTCTCATCGATTGGAATTTAGCGGTATCTGTCCTAAATGTCAGCAGAAAAATTAAATTTTTTCTGCTTCTTTTTTTGCCAGAGTATCGACCTCTTCATTAAATTGATCCCCACTGTGTCCCTTTACTTTTTGATAACTCAATTTAAAGTCACTACTTAACTTATCCAATTCCTGCCATAAATCCTGGTTAGCAACTGCATTTTTACTTGCTGTTTTCCAACCATTTTTCTTCCAAGCTTCCATCCAGCTTGATAATCCTTTGAGAACATAACTTGAATCACTAAAGAGTTCGATTTTAGTATTTTTAGGTAGATTTTTCAAAGCCTCAATTACTGCTTTTAATTCCATTCTGTTATTAGTAGAATCCTTTTCTGCACCTACAACAGTTTTTAATTTTTGAGAATCTGAATTTAAAATAACTGCTGCATAACCACCAGGTCCGGGATTTCCAAGACAGGCCCCATCAGTATAGACTTTAAATTCCTGATATTTGTTTAAATTTTCAGCAGATTCGTTTTCAACTAGATTAGTATCTTCTTTTTTTTGAAGCTCAGCTTTCAGTTCTAAATCCTGCTCTGCTTCCAGTTCTTCTAAAAGTTCAGCTGCTCTTCTCATATGGGGAATAACTATTGATCCACCAACAATTAAAGCTATATTCATTGCTTCATAAATTTCTTCTTTAGACCAACCTGCTTTGTAAGCCTCAATTATATGATATGTAATACAATCATCACATCTTAAAACCATTGAAGAAGCAAGACCCAATAATTCTTTGGTTTTAGCAGGTAGTTTTCCATCTTGATAAACTTTATGATCAAGATTAAAAAATCGCTTAGTATTAATATCTCCCTCTTCTAAAATAATATCATTCATTTTTTTACGAAAATGATTAAAGTCATCTGTTTTCTTGCTCATAAAAACACCTCAAATTTTCTATCAATTTCTAAGTTTTATTCAGTTAAAATTTAAAAGAAACCGGACAGCAGCAGCCGTCCGGGGTATATTTTAATATTTATCTTTTAATTAACAACTTAAATTTACTTTTTAAGATTACTTAAATATTTTTTAACCTCAGCAGCAGTACCTAAGTCAAGAATTTTTTCGCTTTCTTTTTCTGCCTCAGCTAAAGTCCATTTAGTTAAAATTTCTTTGATTTTTAAGATTGAAACTGCACTCATACTAAATTCATCAAGTCCAGCTCCCAGTAAAAATGGAAGTAATAGTTCTTCACCAGCAGCTTCTCCACACATACCAACCCAAATATCTTCTGCATGAGCTGCTTCAATAGTCTTTTTAATTAACCTCAGGACAGCTGGATGATAGGGAGTATGCATTTCAGCAATCTGCTCATTCATTCTATCCACAGCAACTGTATATTGGATTAAATCATTAGTTCCGATACTGAAGAAATCAACTTCCTTAGCTAATTTATCTGCTATCATAACAGCGGCTGGAATTTCAATCATCATTCCCAGGTCAATATCTTCATTATATTCTATTCCCTCTTCTTTTAATTCTGCCTTAACTTCCTCAACCTTAGCTTTAGCAGCCATTAATTCATCTAAAGAAGAAATCATCGGGAACATAATCTTTATATTGCCATAATTACCGGCTCTTAAAAGTGCCTTGAGCTGTGGTTTGAAAATATCATCTCTTTCCAGACAGACTCTGATAGCTCTGTAGCCTAAAAATGGATTCATTTCTTCCGGAAAATCCAGATAAGGTAGTTCTTTATCTCCACCTACATCTAAAGTTCTAATCACAACCGGTTTATCTCCCATTTTTTCAGCAACTTCTTTATATACCTCAAACTGTTCTTCTTCAGTTGGCAGTTCACTGCGGTCCATGTATAAAAATTCACTGCGGAAAAGACCAACACCTTCACCACCATTGGCTAAAATAGGCTCTACATCTTTAAGATTACCCATATTACCAACAACTTCTACCCGATGTCCATCCTTAGTTTCTGCATTTTTATCTTTATAAGCCTTAAGTCGCTCCTGTTCGGCTTCATATTCTTCTAATTTGTCTTCATATTCATCTAAAGTAGATTGTTCAGGGTTAAAGTAAACTTTACCACTGTTTCCATCTACAATAATTTCCATCTCATTTTCAGCTTTTTCGATAAGTTCACTGCCTGCTCCGACAACTGCAGGAATACCAAGTGAGCGAGCCATAATAGCAGAATGAGAAGTTCTGGAACCATCTCTGGTCACAAAAGCTAAAACTTTATCAGTATCCAGCTGAGCAGTGTCAGAAGGAGTTAAATCTTCAGCGATAATAATAACTTCTTCGTCCATTTTATCTGCTATATCTTCAATACCCAGCAAATTTTTAATAACTCGCATTCCAACATCTTTAATATCAGAACCGCGTTCTCTTAAATATTCATCATCCATTGCTGCAAACATAGCTGCAAATTCATCAATAACATCTTTAGCTGCAGCGGCTGCATTCAGCTTATTATCTTTGATCTTATTTTCGAATGCAGGTATAACCTCGGGATCATCTAAAATCATTAAATGGGCAGCAAAGATTTCTGCCTTTTCTTCTCCGAGTTTTTTAGCAGTTTCTTCTTTCAGCTCTACTAATTGTTTTTTTGATTCAGTCAGAGCATTATGTAACTTTTCAATTTCCTGCTTTACCTGATTAGCAGTAATTTTTTCTCTGTCAATTTCAACCTCTTTTTCTTGCTTAATTAGTGATTTTCCAATAGCAATACCTGGGGAAGCAGCGATTCCTTCCAATAAAATCACTATTCATCCTCCTTTGCCATTTCAACCTCAATAAAATCAACTAATTCTTCTACTGCTGCATCTGCATCTTCTCCATCAGCTCTAAGAGTAATTTCATTTCCTTTTCCAACTCCCAGGCTCATTACACCCATAATGCTTTTTGCATTAACTTCTTTTTCTTCAAAAATTATTTCAATTTTTGAATCAAATTTACCTGCCTTCTGTACAAATTGGGCTGCAGGGCGGGCGTGCAGACCGGTCTTATTAGTAATTATAACCTTCTTTTCTTTTACCAATCTGATCATCCTTTCAAATTTTTTTATTAGTCTTACTCATTTATATATTTTAACATAGATGTAACACTAATTTCATCCTTTTTTACAAATTATTTTTATTTATTATTGATTTTTTCTCGATTGTGGTCAGTACTTCCTCCAAATTTTTACCTAAGCTTGCCTCTACAGCGGCTAAAACAGCCCCTTCAACTATGGGAGCATTTGCTAATTTGATCATCTTCTGTTTCTCGGCCGACAGCCATTCTTTAACCATCCTAAAGCTCATTACTGCACTTCCGAGATCGGCCAGCACAACAATTCCATCCTGACAGTCCATCTTTTTTAATTTTTTTTCAATCAGATCAGCATCTGTCCCCAGCTGACCATCCATTGTTCCTCCTGCTGTCTGAATATCAATCTCAGCCTGTTTCATTTCTTCGGCCAGTTCTTTTGTCCCTTCAGCAATTTTTAAACTGTGGGATATAATTAAAATATTAACCATTACTGCACCTCTATTATTTATTTTAAATAATTTTTAATAAATGTTCTAATCATTAAATATGAAGAGGTTGCTCCCGGATCCTGATGACCAATACTTCTTTCACCCAGATAACTTGCTCTTCCTTTAGTTGCCTGCATTTCAATTGTATTTTTCATTCCAACTTCCGCTGCCTCTAAGCAGTTATTTAAAGCTATTTCTAAATCGGTATTATTCTCTCGACTTTTCTTTAAGGATTCAGCTGCAGGAATAATGGTATCCAGCATTGTTTTTTCTCCTGCCTCAGCCTTACCTCTTTTTTTGATTCCTGCTATTGCTTCTTCAGCAATTTCAACTAAATCATCCAAATCAAGTTGATTATTCGAAATCACCTTAGAGATATTTAAAAAAGCAGTTCCATAAAGAGGGCCAGAAGCTCCTCCTACATTAGAAATCAAAGTCATAGCAGTTAATTTTAATAATTCATTTCTGCTCTCAAAATCATCATTTTTCAATTTTTCTTTTAATTTATTAAATCCTCTAGCGAGATTAATACCATGATCACCATCACCAATAGCAGCATCCAATTCTGTTAAATATTTTTTGTTATCGATTATTACATCTGCAGTTTTCAAAAATAACTCTTTTGTTTTATTATCCATCTTTTACCTCAATTCTTATTTTTATAAATTAATTTCACTCTCTGCATCTAATAAATTAATTAAGCTGGAATCTAACTTTAAAATAGTAATTGATAGACCTTCCATCTCAAGCGAGGTCATATACTCTCCCACATAATTTTTATGAATCTTGATACTTTTATTTTTTAAAATTTGATTAGCCCTTCTATTTGCAATATAAAGTTCCATTAAAGGAGTCCCACCCATACCGTTGATCATCAGGGCAACTTTATTTTCTTTTTTGAAATCTAAATCAGCTAATATATCATTGATTAAAGAATCAACTATCTGATCTACTTTTTTAATTTTAGTTTTTTCCGTACCCGGCTCACCATGGATTCCAATCCCCATCTCCATTTCATCTTCAGCCAGACTAAAAGTAGTTTTCTCTGCTGCTGGCAGCTGACAGGGATTAATGGCAACCCCTTTGCTTCTAACATTTTTTATAACTTTTTCCGCACTTCTTTTTACCTCTTTTAAATTAGCCCCCTGAGCTGCCTTAGCTCCAGCAATTTTATGGACAAAAACAGTTCCAGCAACACCACGTCTGCCGCTCGTATATAGACTATCTTTTACAGCTACATCATCATTGACAACTACCTGATCAATTTCTATCCCTTCCGCTTCAGCCATTTCAGCTGCCATCTCAAAATTCATGATATCACCAGTATAATTTTTGGTAATTAATAAAATTCCATTGCCACTGTCTACTGCTTTAATCGCTTCAAAAATAGCATCAGGGGTTGGAGAGGTAAAAACTTCACCCGCTACAGCAGCGTCCAGCATTCCCTGGCCTACATATCCAGCATGAGCAGGCTCATGCCCACTTCCACCACCACTAATCAGGGCAACTTTTTCGACAGGTGCATCTTTACGAATTATTACATTATAACCATCCAATTTTTCCAGATGATCATTCTCAGCCATTACTAATCCTTCGAACATTTCTCTAACCACATGCTCTGGATCATTGATTAACTTTTTCCCCATTATTACCACCCTTTTTAATTATAATTCCAAAGCTGATGACTGCTTGTTGAAACAGCAAAAACTCCCTTTTCTTTTAAATTTTCCACTTCAATTTTGCTCTGAATCAAACCACCAGCAATCACAGGATAGTTATACCTCTTATTTTTTTGTCTTTCAATAAAATAAGGAGCTGCAATCCCCGGTAAAATTTCAACTGCATCAACAGTCTGGGAATTAAGAGACTTTTCTGCACTAATTAAAGATGCAGAATCAAGCAGAAAGACCCGCTGAACAGTCATCAAGCCATATTTAGAAGCTTCTTTAATTAAATAACCCTTAGTTGAAATAATTCCATCACACAAATCATTATCAGCCAAATATCTAATTCCCTCTTTATCATGAGCAATTCCATTAACTAGATCAATATTTACCATTAAAATCTTATCATTATCATGAGCAAGTTTCATTGCATTTTCAAGATCAAAAATTGAACCAGTTAATAAAAATATCAGAACTGATTCCTTAATTTGCATTGCCTTTTTTAAATCTTTAATATTTCTTACAGCCGGAATAATTGGATAACTAATAAAATAACCAGCTAAATGTCTCAATAATTTTCCTCC
>JBHEOV010000039.1:13122-16666 GCA_046260625.1 Halanaerobium sp. | reverse complement strand
GGCGTTTTGTTGATGTTAGTCAGCGGGAAGGTGTAATCAAAGAAACTGAACAGGAAATGATTCAGAGTGTATTTGATTTTGATGATACTCTGGTCAAAGAAATTATGATTCCAAGAATTGATATGGTTTGTATTGAGAAGAATGCATCTTTAGCTGAATTAATAAAAATGGGGGTCGAAAAGGGACATTCCAGAATTCCTGTTTTTGAGGAATCTATTGATAATATAATTGGTTTAATTTATATTAAAGACTTATTGGAATTATTGATTAAGGAGCGGGAAGATGTTTCAATTGAAGAATTTGTTAAACCAATATATTTTATACCTGAAGGTAAACCAATAAATCAACTTTTATCTGAAATGAAAGAAAGAAAAGAACATATGGCAGTTGTTGTAGATGAATATGGTGGAACATCTGGTTTAATTACGATTGAAGATTTGCTGGAAGAAATTGTTGGTGATATTCAGGATGAATTTGATCTGGAAAAAAGTTATATTGAAGTTATTGATGATAATAAGCTTCTACTTGATGGTAGAGTTGACATAGAAGAGTTAAATAAATATTTAAAAGAACCTCTAGCAGAAAGTGATAATTATGAAACATTGAGCGGCTTAATTTTATATTATTTAAACCGTTTACCAGTACAGGGAGAAAAGTTAGAGCTGGAAGATGTTAGTTTTGTAGTTGAAAGTATTATCGATAATAGAATCAGAAAGATTAAATTAATAAGTCAAGAAGAATTAAAAATAGAAGAAGATGAATAAAATTTTAGAGGTGAGAAGATGAAGTCAAAGTTGTATATTCTGCTGATTCTGCTGTTGAGCGGACTGCTGCTTTTTACAGCCTGTAGTTCTGACGAAGGAGAACAGGTTCCAGAAAGTGAAGAAGAAATTACTCAGCAGGAAGATTTGAGTCAGGAAGATTTAGAAGAAAAAATTAAGGATATGGAAGAAGAATATGAAGCTGAAAACCGCGAAAATGAAGAGCGCTTAGAAAATAACTACAGTGCTGTTTCTCCTTTTACCGGCCAACCAATTAAGCAGAATTATTATAAGCGGGCAGTCGCTGTTTCAATTGAAAATTCACCAGCTGCCAGACCACAGAGCGGCTTAAAAGAGGCTGAAATAGTTTATGAATTCATGTTAGAAGGTGGGATAACGAGGTTCCTGGCTATTTTTTGGCCTGAAGTACCAGAAAAAATTGGACCAATTAGAAGTGCCAGACCTGCTCTAGTTAAAACTGCTCAGGCACATGATGCCCTATTTTTACATGCGGGTGCCAGTCCCCACGGCTTTGCCCTACTGGCAGTTAATGATATTTTACATTTAGATCAAATATATCAGAGTCAATATTTTTGGAGAAGCAGTAAGAAAAATGCTCCTCATAATTTATATTCAGGGGAAGAGCCATTAAAAGATTATTTAGAAAATTTATCTGAAAAAGAATATCCAGACCAGTTTAACTTTCTTAGAGCTTCTGTGCTCAGTGATTTTGAAAAAGCTGAAAATATCAGCATCGGTTATTGGGGTTCATATGAAGTTTTATATGAATACAATAGTCTGGAAAATAACTACTTAAGATTTTTAAATAATAAAGATAATCCACATCTGGTAGAAAGTGGAGATCAACTAAAGGCTAAAAACATTATAGTTCAAGAGGCTAAAACTTCAACTAAAGATAGTGAAGGAAGACAGGATATTGATCTTGAATCAGGTGGAGAAATGCACTTTTTTAGAGATGGACTTGTAATTAAAGGCAGCTGGGAAAATAATGATGGTGAAATTATTTATTTAAATGCTGCCGGCAGTGAAATTGAGATTAATCCCGGGCAGACCTGGATTCAGGTAGTCCCGAATGGAACAGAAATAACTTATTAATGAAGATAATATTTATAATTACGATATAATCTAAAGTAATATTGTGAGGTGTTAGTGATGAAAGAGGAAATTAAAGAAAAAATGTTTGAAAAGGCTCTAGCAGTTAAAAAAAATGCCTATGTTCCTTATTCAGAGTTTCCATTAGGAGCAGCTGTTTTAACTGAGGATGGTTCAATATATACTGGAGTGAATATAGAAAATGCATCTTTTAGTTTAACTAATTGTGCTGAAAGGTCAGCTATTTTTAGAGCGGTATCTGAAGGTAAAAAGAAAATTGAAGCTCTTTTAATTGTAAGTTCTACAGAAGATCCTGTGACTCCCTGTGGAGCCTGTCGTCAGGTGATTAATGAATTCGCTGATGGAGAAATTGAGATAATAATGATGACTGAAAAGGGTAAAGAATTAACAATGACCAGTACAGAATTACTTCCTGGTGCTTTTAATGACTCAGCAATGGAGAAAAATAATGAACTATAAATCAGGATTTGTAACAGTTATTGGCAGACCAAATGTTGGTAAATCGACACTTGTAAATACCCTGATCGGAGAAAAAATTAATATTATTTCCCCCCGTCCCCAGACTACTCGAAATAGTATTAAAGCAATTTATACAGAAGATAAGGGTCAGGTAATTTTCATTGATACACCGGGAATTCATGAACCCAGAAATGAATTAGATAAATATATGCAGGATGAAGCATACAGCAGTCTTGATGGAATAGATATAATAATTTTCATTTTAGATGGCAGTACCTACTGGGGAAAAAATGATCAGCTGATTTATAATCAGATTAAAAATTCAGAGCAGGATATTATTTATGTGATGAATAAAATTGATAAAATTTCTAATAAGAAATTAGTAAAAAGACAAAAAGAATACAGTCAAAAAGTGGGGCAGGAAGTTGTACCAATATCTGCCTTAAATAACAAAAATACTGATAATTTATTAAAAGAAATATTTTCTAAATTACCGGAAGGGCCGCAATATTACCCTGAAGATATGATAACAGATCAGATAGAAAGATTTGTTTTTGCTGAAATGATCAGGGAAAAGATTTTTTATCTGACCAGAGAAGAGGTCCCTTATGGTGTGGCCGTTCTGGTTGAAGAAGTCAAAGAAAGAAATAATGATGATTATTATATCCGAGCTAATATTTATGTTGAAAAAAAATCACATAAAGGGATTATTATTGGTAAAAATGGTAAAATGCTCAAAAAAATAGGTAGTGCTGCCAGAAAAGAAATTGAAGATTTAATGCAGACTAAGGTTTATCTGGACCTCTGGGTTAAGGTTCTAAAAGACTGGCGGGAAAAAGATAATCTACTCAAAAGAATGGGTTATAAATAAATTTATTGCAGGATAATGACAAAGTTTGTAGAATATAAATATTGACAAAGCAAAAATATAAGAATTTAAGGAGTGGTTTTAATAATGGCGATCAAACCTCGTGATATGGCTAAAATGATTGACCATACAAATCTAAGTCCGACAGCAACTGTGGACGATATTAAAAAACTATGTGAGGAAGCAAAAGAACACGAATTTGCATCAGTCTGTATTAATCCTATATATGTTCCTCTGGCTGCAAAATTATTAGAAGAAAGTTCAGTTAAGGTCTGTACAGTAGTTGGTTTTCCTCTAGGGGCAAATACTACAGAAGTTAAAT
>JBHEOV010000039.1:0-13112 GCA_046260625.1 Halanaerobium sp. | reverse complement strand
ATTGGTGCTTTTAAATCAGGAGCTTATGAGATTTTCAAAGCTGATATTAAGTCTGTTGTAGATGCTACTAAAAAAGCAGGTGTCAGTTCTGATATTATAGTCAAAGTGATTTTAGAAACCTGTTATCTGGATGAAGAAGAAATTGTAAAGGCCTGTGAAATGATAAAAGATGCCGATGCTGATTTTGTCAAAACTTCAACAGGTTTTGGTGACTATGGAGCTCGAGTTGAAGATGTAGGTATTATGCGTAAAACTGTTGGTAGAGATGTTGGAGTTAAAGCATCTGGTGGCATTAAAAACTTTGAGCAGGCTTTAGAAATGCTTGATGCAGGAGCAAATAGAATTGGTGCAAGTTCTGGGGTAACAATTGTAACAGATGATGAAGAATAAGCGGGAGATGAATTAAGTGGCGACCTTTGAGACAGAAGCATTAGTCTTAAAACAATTTGATTTAGGTGAGTCAGATCGGCTAATCACTCTATATACCAGAGAAAGAGGCAAATTAAAGGCAGTAGCAAGAGGAGCTCGGAAGGGGAAAAGATCTCGTTCCGGTCTTGTTCTGCCCTTTAGTTATCATAATTTTACTTTATATCAGGGGAAATCACTGGCTAAAATAAATCATATCGAGTCGATAGCAATGAACTCTAAATTAAGAGAAAACCTAGATTATATGGCTTACGCCAGTGTAGTTTCCGAATATGTAGAGCGGGCCGGGCTAGAAGATGAAGCTGATCAGGCTCTTTTTTCTCTTTTAGCTGTTATTTTAGAAAAAATGGCTGAGGCTGAAAAAGAAGAACTTTTATTTTATTTAAATGTATTTAAGGCAAAATTACTGCTTCTGCTGGGAGTTAAACCAGAAATTGAGAACTGTACAGTCTGTGGAGAAAAAGTTGATCTTAATAGCTCAACTCCACTCAGTGTTGAAGAAGGTGGTTCAATCTGCGGGACTTGTTTTAAAAATGGTAATTATAAATATACTTTTTTTTCTTTAAACGAAATGAGAGCCCTGTATAAAATTACTTTTGCCGAAATTTCTCAATTAAAGCCAGCCCAAATTCCCCATAAAATTTTAGAAAAGATTAATGATCTGACAGAAAAATTTTTGATTTATCATCTGGATTTAAAACCTAAATCACTATCATTTCTTTATACAATCAGGAAAATGAATAATTGATTAAATTTGAGCCTTGTCCTAAAGGATAAGGTTTTATTTTAGTGTAAAATTTTAAAAAGAGTACGAGAGGAAGTGTATTTATGAATTTCCAGGAAATTATTTTTTCATTGGATAGATTTTGGAGTGACGAGGGGTGTGTAATTGAACAGCCTTATGATATTGAAGTAGGTGCAGGAACAATGAGCCCCTCCACCTTTTTGCGTTCGCTGGGAGAAGAAGGATGGAATACAGCTTATGTTCAGCCCTGCCGTCGCCCTACTGACGGCCGCTATGGTGATAATCCTTATCGCCTGCAGAGATATTTTCAATATCAGGTAATTATGAAACCATCACCTGATAATATTCAGGAGATTTACTTAGATAGTTTAAGGGCTCTGGGTATTGATCCTAAAAAACACGATATTCGTTTTGTAGAGGACAACTGGGAATCACCAACACTTGGAGCCTGGGGTTTAGGCTGGGAAGTCTGGTTAGATGGTATGGAAATCACTCAGTTTACTTATTTTCAGCAGGTTGGTGGTTTTAAAGCGGATCCAGTAACAGTAGAGATTACTTATGGTTTAGAAAGAATAGCTATGTACTTACAGGAAGTTGAAAATGTATATGATTTAACCTGGATTGACGGGATTAAATATCATGATATTTATCATCAGAATGAAGTTGAGCAGTCAAAGTATAATTTTGAGGTTGCCGATATTGACAATTTATTTGATTTATTTGATATTTACGAAGCAGAAGCAGAAAACTCTCTGGCAGCAGAACTGCCTTTAGCTGCTTATGATTATACTCTAAAATGTTCACATGCCTTTAATCTTTTAGATGCCAGAGGTGCAATTAGTGTAACTGAGAGAACCAGATTTATTAAGCGAGTTAGGAAGCTGGCTCATGCATGTGCAGCCAGCTATTTAAACTCAGGAGAGCAGGAGTGATAATGATGGCAAAAAATCTGATTTTTGAAATAGGAACTGAAGAAATGCCGGCTGCTTCCATGCAGAGATTTAGAGAAGATTATCTAAAAACAGCAGCGGCTATTTTTGAAAATAATAATTTAGAATACGAAAAAATGAATGTCTATTCTACTCCAAGAAGACTTGTGCTTGCAGTTAATGAGCTGGCTGAAAAACAGGAAGATCAGCGTGAGATTGTAAGAGGTCCTGCAGTAAACATTGCTTTTGATGATGATGGAAATCCTACTAAAGCAGGAGAGGGATTTGCTCGTGGTCAGGGAGTAGAAGTAGATGAGCTAGTTGAAAAAGATGACTATCTGTATGCAGAAAAAGTAGAAAAAGGAAAAAAGACAGCTGAAATTTTGTCTGAAATTTTAAATAAAATAGTTGAGCAGGTGCCCTTACCCAAAGCTATGCGCTGGGGCAGTGTAAAAATGGAGTTTATTCGACCTATCAAATGGCTTTTAGTCTTATTTGGTGAAGAAAAAATCGACTTAGAAATAGCAGGAGTAAAAAGCTCCAACTACAGCCTGGGCCACCGTTTTTTAAGTGAAGGTCAGGTAGAAATAAATAATTCAAAAGATTATTTTTCGAGTTTAGAATCTGCTTCAATCATTGTCAGGCAGGAAGATAGAAAAGAAATAATTAAGAGTCAAATTGCTGAACTTGATTTATCAGCTCAGGCAGTGATTAAAGATTCATTACTGACAGAAGTTATTGATTTAATTGAATTTCCAACCGCTTTTAAAGGTAGCTTTTCTGAAGAATATTTAGAGCTGCCGCCAGAGGTATTAATTACAGCTATGGAGAAGCATCAGCGATATTTTCCTGTAAAGACTGATGCCGGTCAGCTGCAGGCAGAATTTATCGGGGTTCGTGATGGAGGCAGTGATTATCTGGAAGAAGTAATTGCTGGAAATGAGATGGTTTTAGCAGGAAGACTGGATGATGCTCAATTTTTCTTTGCTGAAGATCAAAAATATGGATTTTTAAATAGAAAAGAAGATATCAAGGATATAGTTTTTCAAAAAGACATAGGAAGTGTTTATCAGAAGGTAGAAAAACTGCAGCAGATAACTGCCAGAGTGGCTGAATTATTAGATTATGATGCAGCCAGAAAAGAAAAGGCGGTTAGAGCAGCTGAACTCTGCAAAAATGATCTGGCCACAGAAATGGTGAATGAATTTGCCAATTTACAGGGTTTAATGGGGAGAGAATATGCACTTATAGAAGGAGAAGATCAGGAAACTGCAGCAGCTATTTTTGAACATTACCTGCCTCGTTTTTCTGGTGATAGCTTACCAGAAACTAAAAGTGGTACCGTTTTAGCAGTTGCTGAAAAGCTCTTTAATTTATGCAGTCATTTTCTTTTAGGTAATATACCAAGTGGTTCCCAGGATCCCTTTGCTTTGAGAAGACAGGCGACCGGTCTGCTGAGAATTATTTTAGATAACAGTCTAAAAATTAATCTGGAAGAGCTAATTGAGCTTTCCATGGAAATAGTTGCAATAAATCCGGATAATCTTGATTCTGCTGCCTCTGAACTGAAAGAATTTATTAAGCAGAGACTGGAAAATCTGCTGTCAGAAGAAGAGGTTAGATATGATATTATTAATGCAGTCATTAAGGTCAATGATCGGAATCTGCTTGATTTATATCAGAGAGCTCAGAAGTTGATGGAATTTAGATCTGAAAATGCCAGTTTGTTTGTCGATTTAATTAGAGCTTTGGTTAGAGTCAAAAATATTGGTGAAAAAGCAGAAAATAATTTAGAAATTGAGGCAGGACTATTTGTTGCAGATGAAGAAAAAGAATTATATAAAGCATTTAGTCAGCGGGAAGCAGAAATTAAAAAGTTTTTTGCTTCTGCTCAATATCAAAAAGGATTTTATCTGCTGGTTGAATTAAAAGAATATATTGATGCTTTCTTAGATAATGTAATGGTCATGGTTGATGATAGTGCTCTTAAAAATAATCGTCTGGCTTTATTGAGCTCTATTGCTGAGTTAATGTCAGAAGTGATGGATATTGAAGAAATTGCTTTAGACTAATAATTTAATCGGGGTGAAAATTATGAGTGAGAAAAAGATTATTGCCTATGCAGTCTCAGATTCGACAGGTAAAACAGCTAAATATCTAATGGAATCAGCAGTCGGCCAATTTCCTGATTACGAGATCAAAATACAGACATTTTCATTTGTTCGTTCTCTCAATAGAATTGATGAAATAATTGAAAAAGCAAAATCAGAAAACGCAATTATTGCTTATACTTTTGTTAAAAACGAAATGAGAAAATATTTAAATAAAATGGCAGAGGAAAATAATTTAGAGTATATAGATATGATGGAAAAACCACTGAATATGGTTGCTGATAGATTGAATGTGGAGCCAAAAGAGGAATTCGCTCTAAAATACAAATTAGATGAAGAATATTTTAAGAGAATTAAGGCAATGGAATTTACTCTTAAATTTGACGATTTAAATGAATCAAAAGGGATTGCCCAAGCTGATATTGTTTTAGTTGGAGTATCCAGAACTTCTAAGACACCGCTTTCTGTACATTTATCATATCTGGGTTATAAAACGGCTAATGTACCCCTGGTGCCTGAAGTTGACGTCCATCCTTCAGTGCTCGAAGATAATGCTGAGAAGGTAGTTGGTTTAACAATAGATCCGGAGAAGTTAAATGATATTCGAATTGAAAGATTAAAAAAGATGGGTCTTGGTGATGATGCAACCTATGCAGCCAAAGAAAGAATTACTGAAGAATTTGAATATGCTGATTCAATCATGGCCGAAATTGGCTGTCCTATAATTGATGTTACTGATAAAACTATAGAAGAGACTGCTGTAGAGGTACTTTCTTATTTCAATGATTAGGAGCTGATATTATGTTTTCCAGAGTTGAACAGCTAGCATGGGAAAAAGATAAACTCTCAGAGTCTGCCTGTCTGAGTTCAGAAAGTAGAGGCCGGCTAAAGGAAGAAAAAGATTGTGATATTCGCACAATTTTTCAACATGATCGAGATAGAATTATTCATTCTAAGGCTTTTAGAAGGCTAAAACATAAAACTCAGGTCTTTATTGCTCCTGAGGGAGATCATTACCGGACTCGATTGACTCATACTCTGGAAGTTTCACAGATTGCCCGTACAATCGCCAGAGCTCTTAAATTAAATGAAGATTTGGTAGAAGCTATTGCCCTGGGACATGACCTGGGGCATACTCCTTTTGGCCATGCTGGGGAGACAGCTTTAACTGAAATTACTGGCTCTGAGTTTAATCATAATCTTCAGAGCCTCAGAGTTGTAGATTTGATAGAAAAAAGAAGCAGTGGCAGCCGCGGTCTTAATTTAAGTATTGAAGTCAGGGATGGGATTTTAAATCATACTGGAAAAAATAAACCTTTTACGCTTGAAGGACAGATAGTTAGAATTGCAGATCGGGTAGCATATATTAATCATGATATTGATGATGCCCTTAGAGCCGGAATTATTGAGCAGGATGATCTACCGGCAGATGCAATTTCGATTGTAGGAAAAACTCATTCACAGAGAATAGATGTGATGGTCAGAGATTTGATTAATTCCAGCTGGCAGCAAAATGAAATCAAACGTTCACTGGATGTTAAAACTGCAACTGAAAAATTAAGAAGCTTTCTCTTTCAAAATGTTTATATTGGTTCTGAGGGGAAAAGTGAAGAAGGTAAAGCTAAAAGATTATTAAAATTGCTTTATGATTTTTTTATGGAGCATATTAATTACATTCCAGATGAATATTTAGAATTTGAAAAGAATCACAGGCAGGCGGTAATTGATTATATTGCTGGAATGACAGATCGTTATGCTATTAATCTTGGGCAGAAGTATTTTATTCCTACGCCGTGGTTCGACAAAAAGCGTTAAAATTTAATTTGCTTTTAGAAATAAATGCAGGATAAATATTATTTTTAGAGAAATATAATTACACAGTGGATTAATTTTTATATAAACAGTGGATTAATTTTTATATAAAAATATTTAAGAAATTAAATTAAGGTCAGGGTGGATAAATTGGCCAGATATTCAGATGAATTTATAACTGATTTAAAAGAAAATGTTGATCTTGTTGACTTAGTTTCTGATTATTTAGAATTGAAAAAATCAGGGAATAGATTTAAAGGCTTATGTCCTTTTCACAGCGAGAAAACTCCGTCATTTTTTGTTAACCCGGATAATAATTTTTATCACTGTTTTGGCTGTGGAGCCGGTGGTGATACTATAAGTTTTGTGATGGAAATCGAAAACCTAACCTTTGTTGAAGCCGTTAAGATGCTTGCTGAAAGAAGTGGAATGGAACTACCTGATCTTAGTGATCAGCAGCGAGAGCAGTACAAAGAAAGAGAACAGCTTTTTTCTATGAATAAACTGGCAGCTCGTTTTTATAACTATATTTTAACTGAAACCGAGATTGGAAAAGCTGCTCGTGATTATTTAAAAGAGCGAGGTTTTAATGAGACTGATATAGAAGAATTCAAACTCGGCTATGCTGCAGATGAATGGCGTTTCTTATTAAATTTTCTGCAGAAAAAAGGTTTTAGTATAGATTTAATTAAAAAAGCTGGACTGATCAGTGAAGGAAAAAATAATTCCCACTATGATAGGTTTAGGAATAGAGTTATTTTTCCAATCTTTAATAATCGAGGAGAAGTAATAGCCTTTGGTGGTAGAATTTTAGAGACTGAAGCTGAAGAAAGTTTTGGTCCCAAATATTTAAATTCTCCCGAAAATCCAACTTTTAGTAAGAAAAAAAATTTATATGGACTCCACTTAGCTAAAGATTTTATTAGAGAAGATAATAGTTGTATTATTATGGAAGGTTATACCGATGTTATTCAGGCTCATAAAAATGGTTTTAAAAACTCAATTGCATCTCTGGGTACTGCTTTTACTGAAGAACAGGCTAAGCTGATTAAAAGATATGCCGAAAACGCATATATTGCTTATGATGCAGATACTGCAGGCAACAAAGCTACCTTAAGAGGTCTTGATATATTAAGTAATAAGGGGATTAATGTTAAGGTTATTCAATTAGAAGAAGGCAGTGATCCCGATCAGTTACTAAAAAATGAAGGGCAAGAAGCTTTTGATAAATATATGCAAGAGGCAGTAAATTTAATTGATTTTAAAATAAATATGCTTATTAAAAATAAAAATCTTTCAGAACCAGGCGTCAGAAAAAAAGTTTTACGATCTATTGTTGAACTCTTAAGTGAAGTTAAAGATAATTTAGAAAGAGAAATTTATATTGAGAGAGCAGCAGAAAAAACTAACTTTAAAGCCGAGGTGCTGGCAGCAGAAGTTGAAAAAGAATTTAGGAAAAATAAAAGCAGGAATTATCAAAGAAATAGAGAAAAACAAAATAAACAGGTAGAAAAAGAGTTTGATTTATATTCGCAATTATCATATTATCAAAAAGCTGAAGAAGAAGTTCTGGCTCATTTTATTAGTAATCCTGCTTTGAGAGAAGAGCTGGCAGCTAAAATTTCTAAAAATGATTTTAATGGAAGAACTGCTCAGCTGGCAGAATTTTTATTTAAAGGCAGTGTGATCAGTAATTCAGTTCAATTAGATAAAGTTAAGGATAATCTAGGTGAAGAGTTATTATCCTACTGGTCAGAAATACTTGTTAAACAGGATAATTCATTAACTAAAGAGCATGTATTAGAACTTGCAGATTATTTAAGTTCAAAGCGAGTTTCCAAAAATAAAAAGAAATTATGCAGTTTACTGAGTCGAAAAGAATTAAGTTTAGATAAATTAAACCGTATTTTATTAACGTTTTATAGTTTGAAATACAATATTGAAAGGAGGGACTAAAGTGGCTGAAAAGGATATAAGTCCTACTAGAATAGATGCAGTTAAGGATCTTGTCAATCGCGGAAAAAAAGAAGGGGAACTGACATATGAAGAAATTATGGATGCCCTGGAGGATATTGATTTAGATTCTGAAGATATAGAAAAAATTTATGATATTTTCAGTGAAATGAATATTGAGATAGTTAATTCTAAATTGGAAGAGGACGAAGAAGATGAAGATGATCCCAATAGTGGTCTTGATCTTAGTGTTCCTAAAAGTGCCAGTATAGATGATCCTGTAAGAATGTATTTAAAAGAAATTGGTAAAGTTGATCTCTTAACTGCTGACGAAGAAGTTGAACTGGCCAAAAGAATGGAACAGGGTGATGAATGGGCCAAACAGCAGTTAGTTGAGGCTAATTTGAGACTTGTAGTCAGTATTGCTAAAAAATATGTTGGTCGCGGAATGCTTTTTCTTGATTTAATTCAAGAAGGCAATATGGGACTAATGAAAGCAGTAGAAAAATTTGATTACACCAAGGGCTATAAATTTAGTACCTATGCTACCTGGTGGATCAGACAGGCGATTACTCGTTCTATTGCTGATCAGGCCCGGACAATAAGAGTGCCTGTGCATATGGTAGAAACTATAAATAAGCTAATTAGAGTTTCCAGACAACTTCTGCAGGAAAAGGGAAGAGAACCTAAGGCTGAAGAAATCGGAGAAGAAATGGATATCTCAGCTGAAAAAGTAAGAGAAATTATGAAAATTGCTCAAGAACCTGTTTCTCTAGAAACTCCAATCGGAGAAGAAGAAGACAGTCACCTTGGTGATTTTATCGAAGATGAAGATTCTCCTGCTCCTGCCTCAGCAGCATCCTATATACTACTGAAAGAACAATTAGATGGTGTTTTGGATACCCTAACTGATCGAGAAAAGAGAGTTCTGGAACTACGATTTGGAATTGAAGATGGAAGGCCAAGAACTCTGGAAGAAGTTGGTAAAGAATTCGGAGTTACCAGAGAAAGAATCAGACAGATTGAGGCTAAGGCACTGCGAAAATTAAGACATCCAAGCCGCAGTAAAAAATTAAAAGATTATTTAGATTAAAGAGTATAGCTGGGTAAAAGGAAGTATTTGCGAGATATTACAATATTATCTTCAATATTCCTTTTAAAAAAATCAAAATAACTCTTGACCTGGGCTGATATCTATCATATAATTATTTTTGTCGTCAGAAATAAGATATTTGTTTTTCAGCGGGCCCATAGCTCAGCTGGTCAGAGCAACCGGCTCATAACCGGTTAGTCCCAGGTTCGAATCCTGGTGGGCCCACCAGAATATAAACACCCTGTTCTTTAATTAGAGCAGGGTTTTTTTGATTTAAATATATATTTTCAAAAAAATTATTTTAGCAGAGATTAATTTTAGTATTTGGTTTATTGTTTGCTTAGAAAAGGAGGCTAAAAATGGCAAAGGTAGCAGAAGTTATTCAGTTAATGGGTGAGCTGGCCCCGGCTAGACTGGCAGAAGATTGGGATAATGTTGGCCTGCAGGTGGGTGATGCTTCCCAGGAAGTAGAAAATGTATTATTAGCTCTTGATTTTAATGCTCAGGTTTTAGCAGAAGCAGTAGAAAAAAACTGTCAGCTGATTATTACTCATCATCCTTTTATTTTTAATGGAATAAAATCTATTGATGCTCAAAATCAGAGTGGTAAATTGATTTTTAAGTTAATCAAAAATGATATTTCTTTATTTTCAGCCCATACCAATTTAGATATTGCTGAAGGTGGTTTAAATGATTATTTAATTAATAAGTTAGATGTAGATAATATATCTATTTTAAAAACTACCAGCAGTCAAAATTATCATAAACTGGTGACCTTTATCCCGGAAGAGAGTTTTGAGCAGGTAAGAGATGCTCTCTATGCAAAAGGGGCGGGCAAATATAAAAATTACAGCCACAGCGGCTTTTTTCAGCAGGGAAAAGGTAATTTTAAGCCCCTCCAAGGTTCTGAGCCATATCTTGGTAAAAAGGGCAGTTTAAATACAGTTTCAGAATACCGGCTGGAAACTATTGTAGCACCTGAAAATATAGATCGGGTTATTAAAGAACTGCTCAATGTACATCCATATGAAGAGCCAGCCTGGGATTTATATCAAATGGAAAATTTAAAAAGTAAAAAAGGTATTGGAAGAATTGCAGATCTAAAATCGAAAATGGAACTGGATAATTTTTTAGAATTAATAAAAAATGTTTATGAATTGGATTTACTTAAGGTTGTCAGGGCCAAAAATAAAATTAAAAGAGTTGCTCTCTGCAGTGGTAGTGGCTCAGATTTTATAAAAGATGCACATTATCAGGGAGCTGATTTATATTTAACTGGAGATGTTAAATTTCACGAAGCTCAAACTGCAGAAGAACTTGGGATGTCACTTGTCGATTTTGGCCATTATGGTAGCGAGAAATTTGTCAGAGATCTTTTATATGAAAGATTAAAGAGCAGTGCTTCTACAAAATTAAAAAGAGAAATCAAATTTATTAAATCAGAGCTGAATACAGCCCCCTGGAAATATCAGTGATTACTATTATTTCGCTCTTTTTAACCTGAGTGAATAGCTTGACATATAATTAATCTGGTGGTATAATTTATATGGTAAAAAATAAGTTAACCAGATGATCGCATCTTTTAAGATGAGGAAAGTCCGAGCTCCACAGGATAGGATGCCGGGTAACACCCGGTGGAGGTAACTCCCAGGCTAGTGCCACAGAAATATACCGCTTTTTATTAAGATTATTTTTAAAATATTTTACTAAAAAGTAAGGGTGAAAAGGTAAGGTAAGAGCTTACCGGGTTTCAGGTAACTGGAATGCCAGGTAAACCCCATCTGGAGTAAGTCCAAATAGGGAGAAGTTAAAAGTGATCCGCTTTTCTCCGGGTAAGGACGCTGGAGGGTTCAGGTAACTGTTCCCCTAGACAGATGATCATTTAATACAGAACTCGGCTTACAGGTTAACTTATTTTTTTATTTGTTATATTTCAAATTTTTATAAAACTCAAAATAGGGGTGTTGAGATGGAGAAAGCAGTAATAGATGTAATAGAATATATTGATGAGGCAGTTAATAAAACAGATCAGTTTGAAAATTATTCTCCTGAAATGAGTACTAAAGTGTTGGATAATAGAATTATAACACTCGAAGGTTACATAAGATATATTGAACGGGAAACAATGCCCAGGTTAGAGAGCCTGGTAGAAATGTTTGAGGAGGTAAATGATGGTTGATCAAATATATTACAAAGTACAGTATCCTCTAAAAAGAGCAATTGACTTAATGAAAGACTTAGATAATCAGGAGTTAGATTCTCTGGTAAAAGACCTAAGTGAATATGATCGAGAAAGAGTTACTAATTTTATAGAGAGCTGGAATAATGGAGGCAAAGAAAAATTGACCTCATTAATTAGTGATTTAAGAGCACAGCAGTAAATATAATTTTTTAAACCATGGCTTATTAGCTGTGGTTTTTTTGTTAGACTATTACTCTTAAGTTCTGCAATAAAAGAGCAAAAAAAGACTTAAATACTTTAATAATACCTATTTAATTTATTATAATACTTATAATCTCTTCAAATGGCTGCCTCTAAACTTTAAGATATATATTAGAGGTGAGCAACATGCAAAAAGAATATATTGGGAAAAAAATTAAAGAATATCGTAAAATAAAAGACTTGACTCAGGAAAATTTAGGTGAAAAAGCAGGTTTGCATTATACATATATCGGACAGGTTGAAAGAGGGGAAAAAGAACCATCTTTAAAATCTCTAATAAAAATTGCTGATGCGCTTGGAGTTGGAGTTGATAAATTACTGATCAATTACGATTTAAGTTCTGATGCCAGCATTCAAATTTCAAACATAACAGATTTACTTTTAAAAAGAGATGAAAAAGAATTAGAAATGATATACACCCTACTTAAGAACTTAACAAATATTTTAGAAGAGCATAATATTGAAAAAAACTCGTAATTATGGTACAATAAACTGCAAACTGATTAAAGAACTGTAATTTGATTTAAGGAGGGTTATTATATGGCCGGACATTCCAAGTGGGCTAATATAAAGCATAAAAAGCAAAAAGAAGATAGGAAAAGAGGAAAGTTGTTTTCAAAATTAAGTCGTAAAATAGCTGTTGCTGCTAGAGAGGGTGGCGGAGATCCGGAGATGAACGCTGATCTCAGAATGGCTATTCAGAAGGCTAAAGATAATAATATGCCAAATGATAACATTGAAAGAGCAGTTAAGCGTGGTACAGGTAACTTAGAAGGAATGACTTATGAGTCTTTTGTTTATGAAGGCTATGGACCGGGTGGTGTTGCTCTTTATCTTGATATCATGACTGATAACAGAAATAGAACTGCAGCAGAGGTGCGTCATATTCTTGATAAAAATGGGGGTAATCTGGGTTCTAACGGCTGTGTTGCCTGGATGTTCCAGCGTAAAGGTGAACTTGTAATTGATCTCAACGAATTTGAAGTTGGAGAAGAAGACTTATTATTAGAAGCATTAGAGGCAGGTGCAGAGGATTTAGATTATGGAGAAGAGAGAGCTATAATTTATACTGATCCAGGTAATTATGAATCGGCAAGAGAGGCTTTAGAAGAAGCTGGTTACGAATTTGAATCAGCAGATTTAGCTATGATTCCCGATAATGAAGTTACCCTGGACAAAAGTGATGCCAAAAAGATGCTGAGACTAATGGATCAATTAGAAGATCATGATGATATTCAGGATTTATATTCTAACTTTAATATCCCGGAAGATATCAGAGCTGAGATTGAAGCTGAAGAAGACTAGTTAAATCTTAATCTAATTTTAATTAATTTGTTATAATATAGATTTAGATTTTAATAAGGGCACTGCTAAACAGTGTCTTTATTTTTTTGTTTTAATATACAATGGTCCGTTTAGTTTTTGCAGTAACCCGTAAGCCAATTGTTCGTGATAAGGGTCTGCTAAAAAAGAAAAGAGTAAATTCTTTTTAGCAGCTTTTGGAGAATTAATTAGTGCCCGTTTAAATAGTCAGGAAAGTTTTATTTTATTAAATGAGCATGGCAATAAAGATGCTTTTTTGCCGGGTTCACTTATTGAT
>JBHEOV010000038.1:0-16939 GCA_046260625.1 Halanaerobium sp. | reverse complement strand
ATAATAATTTTACGAAGTTTTTACTTAAAAAAAGAAATTTCCGCTAAAATGAGTTGAAATCAGCAATTTTTTCTTTATTTCTTCTTTAAGAGCACTTTTCTTAAAGCCTCTTAAATTAAAAAGCTGATCAAATCCCCATTCCAGCAAAAACTTTTTGCTTCTAGAGCTTCTGATTTATTTAGTATTTTAAGCTAATTTCTAAATCTATTAAAATATTTTAAAAGGTATATCTTTATTCCTCTTTATAAACTGCAACTACCTCTGCATAATAAAATGTATGCATATCTTTATCTGGATACTTCTTTTCTAAAATATCCTGCTCTAAGTTTTCTTTAAGCATATCCTGCTGATATTTAATCTTACAGATAAAATGCAGATCATTGCCTTTAATAACTGGTACTTCAGATTCTTCAACCTCTATCAATTCTAAATCTAATTCTTTAATTTTATCATAATCTCTGCCGGACTTAGTTCCGCAAAACTGCAGCTCTTTTTTCAACTGACCATTTAAAGGTACACTAACTGTAAAATAATCACTGTTTTCAAGCAGCTGATGTGTATGGCGTGATTTTCTAACTGGTGCCATCAAAATATTTTGATTCCAGATAAAACCGGCTGTTCCCCAGCCCATTGTCATTGTATTAACTTCATCATCATTTTTAGTTGTTAAAAATACTCCCTGGGGTAAAATTTCATTATAATCATTTAATACCTGGTTAAAATCTACTTTATCCATCATAAACACCTCTTTTATAATTTATATATATTATGTAATGTATATTTTTAACTTTTTGAGCTCAATAATCAAATTTAATAAATCAATGCTCCTGAAATTCCTGCAGCTACAATTAAAGTAATTGGATCAATTTCAGTTTTTAACATGATTCCAATCACTGAAGCTGAGATTAAAAATGTTGGTATATCAATAATACTTGTTTTAACAAGTGATAATGCTGCTAAAATGATTAATCCGATTACTGTGGGCCTGATATATCTGATAACTGAATTAATATAATCAGATTTCTTTATCTTTTTAAAGTAGCGCGCCAGCAGGATAACTAAAATAAAAGATGGTGTAATAACAGCCATTGTTGCCAGAAATGCTCCCAGGATACTGGAAGATGATTTAAAACCTACAAATGTTCCACTGTTTACCGCTATAGCTCCAGGGGTCATCTGGGCAATAGCAATAATATCAACAAATTCCTGCATTGTCATCCAGCCGTATTTTTCTAATTCTTTTTGGAGCAGAGAGACCATTGCATAACCGCCGCCAAAACCAAACAAACCAATTTTAAAAAATGAAGTAATTAAGTTAATTAGTAATTCCAGCATTTATTTACCCCTTTTTAATGAATTTTAATTGCATTAAGATAGTTTTTGTCATCAATTATTTGTTATAATTTATTTAATCTGCCTCAATTTAATCTGAATAAACCTTCTGATAACTGGATTTAAATTTATCCTTCAATTTTTCGAACAGATGTTTTTTATGTGAAATCGTACCAAAAACTATAGCCATTAAAATCAATAAAGCTGGATTTACAGCAAATATTACTCCAACTAAAATAACAAAAGAAATAGTTGCAGCTAGGGATGGAGTCCAGTCAATATACTTGGCCAGATCAAGCCCAGCATAGATAATCAGGCCTACAACTGCCGGACGAATCCCCTTTAGTACATTTTGAACAATTACATAATCATTAAAGTTTCTAAAAACTAAAGCTATTGTCAGAATCACAAAAAACGAGGGTAGTGCAACTCCAACTGCAGCTACTAAAGCTCCAGCAAAACCGGCGATATTATAGCCAAAAAAGATGGACATATTAACTGCTACAGCACCGGGCACAGTCTGAGTAATAGAAATCGCATTAACAAACCTCTCTTTATCTACCCAGCCCTGTTTATCAACAAATTCTTTTTCCATGATCGGGATCATAGCCAGACCGCCGCCAAAAGTAAAAAGGCCTATCTTAAAAAAAGTAATAAACATCTTAAATAACCTTTTTATGTCTTTATTCATTTAAGTATTTAAAACACTCCTTATTTTATAGAGTCATTTCGACTGAAAAACTAAAATGATCTCCTCTTATTAGGCTTTCTCTTAATTCTATTAATTCTTCTTCTGCATTATAACTGTATCTTAGGGTCTGAAAAAGAGAATTTTTTTCTCCAATTTCAAGTAATTCTTGATCTCGCAGTGATGGTAAAGTTGGTTCTAAATATTCTTTGGCTCTAACAATATTATTGTCATTCTTTTTAAGAAGGTTATAGAGAGAATCCTGTTTTAATTCTTCCGCTTCGAAATTATTTAGAAATTTTAGTGGAATATATGAAGTTTCAAGAATCAAAGGGACTTCATTCATCAAGCGCAGACGATTAATCTGCCAGAGTTCAATTGAATTAAATTCTTCTACACTTTTTAAGCCCTTAATTTTTTTATATTCTAAAACTTTTGTTTCAGGGTTTTCTATATTTTGGGCGATATTTTTACCGAAACTGTAAAACTGCAGCAGACTCTGTTCCCAGTGCAGTTCTTTGACCAGATAACCCTTACCCTGTTTGCTGACTATCGTTCCCCTCTCTTTCAAAACTTTTAAAGCTTTACGAATAGTAGAGCGGGTCACTTCAAACTCCTGAGCCAGCTTGTTTTCTGATGGTAAATAATCACCAGAAGAATAATCTCCATTATAAATCCGCTGAGTAATTTCGGCAGCAATATTTTTGTAAAGAGCTGATAAATGTGATTTAGCTATAATAATCCCTCCCGAAATTTGTTGTTTTGGTGAACATATTTTTAAAATTCTTCTAAAACGAAAAAAGACTACTTGTGTATACAAGCAGTTCATTTGTCTAACAGTTTAATATCATTTCTGGTCAATGTCAAGGCTTTTTTGAAAATAATTTTAGTTAATTTTTTTTGGCATAAAAACATCCTTAAAATAGCAAAAACCCCAGAATTAAGTTAATAATTCTGAGGTTTTATAGCTTAATTATTTTAATTTTCCATTTTCATGTAATTCTTTGATTTGACCAACGTCTTTATCTCCACGACCGGAAAGATTAATAATTACTATCTGATCTTTTTCAAGTTCAGCAGCTATCTTCATTCCGCCAGCAATAGCATGTGCACTCTCTAAGGCGGGAATAATACCTTCTTTTTCTGATAATAGGTGGAAGGCATCTAAAGCTTCCTGATCAGAGGCTGTAGTATATTCAGCTCTTCCGGAATCTTTAAGGAAACTGTGTTCTGGTCCAACACCCGGGTAATCTAAACCAGCAGCTATAGAATGAGTATGAGAAATTACGTTTTCATCCTGATCATCATAGAGGACATAACTTTTAAAGCCGTGCAGTTCTCCCGGTTTGCCATAAGTTAGGGGAGCTGCATTTTCTCCTGGTTTATTTCCTTTACCTCCTGGTTCAATACCAAGCATTTTTACATCCTGATCATCAACAAAAGGAGCAAATAAACCAATCGCATTACTTCCTCCACCAACACAGGCTACTAAATAATCAGGTAATTTGCCTTCTTTTTCTAAAATCTGTTTTCTGGCTTCTTTACCGATAACAGACTGAAATTCTTTAACCATTGTTGGATATGGATTAGGACCAACTGCAGAACCAAGCATATAATAAGTATCATCAGCATGCTGCACAAAATCTTTTAAAGCTTCATCGACAGCATCTTTCAAAGTTCCATCACCTGCAGTAACGGTTTTAACTTCAGCTCCTAAAAGTTTCATTCTAAAAACATTTAATTCCTGTCTTTTAGTATCTACTTCCCCCATATAAATTATGCAGTCCATATTAAATAAAGCACAGGCGGTCGCTGTAGCTACACCGTGCTGACCGGCACCAGTTTCGGCAATAATTCTTTTTTTGCCCATTTTGCGAGCAAGTAAAGCCTGACCAATACAGTTATTAATTTTATGGGCACCAGTGTGGTTTAAGTCCTCTCTTTTTAAGTATATTTTAGCTCCTCCAACTTCTTCAGTTAGAGTTTTAGCCAGATAAAGGGGACTAGGTTTACCCACATAATCTTCAAAAAGATAAGCAAGTTCCTCTTTAAATTCTTGATTGTCTTTTATTTCATAGAAAGCATCTTTTAATTCCTCTAAAACATCTGCTAATTCGGGAGGAACAATACTGCCTCCAAAATCACCAAAAAATCCATCTCTATTCTCTTCTCGACTCTTCTTTTTCATTGTCTCAGCCTCCATCTCAAATTTTTTGAATTTAATAAAAGTTTAGCAGAAATATTACCAACTGTCAACTTAAGCTCTACTTTTAAAGTTTAATCAGCTAAAGATTTAATTTGATCCATTGATAAAATCTGGTCCCAGATCATTAGCTGATCTATAGTGCCTCTAAAAAAGTCTCCTGATACAGGATTTTTGCCAAGTGTAATAAAATCTTTTCCCTGGCCTGGATTAACATTATTAGTCGAAATTGTGCTAAAGTTTTTATTCTGATCAATTAAATATAAAGAAACTTTACCATTTTCAGCATTCCAGCTCACAGCTGCAAAGACCCATTTGTTGAAAGGAATGTTGATTCCTCCATATACTTTTTGATTATTGCCTGCAATAACAGATAAAAGTGCTCTGTTTTTTCTGCTATCAATTATAAGTGATCTGCCAAAGCCACCATCATTGTTTGATAAAATAGTACTGATTCCTGCTCTTTCTTCTACTTTGAGCCAGAGAGCGGCTGTGAGCTGCGGCATAATTCCCGGGCTGATATTAACCGGTAAAGTTAGAGAGTCATCTCTACCAGCAAAAGATAGAGCCCCTTCTTTATTTCCAAATCTGTCTTCTCTGCAGCGCTTTTTATCTACTGCTTCACCATGCAGCTGATTTGGCCCCTGATCGATAGTACTACCATCCAAAGGATAGTGGGCATAAATTTTTTTGATTAAGTTTTCTTTTTGAGCTAAAGCAGCAGTAGCAGAAAATCCGATTATCAGGCAAACTAACAGTAACACAAATAATTTATTTAATAACATCCTGATCACAACCCCTTTTTTAATTTAAAAATTTATCAAATTACTTTTAAAGATATTATTTGGACATAGATGATTCTGCCTTAGTTAATTATAATTTATTAACTGAAATCATCTATTTTTTGCAGCCATTCTCTTACAGCCTGACTTGCTGCTCCTTTGCCAAAAAATAAATCTGCCAGATCTGAATGATGTTTATTTTTATAAATTTCTAAATTAGTTTCCGCCTCGGTTTCTATCTCAATTTCTTCTATAAAATCAATAGAGTGCTCTTTAGGAACTAAAGGATCTTTTGCACCATGAAGACAAAAAACTGGAGTATTAAAGTCTGAATATATATAATTAATGGGGTTTGCTTTTTTTCGTTTTTCAGCTGTCGGGACAAAGCCGTATAAATATTTTTCGGCTCTGATAGTTCTACAGGGACGAGAAAAATCGAGGGGGCCGCTGATAGATAAAAAACCGTTAAAAATATTTTTATCTATTTTATATTCCTGCTGTAGTTTATTATTTAAAAGCAGTAAGGCTCCCAGATGAGCGCCGGCTGACTGACCGCCAATAATTATATTTTTGCTGGCATCTGATTTTTCTGAAATCTCTAACGTCTTTTTTAAAGCTTTAAAAATATCAATCTGCTGATCGGGAAAATGAGAATCAGGTACCAGTCGGTAAGCAGGCATAACTGTTGTAAAGCCAAGTTTTGTCAGGTAATCAGCTACAAATTTAAAAAATTCAGGTTCCCCTTTGTTCCAGCCACCACCGTGAATAAAGAAGATGGTATTATTGCGGCTTTTTTCTGATTTAGAGTTATACCAAAGAAGATACTGTCTTTGATCCTCCCCATAACTAAACTTTTTTGGCTGAAGCTTTTCAGCAAGCTGCCAGTTTTTAAATTTTGCTTTGATAATTGATAAAAATGTTGATATATAATCCTGCAGCTGCCAGAGAATCATTAAAACACCCACCCCAATTCTATTTTGATTTTTTTAAATAAATTATTTTAGATTCTAATTAAATTGCTGTCTTAAAATCTATTTTATCTTTTTTACATAACTTTTGGCAGAGATTACGGCCATCTAAAGCAGCAGCTGGTATTCCTCCTCCGGCTTCGGTCCACTGTCCGATCATCTGAAAATTATCAAATCCCTTAATTTCTTTTGGTAGCTTTTTCATTAAAGCTGCCGGTGTTGGCGCAAAGCCCTCATAACTGCCCTGCCAGTTTGATGTATATCTTTTGACAGTGTGAGGTGTTGAAACATCAATTTTTTCAACTGCTGAACTAAAATTATCGATACGACTGTCTAAAATTTCTAAAACTTTTTCAGCAATATCTTCTTTTATTTTATTATACTGCTGATAATCATTTTTAGCAAGCTGCTCCCAATAATCAGTTTTCCAGGTGTTTATAATTACAGTAACTGTAGTTTTTCCTGCTGGAGCCAAAGTGGGATCGAAATTATAAATATTAAGACTTAAATTATTATGCTCTGAGCCATCTTCCAGGCTTAAAGTCTGATCTAAATTTAAAACCAGGGCATGTGGATATTCTTTTAAATCTCGACTCACCCCAAAGGCCAGATGAATTGAGGATGGAAAGAGAGAATATTCATTATAGGCCTTTTCTAATTGTGGTGTTAAATAATTGCCTTCTAATAAATTAAATAAAGTTGAATGTCCATCAGCAGCGGAAACAATGTAGTCAGCATAATATTCTTTTCCATTTTCTAAGTTGATTCCAATTGCTTTATTTTCTCTAGTAATTATTTTTTCAACTCTGCTATTATAATTTATTTCAACTCCAAGTTCCAGACATTTTTTTTCAATATTTTTAGCTAAGGCCAGAGAACCACCAACCGGATAACCAGCAGCTTCAACATGCTGAAAAGCCATCCCAAATAATAAAGAGAGTGCTGACCAGGAAGGAGGAATAATTACTTTAAATAATTCCTGCAGCCCGGGATTCTGCCAATTTTGAGCCAGATCTTTCATTGTCATTTTAGCATACTTCATTACTTTGAGAAAAGGACGCAGGTTATTTTTGTAATATCCCAGATAATCAATTAAATCCCAGTTTTCTTTATCAACTGCATTTATCATTTCGGAGAGTGTTTTCATCTCTTTAATAAATTTTTTAATTTCTTTTTTATCCTCAGGTGCAATTTTTAAAAATTCAGTTTGGAGCTGATCAAGATTAGAATACAGTTTTATGGTTTCACCTGTTGACAGCTCAATCCTCGTAAACTCTTTAAAGTTTTTAATTTCTACAGCCTTATTATTTTTATCTTTTAAGGCTCCAAGTTCTTCCCACAGGATATCAAAACCTGTTCCCTTTTTTGTTCCCATCAACCAGTGCACACAGTAGTCAAAAGTATAATCTCCTCGCTTCCAGGAAGTACAGACTCCTCCCGGCAGGCTGTGAGCTTCAAATATTTCTGTCTGATAACCGTTCCGCTGTAGATAGGAAGCTGCTGAGAGACCAGCAATTCCGGCCCCGATGATAATAACCTTTTTCTTTTTCATTAGTTCCTCCTTTAAGCGTGCTGACTTTAAACCTTATTCTTTTTAATTTTTGCTGCCTTAATAATATCTGCAGCCAGACTATCCAATAATTCTTCTTCCTCTTGAGCAGTGAATTTATCAGATAATAATCCATTTGCAACCATTACAGCTAAACCGGTGTGAACAACCCTCATTTTAAGTAAAATTAATTTTAACTCAGATTCATTTAAACCATTTAAATTAGAATCTTTTTGCATTTCTTTAACTAAAGAATTCCCGAAATCCTGGTCATAGTTTGACATATAGTTACCCTGGTTCATAATTAAATCTCGAAAAAGAAGTGGATACTGCTGGGCAAAGTGGAGGCTGGCAAGCCCGATATCTTTAAATTTTTCACCGGAATTTGCTTCTTCAATTAATTTCTTTCCCAGTTTAAATGTCCTTTTTATAATTTCATTTATTAAATCTTCAGCATCATCAAAGTTTTGATAAATTGGAGCAGCAGAACTATTTAACTTTTTTGCAACTTTACGGATAGTAATATTTTCAATACCTTCTTTTTTGGCCAGTTCAAAGGCCTGATCTATTATCTGTTTTCTGCTATATTTTTTCTTTGGCGGCATAACTTATCTCCTTTCTGATTATAAATAATATATGTTATATAACAACTGTTTTATAATGATATTATAATTCTCTATTTTCTTTTTGTCAAGCAGTATTTTGAAAATTATTTTATTTTACGCAAAAAAATTCATAACCTCAATGAGATTATGAATTAAAACGATTTACTTAATTTATTGATTTTAAAAAATATTTTATATATGACGATAGACAGTAATTTTTAATATGTTATTTTCATAACTGTATTCAGCTTTATCTATAATCATGCCCACAAGTGTTAATTCTTGATAATTATAACTTTCTCCAGCTAATTCCCAGTAATAATCCTCTACTTCGCTCTGACGTGGTGTATTTAAGCCCTCTAAAGTTTCTAGATAGTTTGAAGACAAATTTTTAATATTTGCTTCTATTGTTATTGTTACTATCTGGTCTTTTTCTTGAAAATTAACATTAAATTCATTTCCACCAGCATGCAAAACAAAAGCTGATAGTTCACTGATTAATTTAATGGATTTAAGATCATTTTTCATTTCTAACCTCCCTAAAAGCAGAAATTACTGGCACTAAAAATGCTGCCACCATTCCTCCTGCAAAACCATTATTATAAAGATTGATTCCACCATGTAAATAACCAACGTTCATTACCAGTGCCATATGTAAAAATCCTGCAGTAACTCCACTTTTCCAGCCGAAAACACCTGCTATAGGTGCTAAAGTTGTTCCAAATAACACTGCCAGAATAGTTCCTATAGAATTAAGTTCCCAGATTTGTAAATAAGCACCTAAAATTACTCCTATAAATATTGGTATTATATTTTTTAAATGTTTTCCAAAGGCGCCGAAAGCTACTACTGTTAATATCCCACCAATTACTGGACCATTTAGAGTACCATTAATTAGGAAGATATAAATTGTACTAAATAAACCCAATAAACCCATATTAATCAAGGATATTCCAAAACCTTCTGTGACTACAAAATCATCTACTAATCTACCCGTGTGTTTTAATAACTTTCTGTAGCCTCTAAAACTTTTATTATTAAATAAAAAACCCACTAAGATGAGTGAAAAAAATAATAGTGTTAAATAAATATATAATTCTGTATTATAGCCATCAACTATAATTAAAATTTTAGGAGTTTCCATTCCAAACGATCTAAATAAAGACATGAAAATTGTCCCAATCATACCAGCAGTAAAACCAATATTATAAATATTGAAACCTTCGTGAAAAACAGTGAAGTGATGACCAAGTGCAGGTAAAATAAAACCTGCAACTATCCCAATCAGATTTGCAAAAATAATTGCAATTATAGGATTTAAATTTGTACCAAAACTAAGATAACTAATCATAGGTCCTAAGGCAGTACCAAATAAGGCGATTAATAAAAATTTTCTAAAAAGTGTTTTTTGGATTTTTGAATAAAGAAAGACACCAAATATTATACTCCAGCTATTATAAATATTTTTGCCAAATAAAGCAAAACCGGCAACTGTAAAAATGGCAGCAATAATAGTACCGTTCATATTTACTTTGCTCTGTTTAGAAAGAAAAACAGCAATCATCATTAATAGACCACTATTGAAAATAGCTGCTCCCGGATTAGCAATTGACATATAGTCTGAAACCAGTATACTTTGAGCTGTTAAAATATTTCTCATGCCAATTAAAATTTCTAGAGGATTATTAAAAAATAAAGAAGAAAACATAATTATTATAGAATATGCAAAAACTATTAAATATTTATTCTTTTCAGTTGCTTTAAAAATAGTTCCCAGATTATTTTTCTTACTAAAATCTTTGTTTTGTATTGTATTCAGCTCCTATTTTAAAAATTTTTAGACACATTATAAATTATATCATAATTTTCGCTTAATTAAAATAAATTCATCCCAATCGAGATCCTAATTCAACTTTTTTATCTGGGCCAATTAAAACCACTCCCTCTTTTCCATAAACACCTAAAACTAAAACTTCTGACATGAAATCTGCAATCTGTTTTGGTGGAAAATTGATAACTGCCAGCACCTCTTTTTCTATTAAATCTTGAGGCTGATATAAATCTGTAATCTGAGCACTGGACTTCTTTTCTCCAATTTCATCACCAAAGTCCAACCAAAGCTTATAGGCAGGATCTGCAGCTTTTTTAAATTTTTCGACTCTGATTATTTTTCCAACTCTAATGTCTAATTTCATAAAATCTTTAAATTCTGTCATTAAAATCAATCAGCTCCTTTAATTATATTAGTATTTATTTTAAGTTTAAAAAGGGCTGCATATGCAGCCCCTTTTTAAATTAAATTGTATGTTTTCCTCTATCCCAATCTACATTTGTTCTAACTACTTTAAATTCTTCGCTTTCTTTTTTAAAAGTTAAAAAATAATCATTATTGAGCTTCAGTCCTAATTCGCCTTTATATTTATGACCATCTAAATTATTATCAACTTTGGCCTGTTTTATAGAATCACAACCAGCTATGACTCCAACGGGATATCCATCTTCTTTAATTAAAACATCAACTCCTAATGGACACTGATCTTTGGCACTATAATCAACCATATAATCTTCTTCTACATATTTATCCGGAAGTCTAATCCAGGTTATTTCCTTTTCCTCATCTTTTTGAGAAAGCAAATATTGATTATTGATTTCTACTAATTCATCTAAAAGCAGCCACTGTCCTGAAATATCAGCTTCTTCCCCTTTTTTTTGAAGGTGATTATCAGAACTAATTTTAATTTCAGATTGACTTTCCATTTCTTTTTCATCCACTATTTGAGCATTTTTATCCATCTCTAACCAATAAATAATTTTCATTAAATAGCCCCCTCTTTTTTAGTGATATTATTAACTAAATTGAACAAAAGTTATAATTATCCTGCATAGTTGTTATATTTTTCTGACTAATTCACTCCTTTTCAATATCAATAATTATTCAGTTCTAAAACTAGGATTTTGAAATGAATTTATTTCCTTCAATATAAAAACGCCATTTTTTATCTCTGTATTCTTCAGCATAGTCAATATTAACCCTGGTAGCACTTTCTATCCTGAAATTATTATCTTCATTCTCGATTAGATATAATTTATTACTTTTAACCAGATCACAGCCATCAAAGCTTTTGTCAATTTTTAGAGCCTGTGACAGTTTGCCCGGGCCATTAGTTAAATCTTCGATTTTTTTACTTTTGATTTTTCTGTTTTCCCTGATCAAATTCAGGCCTGAAACCGGCTCAACTGCTCTAATTAAAACAGCATGTGGATTTCCTTCTGCTGCAGTTACAATATTAAAACAGTAATACATCCCGTAGATTAAGTAAATATAGGCCAGGCCACCTCTGGCAAACATAGTTTCAGTTCTTTTAGTTTTCTTATTGTTATGAGCGTGAGAAGCTTTATCCTCAGCTCCTTGATAGGCTTCAGTATCAACAATTTTTACTACTATTTTCTGATCATCAATTTCTCTGACTAAAAATTTACCTAAAAGATCTTTTGCTGCCTGAACTGCATCTTTTTGATAAAATTGATAATCTAATCTCAAAAATTACAACCTCCCAAATTTCTGTCTTACTACTTTTTTAAGTATATGATAATTAAAATCCCAAATCAAGCAGCCACTTAGTTAGTTCGCTTTCTCTTTCTTTAAGTTCAGTCTCCAAATCCTTCAATTCACCCAGAATTTTTTCACCAACTATCTGACCATCTTTCATAAATAAAACTCTGGTGCTGTGAGAGGCCACACGGATATCATGGGTAACAGTCATCACTGTAGTCCCCTCCTTATTAATTGTATGGAAAACATCCATAACCTCTCTGGCAGACTGAGAATTTAAGGCTCCGGTTGGTTCATCAGCAAATACAATTTCTGGCTGATTAATTAGAGCTCTGCAGATAGCTGCTCGCTGCAGCTGGCCTCCGGATGCCTGGGTAATATCATTTTCTTTAAGTTCTGAAATTCCAGTCTTTTGCATTAATTCAATTGCTCTCTCTTTAATTTTATTTCTTTCTTTATTTCCTGCCATATGAGCAGGAAATATAATATTATCTATGATGCCGAGGCTGTTCAGTAAATTTATCTGCTGGAAAACAAAACCCATTTTCTTCAATCTTAAATCAGATAATTTCTTTTCACTTAACTTACTTAATTTTTCTCCCTGAAAAATAACTTCTCCAGAGCTCATCTTATCCATCCCGCTTACATTATAAAGTAGAGTGCTTTTACCAGAACCGGAAGGACCCATCACTGAAAGAAAATCACCGGCCTGGATTGAAAGGTCAATATTTTTTAAAACTTTAAATTTCCTTTTATTTATTAAATAGTCTTTAGACAAATTTTCAGTTTTTAATATTTCATTCATCATAAACTCCTTTCTACTCGACTTTAATATCTGAAAGATTAATTTTCTTAATTGAACCGATACTTAAAAGTGTGGTCAGAATCACGATCAAAATCATAATTAGAGGACTTAAAAAATAGCTTCTAAACGGATTTATAATCATTTCAATTCTGGATGCACCGAGAAAAGATAAAATTATAGTTAATAACTGTCCCCCTAAAATATTGGCAGCAATTGTGCCAATTATAATAGCGAGAATTAAAACAAAAAGTGCTTTAGTTATATACTGGATCTTAATCGAGTCAACAGAAGTTCCGATACTTTTCATAATTGCAATTTGTGCTTTATCTCTGGCAATTAAGGTCTTTAGGAAAAGAGAAGTAATTAAAATTGTAACCACAGCTGCAATAATAATGGCTGCAATAGTTAAAATATTTAATTGTTTAATTGTATCTCCGAGAGTCTGTTCTAAATATCCCTTTTGATCAATTATTTTAGTGTTATCAAAAACCGCTTCATATTCTTTTATTTTATTATTGATCTCTGAATTTACATTAACAAAAATATTATACCAGGTCGCATTCTGGTAATCAGCTGGAATATTAGCTTTGGCACTTCTGCCGCCATTAGTAATATCCTGATAAATACCTGTGATTGTCATTTCTCTTCTTTCCTCTTCTATTATAAGTGGAACTTTATCTCCAGGCTCTTTTTCTAACTCAGATGCACTTAAATATGATAGGGCTATTTCATTTGCTGCCTGAGGGCTTTCTCCAGCTAAATAATCCAGATTAAATTCACTAAAATCACCGGTTTGAAGATATATATTTTCAGTTAGACCCTCCTGATTTATAATTTTGTATTGTGAAGTTACAAAAGATGCATAATTTGTTACATCCGGATCATTTTCAAGATAAGTCTTAATCTCTTCAAAATTATCTCTGATCCCCTCTGAATATCTGAGATCCATAATAATATCGCTTTCTGCTACTCCCATATAACTGACAAATTCTGAAGACTTAATGGTATTTAAGAAGTTTAAAGGAACAATAATTATAAATGTCGTTAAAATAAAGACTACAAATAAAATAATAAATAATCTAAAGCGCAGGAATACATCTCTTAAGCCCAGAAAAATATTTGCATTGAGTAATTTATTTTTAGATAAGGAAAATTTACTCTGGTTAAATTTGCTATTAGTGCTGGCTCCCATGCGAATAGCCTCTACCGGTGAAATTTTATTAAATCTTCTTAAAATAATATAGGCAAAAACTATGACTACTGCTGCTATCATCAAAGCAGTAATTAGTGGCAGCAGAATTTGAAGAGCTGATTTTGGTGCTTCACCTGTATATAATAAAATGTTTTGTAAGAATACTTTTCTTGAAGCTAAATAAAGCAAAAATCCAACTGCCGTTCCACTGAGGGCTATAAAAATATATTTTAATAAATAGATTTTCTTAATATCCCGCGCAGTTATTCCTATTCCCTTCATGACCCCGATTTCTTTATAATCTTCTTCAATAGTCAGTAAAATTATAAACCTTAAGCATAAAAGGGCGATAATATTTAAAAGAAAACTAATTAAAATTATAACTGCAGCAATTAAACCATCAGTCAGGCTGTTAAATAACTTAAATATCTTATAATCAACTGCTGGCCCTTTCTCAGGCAGCTCAGATTGAGTATATTGATTAGTAAATTCACTAATTTTTTCTGGCTCATTTAGTTGAAAACTGATTAGATATTCTATTTCTCCTATCTTATTTTTCATCTGTTCAAAGTCAGCCTCATTGATTACAAAGCGCTTGGAACTAATGATTGATGGGTTCATCTGAGCATCTCTGACAAATTCTTTAATTGTAAAATCCATTTTAAACTGCTCATTTTGTATAACTAAACTATCTCCCAAAGATAAATTTCTTCTCTGCTTATAATAGATAGGGACAGCAATCTCTCCCTGATTAACTGAGATTATTTCATTATTTAAATTGAGCAGAAAGTCAAATTGTTGATTCTGCTTTAGAAAACCGATATCCATAACTGTCTCAGTTTCCGGCTGACCATTGATAAATATTTCTGAGCCCGGTATATTTATCATCTCACTGTTCTGCTGTTTTTTTACATTTGGGTTTTCCTGACTCCAGCTTTTTATAATTTCGGGTTCAATAGTACCTGAATGATACTGCACAAAATGAGGGATGGCAGCTTTTTCAAATAAATTATCTACTGAATCATTAATGGTAATCAGCATATTACTGCCAGCTGCCATAAAAAGTGCTGATAAAACAATAAAAATAAAAACAGCAAATGTGATAATTTTCTTTTTTAAGAGGTCATATTTAAGTATTTTTAGTATCATAGCCCAGCACCCTTTCTATTTTTAGTTATACTCATTTATATAGTTCGCCCCTAAATTAAAAAACCCTTTGAAATAATAGTAAATATTTCAAAGGTTTTCAATTTATTTATTTAAATTCTATCTCTTACTAGATTATATACTAAATTTTAAAAAAATAAAAAAAATTTTAATTCCCCTGGTAATTAAATAAAACCTTTAATATTTTTCTGACTGTTTTGTTGAAAATTTTATCTGAATAATAACTTGAAACAGTTTCTTTTAAAATTTCTGAGAGGGTGGGATAAGGAAAAATTACATTTAAGATTTTTCTGAGTTTAATTTTATTAACAATAAAATAATTAATAAGTGGTAATAACTCACCTGCAGATTTACCGACAATCACAGCTCCAATAATTTTATCGTGTTTATTAACTAAAAGTTTAACAAAGCCTTCTTTTCTTCTTTCGGCTACTGCTCTGTCATTATCTTTAAAATCAGATTTTAAGATTTTATACTTTATCCCTTTGCTTTTTAATTCTTTTTCACTCAGACCAACACTTGCTATTTCAGGATCACTATAAAGTACCCAGGGTACTGCATTATAATTAACTTTTGCTGGTAATTTAAAAACAATATTTCGCAGAGCAATTGATGCTTCATAGCCTGCCATATGGGTAAATTTATAATCACCAACTGCATCTCCTGCTGCATAGATATTTTTAACTGAAGTCTGCATTTTTTTATTAATCTTTATCCCTTTTTCGGTATAATCAACTCCTGCTTTTTTAAGCTCTAAATTTTCGATGTCAGGATATCTTCCGGCAGCAACTATTACTTCATCTGCCATAATTTCTTTTATCTGATCCAATTGGTCCTCCACCAATAAAGATCATAGTCTCTGGTAATTCTTCTAGATCAAAAATATTTTCATTATTTAAATATCCTATTTCTTTTAAACCTTTAACTTCTATTGTTTTGGGTTTAGAACCGCTGGTGACGGCAATATATTTAGCAGTTAGCTGACCATTATTATTAGTCTTAATGGTGTGTTCATCTTCAAAGTAAGCAGTATCTCTGATAACCTCAACACCTAGACTTTCATATCTTTCCTCAGAGTCTTTAGGAGCAATTTCTGAAATTGCTCTTTGCACATTATTCATTATTGCTTTTCCATCTATTTCTGGTACTTCAAAACTGGGCATACCATATTTACTACCATTTTTGAAAAAATCATAAACTTTAGAGGATTTTATTAATGTTTTAGAAGGAACACAGCCGTAATTTAAGCAGTCTCCTCCCATTTTATTTTTTTCGATTAAAACAGTTTTTAGACCAAGTCTGACAGCTCCATTAGCAAGGGTTAAACCTGCAGAACCGGCTCCAATTACGCAGAGATCATAGTCATAGTCCATTATTTTGCCTCCAATAAATCTTTTATTTTTAAACCTCTTTTAGATCAGAAAATACTTTAATTATTCTGGATTTTTGATTAAATTTTCACTAAATTCTGGATAAAAAGCATGCCAGCCAAACCACATTACATCATAAACAACCAGTTCTTCTCCATCTTTACTGATTCTAACTGTATCTAATTCAGGCTCATAGATAGCAGTTAATTGGTTATCAGCAATTATAAAATTAACTTCTTTTTCTCGGACTACAAATTCCTTTTCAACTGCAAAGTGTTCCCCTTTATATTCTCCTGCAATTACAACATCTTTTCTATCAAGACTGTCATCGTTAGATAAGACATTGAAATATGAATTGTCATTTCTATAATAATTTCCTGATACATCTTTACTGCGATAGGAGCCATAGGGATCACTTGTATAATCTCTGTTAAATCCTGTTTTATTAGATAAAATATTTGCTTTTTCATATTTAGCTTTAACATTAGTCCAGCTGGTCCAGGTAACTTGAAATCTATCTAATTTTTCTCCGGTTAGAGGACCGCTGATTGCCTGACCTAAAATCTGAGACCAGTAGCTTTCTGTCTGGCGGTCATACATAATCAAATTACTATTAACCAGTTTGCCGGAGGTGCCAAAATCTGTGCTGCCGGCTGCAAGCTCACCATAATATCCGATAGCTGAACCGGTTAAAGGGCAGTAGGTTATACTTAATTTTTCTCCGT
>JBHEOV010000037.1:682-17075 GCA_046260625.1 Halanaerobium sp. | reverse complement strand
GCGAAATACCTGTCATTGAATTACCAATTAACATCCCGGAAAGTGGGATAAAATAATCGGCTCTAAACCAGGGATCAAGGCCAACTACAGCCAGCACAAAAAATAAAATACTGATTGAAGTCCCCAAAAACATGGAAGCTGCAATTATCACCTTTAGTTTTTTTGAGATCTCAACATCAACTCTACCATAAATATTGTAAATTGCAAAAGACTCCATAATCAATAAAATTAGCAGACTGTAAAATGGATTTTGATTTGCAAATACATAATCTAATATAAATCCTACAGCAACCAATTGAATGGTCATTCTAACTGAAGCCAGTAAAATTTCACCTTTATGACCTATTTCTTTTTGTTTAACAATAAATAATAAAACTAAAACAAATATATAAGCAAAAACTAGTTGGAATATTTGAATATTTATTATATCACTCTGCACTCTTTTCACCTCTTTTTTGAATTATTATAGATCATTGATAAAATAATTTTTACTCAGTCACTATTTTACCTGCTTCAATATTAATTATTCGATCAGCAAATTTTTTCGCAATATCTGGACTGTGAGTAACCATAATTAAAGTTCTATCATTTTTACTCACATAATCAACTACCATCTTAATGATTTTTTCTTCTGTTTTATGATCTAAAGACGAAGAAGGCTCATCTAAAAGCAGCACTTTAGGTTCCAGCAGCATAACCCTTGCCAGAGCCAGCCGCTGTTTTTCTCCTCCAGAAAGTCTTTCTGCATTATCATTTAGATTTTTCTCTAGTGAAACTTTTTTTAATAATGATTTGTACTTTTTATTATCGGAATAGTTATTATCAGTAATTTCTTCAGTTATTTTAAAATTTTCTTCAATACTCCCTTTGAAAATTTTTGGATCTTGAGGAAGCATTACTACTTCTCTTCTTAACTTTACTGGATCATAATCTTCAATGTTTTTTCCTTTATAAAAAATCTCACCTTTGTCAACAGAAATCATATTGTTTAACAATTTCAAAAAAGTGGTTTTGCCACCACCACTTCTGCCTAGGATAGAAGTTATAATATTTTTTTCTATTTCTAATTGATTGACTTCTAAAATATTTTTGAATTTAATATTTTCAAGTAAAAACAAGTCTATTCCCCCCAAAAAATAAAAAGTTATATTAATAGCATATCTATTTTAATATATAAAATCAAGTAGAGTATAAAAGAAAAAGCACCTGAATTAACAGGTGCTGATAAATATCAAACTTATTAAAATCCATCGTCAGATTCAGGTATAGGCTCCTCCTCTACAGGACCTTCTTCCATAGGCTCCTCCACAGGATCTTCTTCTATCTCTACTGCCCCACCACAACCCACAGCTACTAAAGCAAAGATTGAAAGGATCACAAAAAATGCTAATATTTTCTTGTTCTTAAATAATTTCATTTTCTCCCCCTTTTAAAATTCCGTTACATCAAATCTAATAGTTTTCTATTTATGATAAGAATAACAACGAAAAATTAAAATAAGATTAAAGAAATATGAAGAAATTATGAAAACCAGTTCTTTAAGAACTGGTTTTCAATAAAATTATTTCCTTTTAACCATTCTGTGGTTCAGGTTTATAAGTAGTGATTATACCCTCTTTATTATCCAGCTCTCCATCAGAATCATCAGCTTCTTCTATTCTATCTTTATCTGGATCACCGGTGATTTCTTCACCTCTCATCAAACGTTTAATTTGATCAGCATGTAAAGTTTCAAATTTCTTCAGAGCTGAAACTATTTTTTCTACTGTCTCAGAATTATCTCTGAGCAGTCTTTCTGCCTTGCTGTAACATTCATCAACCATTTTACTGACTTCTTTATCAATGCGAGCAGCGACTTCTTCACTGTAATTTCTCTGACGAGAAATATCTCTACCTAAAAATACCTGTTGATCATGTTTCTGACCTAAGGTTAAGGGACCTAAGTTATCGCTCATACCATATTCAGTCACCATTGCTCTAATAATCTGAGTTGATCTTTCAATATCATTTTGAGCACCTGTACTAATATCATCAAGGAAAATTTCTTCCGCAGCTCTTCCTCCCATTAAACTGGTAACCTTATCCAGTAGCTGTCCTTTAGTCATAAAGTTCTGGTCATCAGAAGGAAGGGGAATAGTAAATCCTCCTGCTCGACCGCGAGGAATAATTGTAACTTTATGTGTCCGGTCAGCAAACTCTAATAATTCACCTAATAAAGCATGGCCGGTTTCATGATAGGAAACAAGATTCTTCTCTTTTTCTGTTACAATTCTGCTTTTCTTAGCCGGACCAGCAATTACTCTATCAATTGCATCATCAAATTCTTTCATTGCAATGATTTTCTTTGAACGTCTGGCAGCTAAAATAGCAGCTTCATTGGCTAAATTCTCCATATCTGCACCAGTAAAACCTGGAGTTCTTCTGGCCAGAATTTCTAAATCAATATCATCATCTAAAGGTTTATTTTTAACATGAATTTCTAATATTTTCTGTCTTCCTAATCTATCCGGTTTATCAACCATTATCTGACGATCAAAACGTCCGGGTCTTAGTAAAGCCGGATCTAAAACATCAGGTCTATTGGTTGCTGCCATTAAGATAATTCCTTCATTTGCTTCAAAGCCATCCATTTCAACTAATAGCTGATTTAATGTCTGTTCTCGCTCATCGTTACCGCCTCCAAGGCCAGCACCACGCTGACGACCAACAGCATCAAGCTCATCAATAAAGATAATACAGGGCGAATTCTTTTTACCTTTTTCAAATAAATCTCTGACTCGAGATGCACCAACACCTACGAACATTTCCACAAAATCAGAACCACTAATAAAGAAGAAAGGAACACCAGCTTCTCCCGCAACTGCTTTTGCCATTAAGGTTTTACCAGTTCCTGGAGGACCGACCATTAATACTCCTTTAGGTACTTCAGCACCCAGCTCAGTAAACTTATCCGGTTTTTGTAAAAATTGAATTACTTCCTGCAGTTCTTCTTTTACCTCATCATAATTTGCAACATCATCAAAAGTTAAATTAACATCACTCTCATTTAATTTAGCCTTGCTTTTACCAAATGACATCATTTTGCTGCCGCCACCCTGCATTTTCTGCATTATAAAAATCCAGGCAACAATTAAAATTACAACAGGTAGAATATAACTTAAAATATTAATCCACCATGGAGTAGTTGGCTGTGGTTTAGTATTAATATTAACATCACCAGCCCTTAATTCCTGCATTAAAGCTGGAATTGCTTCCGGTGGAACTGGAACTTTAAAATTTTGATTATTAAATGTACCTGTCACTTCCTGATTACCAATTATAGTTACCTCATTTATATTATCAGCTTCAACTTCCTGCAGAAGATTTGTGTATGTAAAATCTTCTATAGTAGACGGACCCTGCTGCATAAAAAATTGAGCAACTAAAATAGAAATAGCAATCAAAATTAAATAAAATCCTATATTTTTAATAAACTTATTCAAATTTCTTTACCTCCCCTACGACTTAAATCATATACAGTAAAATATTATAACATAATATTTATATTTTGTAAATGAAATAGCTTTGACTAAATAATTTTTTGAAATAAAAAACCAAAATTAAAAGTTCAGCCAAAGTGTATTATAAACTATTAATATTAAATTTAAATTAAAATACTAAAAATATAAACATTATTCTTTAAGCCGCTGAGTATTTTATATATATAATTCCTCTTTTAAAACACCTATAAATGAAAGATTTCTATATTTTTCTGCAAAATCAAGACCATAACCAATAACAAATTTATCTGGAATTTCAAAACCATTAAAATCTGCATCCATCTCTTTTTGCACTCTTCTATCAGGTTTATCTAATAGAGTTACTACATTGATACTTTTTGGATCACGAGTTTTCAGCATATCTACAACATGTTTTAAGGTTCTACCAGTATCAATTATATCTTCTACAATTAATAAATGTCTGTCTTCAATATTTTCTTCCATATCCTTAATAATTCTTACAACTCCAGAAGATTCTGTAGAAGCACCATAACTTGAAACATCCATAAAATCAAAAACAACTGGCAGATCAATTTCTCTTGCCAGATCAGCCATAAATAAAACTGCTCCTCTTAAAATGCAGAGCATTACAATATCGTCATCATCATTATAATTATCTGTAATTTCTTTTCCCAGCTCTGAAATTCTCTCTTTCAATTCTTCTTCGTCGATAATTACTTCCTTGATGTCATCTGCAAAAACAGTATTTTTTCCCATTGTGATCCTCCTAATTATATTTTAATCTTAAAATTAAGACCTTATCTGTTTCCTCTATGATTTTATAATTATTAGCAATTTTATAAGGAGCCAGCCAGATAATATTGTCCTCTGCATCTACAACAAGGATCAGCTGATCCCTCTCATATTTAGGGGTTTTTTCGTCAATTAGAATATCTTTCACTTTTTTATGACCTGACATCCCTAACGGTATTAACTTATCGCCAGCTTTTCTATTCCTTATAAATAAGGGTAAGTTTAGTTTATCGTAATCAAAAGCAGCCCACTGCTGATCATCAGAAAAAGAAAAATCACTACTGTCAACAATTTCTGAGATTAAGCTGCGCTCATTGTCAATCTCAAGTTCTTTTTTAAGTTTAATCTCAATTTTATTTATGAGGCCAGCTGTTAATTTATCCTTTTTTAAAAAAACTAAATTAGAATAACTTATCTCAACTCTGATCCCCGAGGCAATATCTACGCCCCGTCCAGTTTTGCAATCACTGATCAATTTTTCTATCTCAAAAATATGATCAAGATATAAATCATCAAGGCTGTCATTTAGATAATTATAAATAATTCTATATATTCGCCTCTGTAAAACCTGATTAATCTTTTTGAATTTATTAAAATCAATAACTATTTTTTTCTCATTTTTATTTTTGAGTGTTCTTTTATATTCTTTTAAAGCCAGTTTTTCTAAAAACTCATTTTCTGCTGCTACTAAATCACTGCTGCGGGCGATGACTTCTCGGGCCTTATCATTTATTTTCTTTTCTACAACTGGAAAAATTTCGTTGCGGATTATATTTCGACTGTAAATATTTTTTTGATTACTGCTGTCAAAACGCGGCTTTAAATTGTTTTCTTCACAGTAGTTTAAAATTTCTTTTTTGCTAAATTTTAGCATTGGATGAATAACTTTAATTCCATTAACTTCTGCTGCAGGACGAATCCCACTCAGACCCTGCAGTCCAGTTCCTCTAAATAAATTAAGCAGAACTGTTTCCGCCTGATCATCTCTGTGATGAGCAAGTGCTAATAAATCAAAATTATATTCTCCAATTATTTCTTTAAAAAAATCAAATCTTATTTTGCGGGCAGCTGCCTCAGCTGAAAGATTATTTCTTTTTACTATTTTAGGTAAATTAACCTGTTTGCGAAATAATTTAATACCTTTCTTTTTAGAAAACTTTTCTACAAAATCAGCTTCAGACTCAGATTCTTCTCTAAACATATGATCTAAGTGAGCAGCAGCTATCTCTATCTCAAAATCTCTTTTAAATTTATAAAAAAGCTCCAGCATCGCTAAAGAATCAGGCCCACCAGAAACAGCCAGCAGTAATTTTCTGCAGTCAGCAAGTAAATTATGATTAATAATAAATTCTTTAAATTTAGCTTCCATTAGAAAAGGCCTCCATCAATAAGCTAGTTGTCTGTCTTTTTATGAAAATATACACCTGCAAAATAATTTAATTAAGCAATTCTTCTTTTAAAAGGCCATAAAGTAAATCGTGATCACTTACATAAAGCTCTTCACTATTAATATAATCTAAAATATTTTTTAAAATAATTAAACCGGCTATTATTATATCAGCTCGTTTTGGCTGCAGACCCTTTATTTTTTTTCTCTTTTCTAAATTAAGACTGCTTAAATTATTAATAATTTTTTTCAGTTCATTTTTTTTAATTTTTAGATTTTCTACTCTGTCGCTGTCATAATCTTCCATCTCTAGTTTAACTGCTGCCAGGGTAGTTATTGTACCACCTACACCTTTAACTTTTAATGCTTTTTTAAAATTTAAACTTGTTAATAATAAATTTTTAACATATTTATTAATTTCATTTAATTCGACAGGGTCAATTTCTTTTTCCGGATGAGAAATAAATTTCTCTGTCATTCTCACACAGCCAAGATCAAGACTTTCAAATTGTATTTCTGCAGCATCAGGCCAGATAAATTCCGTACTTCCACCACCAATATCAATAATTAAGAAATCATCATCCAGATTAGAAGCTGCACCTAAATAATTTAATCCTGCTTCTTTTTTCCCGCTTATTATTTCAAGTTCAAAGTCCAGTTGACTGAGCTTATTACTCAATAAATAAGAATTATCAACATCTCTGAGAGCACTTGTACCAATAACTCTAATTTTTTCTATCTGATATTGATCGATAATAGCTCTATATTTTTTTAAAGCTTTAAAAACACGTTCAACAGCAGCCTCTTTTAGCTTTCCGCTCTGATCAACACCTTCTCCCAGTCGGGTAATCGTGAGCTTTCTTTCTAGAATATCAAAAGACTCCTCTGAATTTTTTTCGCCAATTAGTAAACGACAGGAATTAGTTCCGATATCAACTGCAGCAGCTCTCAAATTGATCAATCCTTTCTCTACAAATCTTACAATTTTCGGGCCAATCAATCTTATTAAACACAATTTCTCCTACCGGATTAAATTGATCAACCAAAAAATCAGCAAGATGAGTATGTAAACATTTAATTCCTTCTTTCTCTTTAATACCACCCACACCTGATTCAATCAAAGTGTTATACAAATCTTCAGAGATATTTTTAGCTTTCTGCAGCTGCTCAGCTGATAATATATCTTTTCTACTGGCAGCATATTTCCGATGGGCCTGGTTCATTAATCTTCTAAAGGCCTGATCGTTTTTATATCTATCTCCCAGCTCTACAATTAAACCACTGTCTGCTTCAAGGCGGTCAGCCTGATAGCTTAAATAAGGACAGCTGAGCCAGTAAATGGTTGGCGCTGCAATATTATTAACAAATGGATTCACAGTAACAACTGCTGGAAATCCAAAAGGACAATAGCTAGCTGTCTCCAAATAATTATTTATTTTTCTATCTAGCTGCAGCTCAATAATCTGCTGATCATTCATAATTACTGCTCCTCTAAAAAATCAATTATAAATTTTCGGATTAAAAAGAGAAAACACCCCTTAAACGAATTAAAGGATGTTTAAAAAGTCAATAAAAATGGCAAATATTTATTTAGAGCTTCCGCCGTTCTTTGCCTCTCTGCTTTTTAGATCCTGCTGACGTTCACTGCTCTGCTTCAAGAAACGTTCCATTTTTTCATCAAAGGACATTTCTGGAGCATGATCAATTCTATCATCTGGATCCTCTAACTGCTTGATGGAAAGACCAATTTTCCCGTCATCATCGATATTAATAACTTTAACCTTAACTTCATCTCCCTGTTTAAGAAAATTACTAATATCTTTTACATAAGTATTAGCAACCTCAGAAATATGAACTAAGCCTGTCTCTCCACTTTCCAATTCAATAAAAGCACCAAAATTTGTTATCCCTGTAACTTCTCCTACAACTATACTTCCAACTTCAATGGACATCTTTAAAAAATTCCTCCCCAGATATTAATATTGTACTCATTATAACTTAATTAAGACAGAAGTGTCAAATTTATTCGCTAAAATTTTCTAAAATTTTAAAGTTAAAGAAATTCTACCCCGTTTTTGATCAACATCCAGAACTTCTACCTCTATATTCTGACCAATTTCGACAATTTCGAATGGATCCTCTACAAACATCTGACTCATCTCCGAAATATGCAGCAGTCCATCCTGTTTTAAACCAATATCAACAAAAGCTCCAAAATCAACTACATTTCTAACCTTGCCTCTAAAGATCATACCTGACTCAATATCTTCTATCTTTAAGATGTCTTTTCTAAAAATCGGAGCAGGCATCGAATCACGTGGATCTCGTCCCGGCTGTTTTAGAGAAGCAATTATATCTTTAGCTGTCGGCAGACCAATTTCTAAATCTGCAGCTATTTTTCTTAAATCAACCTCATTTAAATTTTCTCTAATTTCTTTAAGTTTTACTTTATCTCTAATATCTGCAGCTAGATAGCCAATATTCTCTAATATTTTTTCAGCAGCCTGATAAGATTCCGGATGAATTGGAGTTAGAGCAAATGGATCTGCTTTAGAATCCAGACGAATAAACCCTGCAGCCTGTTCGTAAGTTTTTGGTCCAAAACCATAAACATCAAGCAGTTCTTTCCTTTTGTTGAATTTTCCATTCTGACTTTGGTGTTCAATTATTTTTTCTGCATTGTTCGAACTTATACCAGCCACATAAGTTAAAAGTGCCGCTGAAGCTGTATTAATTTCTACCCCGACATGATTAACCGCATCTACTACAACTTCATTTAAGGCCTTTTCAAGTCTCTTCTCAGAGATATCATGCTGATACATCCCAACCCCAAGAGATTTAGGATCAATTTTTACCAGTTCAGCCAGTGGATCCTGAATTCTGCGACCAATCGAAATTGCACCTCTGATTGAAACATCTAGATCCGGAAATTCTTTACGGGCCATTTTAGAGGCTGAATAAACAGATGCTCCTGCCTCACTAACAATAGTATATTCAACATCCATTCCGCCTTTTATTAATTCTGCCACAAAACTTTCTGTTTCACGACTTGCAGTACCATTACCAATTACAATCAAATCAATATCATGCTTTTTAACTAATTTTGCAATTTCAGCTGCCGCTTCTCCCTGTTTATTAACCGGTGGATGAGGATAAATGGCTCCAGTCTCTAATAACTTACCATCTTCAGCTAGAGCAGTAAGTTTACATCCTGTTCTAAAAGCAGGATCAACAGCAAGTACTCTTTTCCCTTCTAAAGGCGGCTGCATTAAAAGAGATCTTAAATTTGTAGAAAAATTACTAACTGCTTTTACTTCAGCTTTTTCTGTTAACTGATTACGAACTTCTCTTTCTAGAGAAGGAAATATCAGTCTTTTATAAGCATAATCAACAGCATTAATTAAATGTTCAAAACTGCCGTTTTTTCTGTTATCAAATTGATAAAGGTTATAAATCATCTCTACGGCGCGTTGAGCATCAACTTCTGCTTTCACCCTCAGAACATCCTCATCTTCACCTCTATTTATTGCTAAAATACGGTGAGGAGGGATTTTATTAATTGATTCTTTAAATTCATAATAATCCTGATACTTACCCTCTTCATCCTCATCTTTCTTTTCTGATGTAATTTTAGCAGTTTTAAATACATAATCTCTTAATTTTTTGCGGAGATCGGCATCATCAGAGATTTCACCAGCAATTATATCTTCCGCACCACTCAAAACAGCTTCTATACTCTCAAGATCCTGCTCTGGATCCAGATATTCTCGGGCCAACTCCTTGATTTGAGCTCCACTTTTTTCCTGAGCAAATATTAGGTCTGCCAGGGGTTGTAATCCTTTTTTAACTGCCTTAGCAGCTTTTGTCTGTTTTTTTACTTTAAAGGGGCGATATAAATCTTCAACCTCCTGTAAAGTATCAGCTTTTTTTAGTTTAGTTAAAACTTGATCATCCAATTTATCCTGTTTAGCTGCTGCTGCAGCAACTTCATTTTTGCGTTCATTTAGACGACGTAAATAGTCTATTTTTTCTTCAATATTTCTTATTTCTTCTTCATCCAGACTGCCCGTCATTTCTTTTCGATAGCGAGCAATAAAGGGAACTGTATTGCCTGAATCTAATAAATCAACTGTAGACTTAATATTTTTCTTTTTTATATTTAATTCTGATGCTGCTAATTTAAATAAATCTGACTTAATATATTCTGACATCAAAAAACTCCTTTGCTCTCTTTTATTTTTAGATTTTACTTAAAAAATCAATTTAAAATTTTACTCAGTTTCCTCCGAATTAGAATCATCCTCTTCTTCAATCGGAATAAACATTTTCTCTCCCGGTTTTACCAGACCCAGTTTTTCCCGGGCCACCTCTTCTATATATTCATTACTACTGCTGTTTTCTAATTGTTCATTTAACTTTTCATTTTCTGCTTCAGCTTTAGTAATTTGGGCTTCAATTTCTTCAATCTTATTTTCCAGCTGATTCATTCTGGCTATATTCTGATAAAAATTAAAGGCAGCAATAATTGCTATAACTACCACAATTGTAATTACCACTGGATTTAAGAAAAAATCCTTTCTCTGTCGAGGCATTATCAATTCCTCCTTACAAAACAATTTATGCTTACAATTATAATTATACTTTAAATCCTTTAATTAATCAAAAAAGCAGCCGAATCTAAATTCGACTGCTTTAATAATTAATTTAATATCCTATTCTTTTTGGATATTTTAATCAAAATTTTTAATTAGAATATACACTCTTCTGTTTCAGCATCAAAAACATGGGTTTTGCTTAAATCCACACCAAGTTCAATAGTATCTCCTACTTCAGCTTGACTTTCTGCTTCAACCCGAGCGATTAAAGAGTGTCCTTCTTCTGATAAATAAAGATAAATCTCAGATCCCATTGGCTCAACTACATCTACATCAGCTTTGAAAGAGTTATCATCTTCAATTGTAAAATCACGAGTAATTTGAGCATCTACAATATCTTCTGGTCTACAACCAAAAACTACATCTTTACCTTCATAATCCTTAATAAAATCTTCTTTACCATCTGGTACTCGAATTCTGAAGGTACCAGCACCATCAATATAATATGAGTTTCCTTCTTTTTGAATTTTAGCATCCATAAAGTTCATGGCTGGTGAACCAATAAATCCACCAACAAACATATTTACAGGCTGATTATATAAAGATAACGGATCATCAACCTGCTGAATCACACCATCTTTAAGGACCACAATTCTATCTCCCATTGTCATCGCTTCAGTCTGATCGTGAGTTACATAAATCATTGTTGTCTGTAGTTCATCATGTAATTTAGATAATTCAGTTCTCATCTGAACTCTTAATTTTGCATCAAGGTTAGAAAGTGGCTCATCCATCAGGAATACCTGGGGCTCACGCACAATCGCACGACCAAGAGCTACACGCTGTCTCTGACCACCAGAAAGCTGTTTAGGCTTTCTTTCCAATAATTCTTCAATACCAAGAATATCGGCTGCTTCCTGGACTCTTCTTTCAATCTGATCTTTAGGGAATTTACGTAATTTAAGTCCAAAAGCCATATTATCATAAACATTCATATGTGGATAAAGAGCATAGTTCTGGAACACCATCGCAATATCTCTGTCCTTAGGTGCAACATCATTTACTACCTTATCACCAATTTTTATAGTACCTTCACTAATTTCTTCCAAACCGGCAATCATTCTTAGAGTTGTTGATTTACCACAACCAGAAGGTCCTACTAAAACAATAAATTCCTTATCTCTAATTTCCAAACTCTGATCTTTTACCGCCACTAAATCACCAAAACGCTTATAAACATGTTCCAAAGTTACATTTGCCATTAAAAAATCCTCCTCATGATTTTATTTGTATTTTGATATTGATGACTCCCTGATAATTAATTCGGGAGTTAAAACCTTAATTTGTTGACTATCTAATTCTTCATTAATCAAATTTAATAAAAAATCTAATGAATATTGCCCCAATTTTTCTACGGGCTCACTTAAAACTGTTAATGGTGGATCAATAACTGATGTTAAAATATTATCACCATAACCCACTACGGCAAAATCGTCGGGAATAAAATATCCTCCCATTTTAATTGCTTCTACAAGTCCAATTGTTGTTAACTCTCTGGTAGAAATGAAAGCATCAGGAATAATGTCACCTTCAATAATTTTCAAAAAGACATTGTAACCAGCCTCACGCTTAGCTGCAGTTGAAAAAATCAATCGATCATCAACTTCTAAACCGGCATCTTTTAATGCATTTTTATATCCATTAATTTTTTCTTCTTCAACCAGGTCATCATTATCTCCGCAGACCAGTGCGATTTTTTTAAAACCTTCTTCAAGAAGATGTGCTGCAGCTTTATAAATACCCTGACTGTAATCTGTCAGAACTGAAGTGAAAAAATTTTCTTCTGCCAGGCGGTTAACTAAAACAATTGTATTTTCCTTGCTGAAACTGGCTCGCAGCAGATGACTTCCTACCAATTTACCGCCAATAAAAATTGCTCCATCAACCTGATTTGATTCTAAAAGTGAAAGATATGATTTTTCTTTTTCCTCCTGATTATTGGTATTGCAGAGTATTATTTGATAACCCCTGCTTTCAGCAGCTTTTTCAATGCTTTTTACAATTTCAATATTACCAGGACTATCCATCTCTGCCAGAATCACAGCAAGCATATTAGTCTTTTTAGCCGCTAATCCTCTTGCCAGCTGATTTGGACGATAATTATTTTCCTTTGCAATTTTCAAAATTTTTAACTTTGTTTCTCTTCCAACTCCAGCTTTGTCATTTAAAGCCCGAGAAACAGTTGATTCTGCTACATTGGCCATTCTGGCAATATCTTTAAGAGTAATCTGCATCTTTAGCCTCCAATTTCAGTGGCTTACATGATTTACGCAAGCGCTTGCGAAACTTTGAAGAAAAAAAGAGTCTATAACAATTAACTCCTATTATTACTATTCGTCACAGACTCTTAAATTCCTTCTTTTAATTCAAATTTTTTATAATTTTTCTAAAATCTCATCAAAATCTATGTCACTAACAGTAGCATACACCAGATGAGCCTTGCCAACTCTTGCTTCCGGCCCAACTCCTACAGCTTTCATATTAGCAGCCAGAGCAGCTTCAACACCGGACTCCGCATCTTCTAATACTACACATTCTTCTGGTTTTAAGCCAAGATTTTTAGCTGCATGTAAAAATAAATCCGGAGCGGGTTTAGCATTTTCTACACTGTTTCCATCTGCAATCGTATCAAAGATGTCTGTAATTTGCAAATGTTTTAACACTTTCCTTGCATTTCTGCTTGAAGATCCCACAGCAAGTTTATAACCATCAGCTTTTAATTTCATTAATTTAGCTTCCATATCATCAAGTATATCAGCTTTTGTGATTTCTTCTAAATATTCCTGATAATAAGCATTTTTGCGGTCTGTCCATTCTTTTTTTTGCTCAGCTGGAATTTCTTTACCATCTAAAATAATATCTAAGGAATCCATTCTGGAAACTCCTCGCAGCTGTTCATTTACTTCGCGGTTGAAAAATATCTCCTCTTCTTCAGCTAATTTCTTCCAGCTTTTATAATGATACTCTGCTGTATCAGTAATTACACCATCAAGATCAAAAATTAAGCCTTTGATTTCTGTTACCATAATAATCACTCCCATTATATTTTTAATTAAAATTATTTAAAATTTATTAAAAATTAAATTTAAATAAGTTTTAACCTTAATCCAGCTCAAAACTTGAAATTATCTTTCCTATTGGATCAAGGGTTGGCCTCCAGATTTCAAGTTTTTCTGCTGCTGCAGCCAGGGGTCTGGACATCCCTTCCATAAATAAACATATTTCTGTTAGTTCATCCACCGGTATTGGGTTTTCAGCAAAAATGTTACTAATAATTGTAATATGAAACATCCATTCATCATAATTTTCAATTGTCGAAATCCCTTCATCTTTGAGGCTCTGATGGATAGACTCTGAAAATTTATTTAGAGATTCTGTTTCATTAACCTCAAGCACCAACTGATGCTGATCAGAAAATTTAATACAGCTAAAACGATCTACTTCAATATCAACTTTATCAAATTTTTCTACTTTTTTTGCAAGAATTTCTTCTGCCCGCTCAGCCTTATTTTTAGCTATTCTGTCAATTGTAATATGCAGCTGCGGATATAACTGATCTGGATAAAGATTATAATGCTCAGAAACTATTTTTTGAACCTGAGAAGCAGTTTCCACCAGTTCCTTTCCAGGAATTAAAACTAAAAAATACTCATTTTCTAAATCTGCAGCTTTTATCATAGTAACCTCTCCATCTCTAATTTTCCAATTTTTTTATATTTTTAATCAAATTAGATCTATCCTTTAATAAATAAATATTTTTATCGTCCTCTAATAATTTATTCCAGATCTTTTCTGCTTTTCCTTTTATATAATCTCTTTTTCTTATCTCAAGATTAGAAAATAATAGTTTTTTCTTTTTCGGATAATCGAGCAAAATCTCTAAATTAGCAAGATTACCATGCCCAAACGGAAGATCACTTAAAATTATTAGGTCAGCTTTTTCGATAAACTTTCTGTTTTCCTGAATTTCTTCTTCCGAAATATCAATAAAAGGAGGTGCTTCTACTATTTTAACACCAAGTTCTTTTGCTGCCTGCCAGTCGGCATCTCCAATGTTTAAAACTCCGATACTCAGCTGATAACCCAAATTTTCTAATTTATAGAGCCAATTTTTAGCTGTTCCACCACCGGCTATAACATGAATTTTAAAATCTTTCAGCTTTCTTTTGCTTTTCCTGTTAACCTCAGGCACCAGAGTAACAAATGGTTTTTCAGAAAGAGGATTGGTCTTAATCAAAACTTCTGCCTTATATACCGCCTTAATATTTTCTTCAGTTAAAACCTCTTCTGCCGGTCCGGCAGCAAAAATTTTTCCATCTTTAAGTAATAATAATTCTTCACAATATTGAGCAGTTAAATTAAGATCATGAGAAACAGTGATAATCGTTAAATTAAATTCCTGATTCAGGTATTTTAAAAGGTCATAGATTTCACCCTGATAATTAATATCTAAACTGGAAGTTGGTTCATCCAGCAGCAGAATATCAGGCTTTTGAGCCAGGGCTCTAGCAATTATAACTCTCTGCTTTTCTCCACCTGAAAGTTCGTTGATCAGTTTAGTTTTTAACTTTAAAGTATCGGTAACCTTCATTACTTCTTTAACAATTTGTTTATCTTCCTGGCTGAGTCCAGACCAGCGCTTTTGATAAGGATGCCTCCCCATCATTATAATATCATATACATTAAAATTAAAGTTAACTTCTGTATTTTGGGGAACAACTGCCATTTTTTTAGCTAATTCTGAAGAATTATAATCATTTAAAAGTTTATGATCCAGATGGACTGAGCCACTATCTGATTTTAAAGTTTTACTCATGTTTTTTAAAAGAGTTGATTTGCCAGAAGCATTAGGTCCAATAATTCCGATAAATGAGCCTGCTTTTATTTCCAGATCAATGCCTTTCAGTATTTCGTCCTGAGCATAACTAAATTTAATTTTATCTGTTTTCAACATAATTTTCACCAAATATTTTTAGATTTATTGCGCAATAAATAAATAAAATATGGTCCACCTGCCAGAGCAGTTATTATACCCACGGGCAGCTCCATTGGAGCCATCAAAGTTCTTGCTGCAGTATCAGCAATCAACAAAAAAGAAGCTCCAAACAATGCGGCCAGAGGTATCAATCGTCTATGATCTGGACCGATAATCATCCTGGCAATATGAGGCACAACCAGTCCTATAAAACCAATACTTCCACTAACAGAAACTACAGAAGCAGTCATTAAAGAAGCAGCTCCCAGTAAAATAATTTTTGTTCTTTCTACATTTAAACCAAGATGAGCTGCACTCTCTTCTCCCAGCAGTAAAATATTTAAATCCTTTAAATAAAATATTATAAGAATCAGAGCAGTTAAAAAATAGGGTAGTATCATCTTGATATCAGCCCAGGCCGTACCGGCCAGACTGCCCATCAGCCAGTAAATTAGCTGCTGTAAATTCTCTGTTCTTAAAACCATCAAAAATGACATCAGAGAATTCAAAATAAAACTTACTGCAACTCCAGCTAAAAGAAAAGTTAAAACTGGTAATTTATTGCCAACTCGGGCCAGCTGATAAACTACAAAAACAGTAGCCACAGCTCCCAGAAAAGCAAAGGCCGGCAGCGAATTCAAATTGAAAATAGCTATTTCTATGCCCAAAAACAAGGCCAGCATCACACCTGTACCAGCACCAGCAGAGATACCAATAATATAAGGGTCAACCATTGGATTTCTGATAATCGCCTGAAAAACTGAGCCTGCTACAGCGAGACCGGCCCCAACAATAACTGCTAAAATAATTCTAGGCATTCTAATTTCACCAATAATTATTGCTGTTGAGGCTGAAACAGATTCACTGTTTATTACATAAGCTGTAATATCAGCCGGATCTATCTGACTTGAACCAATAAACATAGCTAAAAAGATCAGCAAAAGCGAAAATAAAACTGCAGTTAGATAAATAACTATATTTTTTTTATTTTCAACCATAATTATCAGTCTCCATTATTTCAATCTGCTCAGCAAAGCCAGAAAATTTAATTATTTTTTGATAGATAGTTTGTTAATAACCAGAC
>JBHEOV010000037.1:0-672 GCA_046260625.1 Halanaerobium sp. | reverse complement strand
TTTGGATAAAAATCTGTAGATTTCTGAGGCATCTTTTCGCCCTGATCGGCAATATCTTTAACTTCTTTAACAGAGGTCGGATTTAAAATAAAAGCAGCCTGATATTTGCCACTTTCTAGCTTTTCCAAAGCAGTCTCTCTGTATCTTATATAGTCTAGATTAGTTTTAGCAGCCAGCGCTTTTTTATCAATTCCCAGATATTTATCAAGTAAAATATTATGCAGAATGCTGACATCTAACTCCTTATAGTCTCTGGAAAAATCACCTTCAACTGCATTCAATACTTTCTCATTTTCAAATTTAAAAGCATAATACTCAGCAGCTGCTTCTGCTTTAAAACCAAATACTTTCTGATCCTGATTCTGATCTAAATAATCATAGAGCTCTTCTTTATTCTTGAATTCCTGGATACTAAAATCCTCAGCTACTTGATCTAAAAAGGCATTAAGCTTAAAATTCTTGACTCCATATAGTAATCTATGGGTAGGCAGCACCTTCAAGCCGGGGTCATCCATATTGACAAATGTCATCAATCGATGATTAAAACTCTCAACTCCATCAGCTTGCCAGCCCTTTTCTTCACACTCTCTTTGATAATTCAAAGCGGTCTGATATCGATGATGTCCATCGGCAATATATAAGTTCTTTGATTCCATCTTCTTCTGGATTTTC
>JBHEOV010000036.1:5668-17509 GCA_046260625.1 Halanaerobium sp. | reverse complement strand
CTTCCGGTTTTTCTTCTTCAAGATAATTATCAAATTCCAGACATTCATCCATCCATCGCATAAAAAAGACACCCGGCAGATTTATTCCTTCAATTTCTGGTTTGATATGCTTTCCACCTGTGCCTAAGACCAGTTTATCATATTTGAGCTTTATTTTTTCTCCACTTTCAGAAACTGCTTCAATTATTTTTTGCTCAGGCTTAATTGCCGTCACTTCTGTATTCAGCTTCAAATCAATACCGGCTGCTTCAATATCACTCTGTTTTCTGTGAGCAAGATCAGCTGCTTTTTTGACTTCTCCTCCAATATAAAAAGGGATCCCGCAGATACTGTAATTGGGAAAATTATTGTCTGCAATAACTAAAGGCCTGATATTTTGATCAAGTTCTCTAATTCTTAAAGCCGCACTAATCCCGACATCACTGGCACCGATAATTACTATTTTCTGCATTTAAAACAGCTCCTTTATATTATGATTAAGTTTGAAAAATATTCAAGTTTAATTATAATCTAATTATATAATAACTGCTTCCACTATTAAAGCACTATAATCAAATGTAACTTAAAATTAATATTAAACTTTACATGATCCTGAAATTATTTGAATAATAAAATAATCTATGATATTTTTTAATAATGAACATTTGACAAAAACCAGATTGGAGTTTATAATATTATTAGCATATGTTCATATAATATTAGATTTTGCGGAGGGACTATTATGCAAAAATATTTCTGTTTTTGCGACTGGAAGGGAACTTAATAAATTATTTATACTCTTTTTATTTTGTTGTATTTGTGATATTTTTCTTTTAGCTAAAAATAAAATACTTTAAGGAGGTATTTTTTTATGAGTTTACCAGAAAAATTTGCAGAATGGAAAAGTATAGATCGCACAGAAATCGACTGGGCACCAGAAGTAGATAAAGATCAATGTACAGGCTGTGGGATGTGTGTAACTTCCTGCGGCAGAAATGTATTCGACTATGACTGGAAGCAAGAAAAATCTGTTGTGGCAAGACCGAATCAATGTATGGTGGGGTGCACTTCCTGTCAGACCTGGTGTATTTATGATGCTATTAGTTTTCCTGAACCAGAATATGTAAAAAACATAATTAAAGATAAAAAAGTAATTTCACTAGCTAAAGAACAGCTAGAGGAAAGAAAAGAAAACTAGACCAATTAGATAGAAGAACATACAGACTACCATCAAAAATTGCTATTGATGGTAGTTTTTTTTATTTTAGATAAGTTTTTTAGCTAAAATTTATTCTAATTTCTTTTTTTATTTTTTTGCTCCATTGTGCTATAATAAAAGTTAGTGTTTTAAATTAGGAGTGAGTTTAATGATAAGAGAAATATATTTAGATAATGCTTCAACTACTAAGGCACTGCCGGAAGTAACTAAAGCAGTGGTAGATGCTTTAGAAAGCAATTATGCGAATCCATCTTCTCTGCACCGTTTTGGTTTAAAGTCAGAGAAAATTTTAAGAAAAAGCAGGAAAATAGTTGCTGACTATCTTGGTGTTAAAGCTAAAGAAATAATCTTCACTTCAGGTGGCACTGAAAGCAATAATCTGGCGATCAGAGGAATTACTAAAGCTTATCAAAATCGGGGTAAACATCTAATCACCTCTCCCATTGAGCATTCTTCGGTAGCTGAACTTTTTAAAGCCTTAGAAAAAGAAGGCTGGCAGGTAGATAGAGTTAATGTTGATCAAGGCGGCCAGGTTGATCTTGAACATCTGAGATCTTTAATTAGAAAAGAAACTCTTTTAGTCAGCATCATGCAGGTCAACAATGAATTAGGGACTATTCAGCCCACTAAAAAAATTGCTGAAATCATCAAAGCTGAAAATCCACTCTGCTTTTTTCATGTGGATGGAGTCCAGGCTTTTGGTAAAATATACAGTAATTTAAGTCAGTGGCCGGTAGATCTCTATTCATTTAGCGGTCATAAAATTCACGGTCCCAAAGGGATAGGTGCCCTCTATATTAAAAAAGGAACAAATTTAAAACCTTTAGTCTACGGTGGAGGCCAGGAAAGAAATCTGCGCTCAGGCACAGAAAACATCCCTGGAATTGCCGGCCTCGCAGAAGCAGTCAAAAAACTGCCTCAGCTTTCCGCAGAAAATAATGCGGATAAAGATTTAGCTCAAAAAAGAGCCTATCTGCTGGACTCACTCAAGAAAATTGAGTCAGTAGTAATCAACTCTCCTGCAGCTGGAGCTCCTCATATTATTAATTTTTCTCTACCGGGAATCAAAGGAGAAACTATGCTGCATGCACTGGAAAGCCAGGGGATTTATATTTCAACAGGTTCAGCCTGCTCATCTAAGCAAAAAGGCAGCCGCATTATCAATGCCTGCGGTCTATCACAGGAACGAAGTGAAAGTGCACTGCGGGTAAGTTTAAATAGAGCCATTACAGATGATGATTTAGATTATTTTATAAAAACTTTAAAAGAACAGATTGATTTTCTTAAACTTTTTTAATGAGGTGAAAATATTTGTATGATGTAATAATTATTCGTTATGGGGAAATCGGCCTGAAGGGAGATAATATTAATGATTTTATCTCCCAGCTGGTTACAAATATTAAAAGAGCAGCCGGAGATCTCGGAGATTTTGAGATCACTACTATTTATGGGCGGATTTTTCTTTATGCAGAAAGTAATCAAATTGAAGCTATTGTTCAGAGGTTGATTAATGTGCCAGGGATTATTTCTTTAAGTCCGGCGCAGAGATTTAGGATTGGAAAAAAGGTAGCTGATTTTAATGAGCAGGACTTTGATCAACTAAAAAAGAGCGCAGTTGAACTTTTTAAAGCTGAAGTTAAAAGTTATCCTACTACCTTTAAAGTAGAGACTACGAGGGCAGATAAATCATTGCCACTTGAAAGTCCTGAAATTAATCGTGAACTTGGCTCAGCAATTTTAACAGAAATTGAAAGTACAGCGACTCCGCTCAGTGTTGATGTTCATCAACCCGAGCATCTTTTTGAAGTTGAAATTAGAAGGGGTAAGATTTACCTTTTTCTAAGGCGAGAAACTGGCCCGGGTGGACTGCCGGTTAAATCATCAGGAAAAGCTTTACTTCTTTTATCCGGTGGACTTGACAGTCCTGTTGCCGGCTGGCTTGGTTTAAAAAGAGGTTTATCTTTAAATGCTGTTTATTTTAACTCTCCTCCCTATACTTCTGAGCGGGCAAAAGAAAAAGTTATTGATCTGGCAAAGGTTTTAAGCCGCTATGGTGGAGAATTCAAACTGCAGATTCCTTACTTTACAGAAATTCAGCAGGAAATTTTAAAGAAATGTCCCCGCAGATATACTGTAACCATTATGCGCCGGATGATGATTAGAATCGGCAACAGACTGGCAGTAATTAATGGTGAACTGGCATTAGTTACCGGCGAAAGTTTAGGCCAGGTAGCAAGTCAGACCTTAGAAGGACTGCGCTCCTCTGATGAAGTCGCAGAGTTTCCGGTTCTCCGGCCTTTAATCACAATGGATAAAAATGATATTATTGCTCTTTCCAAAAGAGTCGGAACCTATGAAATCTCAATCAGACCACATGAAGACTGCTGTACAATATTTGTGCCTAATAATCCTGTGACACAGCCAGCCCTTGATACCATCCACTATGGTGAAGAAGAGCTGGAAATTGAAGAATTGATAGATAGAGCTATAGAAAAAATGGAAGTTATTACAATTAATGAAGGAGCCGAATAGCCTAAACTTATTTAATCAAATTAATTAAATCTTTGAATAGATAGCTAACGGAGTAGAATTATTCTACTCCGTTTTTAAATTAATATACTTTTTTTATAAAAGATTTTCTATATCTTCTCTGGTTTTTTCAGGCTCGGTTGTTGGTGCATATCTCTGAACAACATTTCCCTCGCGATCAATTAAGAATTTAGTAAAATTCCATTTGATAATTCCACCGAGCAGTGATCCTGTCTCTTTTTTTAGATATTTAAATAGAGGATGCGCTTGATTACCATTAACCTTGATCTTTTCAAACATTTTAAAAGTTACCCCGTAATTTAACTGACAAAACTCTTTAATTTCCTCATTGGTGCCAGAATCCTGATTGGCAAACTGATTACAGGGAAATCCAAGAATTTCAAAACCCTGCTCCTTATATTCCTGATACAATTCTTCAAGGCCTGAAAACTGGGGAGTCAGACCACATTCACTGGCTGTATTTACAATCATTAAAACTTTAGCTTTATAATCAGCCAGCTCAACTTCCTGGCCCATAATATCTTTTGCTTTAAAATCATATACACTCATTATTATCTCTCCTTTTCAATTCAATAAAATTAAATTGTGCACAATTTATTAAATAAAATTATAAGCTAGACCCTGATTTAACAGGATCTAACTCTATTCTGTAATTTCTTCTAAAATCTGATCTAGATTTGCCTTTAACTGAAAAAGTGTTTCTTTATCTCCTTCAAACTGTGAATATAACTTTTCTGGAATTTCAACTGCCTCTTCTTTCATTTTTCTGCCAGCATCAGTTAATTTGACCATCACTATGCGCTCATCTTCGTTGTAGCGAAATTTTTCAATCAATCCCTGTCCGGCTAATTTTTTGACAACAGGTGAAATAGTACCAGAATCCAGTAAAAGTTTTTCTCCCAGTTCCTTAATTGAAATTTTTTCAACTTCCCACAAAACCAGCATCACTATATACTGAGTATAAGTCAGATTGTATTTATCCAATAATGGTTTATATAACTGAATTACTTTACGTGAAAGAGCATAAAGCGGAAAACAAATTTGATTTTCCAGCTTCAATTTATCAAATTTTTCCATAATTCCACCTCAATTCTATTTTATATAATTCAATTGAGTTCAACTTAATTTATTATATACTTAACTTCACCTGTTTGTCAATAGATATTAGTCGATTTTTGAAAAAATTTGCGATATCGGAACATTTAACTCTTCAAAATAATCGGATTCTAAAGTTTCACCAGGTTTCAGATCGTTTATAGCTTTTATATCCCTATCTTCTGTAAAAATATATTGAGTTATTTTTTTGTTCTCCGGATCAACAATCCAGTATTCTTTAACTCCACTTTTTAAATATAAGTTTAATTTTAAAATAAGATCTCTTTTCTTGGTCGAGGGAGACAGCACTTCTACTAAAAGAGAGGGTACTCCCTGATATTTATCATCTTCAACATTTTCTGGATCACAGATTACAATTAAATCCGGCTGAACAACATTTGGATCTTCTCTAAACTTAGGTGCATATCCCTGTAATTTAATATCAAGTGGAGATGTTAAAGAACTGCATTTATGGTTCCTAAAATAATTATTTAAATGCCAGGAAATTTCATTTACAAGCATCTGATGTCTAAAACTGGGTGAGGCCATCAGAAATACCTCGCCATCAATTAATTCGTACCGCTGATCAGAACTTTCTACAAGCTCCAGATATTCCTGATAACTTACTCGCTCATAATTCTTAGAATTATAGTCTCTGGCTTCTTCTTTAATATAATCTCTGTAATCAAAATAATTACTGAGCTTTGCCACCGACTTACCATTTTTGAGTACTATAATATCCTCTTTTTCCACCAGTGCCAGATATTTTCCAAATGAATTTTGCAGATCAGTACTGTTAACTCTCATATAATCCCTCCTCTTAGCTATATTATATCATATTTTAGCTAAAATTAGAATAAAATTAGCTAAAATTAAAGATAAAAAAACTGACAGAAATCTTTAACCTGCCAGCTGCTGCTTGAATCGGAACTCTTATTAATTGATTTATTTCTAAGCAAAACTTTCTACAACCTTATGATATTCTCCTTTGGCTTTTAAGATATGGCTTAAAATTTCTCTAACCGCACCATTACCACCTTCAAATTCTGATATCAAATCCGCAATTTCCTTTACCTCTGCTGCTGCATCTGCCGGACAGCCAGCAAATCCTGCTTCCTTCATTACAGCTAAATCATTTAAATCATCACCAAGATAGGCCAGATTAGCATAAGTAATCTCTTTTTTCTCCATTAATTTTTCCAGAGCAGTTTTTTTATCTCTCACTCCCTGATAATATTCTTCTATTCCAAGTTCCGCTGCTCTGCGAGCAACAACTTCAGATTTTCTGCCGGTCATAATAATTACTTCATAACCAAGTTTAATAGCCTGGACCACCATCAGACCATCTTTAACATTAAAGGCTTTAAATTCATTTTTACCATTATCTAAGTACACTTTGCCATCTGTCAGTGTTCCATCTACATCTAAAAAAATTGTATTAATCTCCTTCACGCTTACCCCTCCATTTTATAAAAATCTTTAGACTAGTTTCATTATATGTTTTTAGAAAAGAATCTGCAATACTGCCGGCTCTATAAAAAAGCCCCCAGTCATTGAACTGAGGGTAATCTAGACAGATTATTATTTAGTTTAAACAGCACTCTGTTGTTTTTCTTTTTTTAGTTTTAACTCTACAGCTTTTTCAGCGGCTTCTTTTTCTTTAGCTCGGTAATTTAAATAACCGGCTGAAATTATTAAAACTGCTCCGAGCACTGAAAAGATATCAGGAATTTCCTGGAATAAGACCAGACCAAAAATTGAAGAAAAGACTATATTAGCATAAGTATAAATTGAAAGTTCTCCGGCTTCTGCATGGCGATAAGCATTTGTCATAAAAAGCTGAGCTGCTGTAGCAAATAAACCCAAAGCTAATAAAGCCAGAGCCTGAACTGCAGTTGGAATCACAAAACTACCGCTGATCATAAAAGGAATCATCGCTAGAGTTGAAAACAAACTAAAATAAAAAACCACAGTAGCTGCTGAGTCAGTTTTACGCAGCTGACGGACAATTGTATAAGCAATTCCGGCAAATATACTGGATAATAAAGCAATCAGTGCAGGTATTAAATTAGAATCAAAACCTGGTCTAATAACCAGCATAGCGCCTAAGGCTGCTGTAACTAAGGCAATTAGCTGTTTTTTAGTAATCTTTTCTTTTAAAAATAAAGCTGCAAAAACCATTACAAAAAATGGTGACATCTTATTTAAAATAACAGCATCCGAGAGCTTCATATTGGCCAGAGCATAAAAATAGGCGGCAATTCCTAAAACTCCAAATATACTGCGAAGTATTAGAAGCTTCTTGTTATTTCCAATCAGGGAGCTGCCGCTCTTTTTAACCAGGCTGAAAGCTACAAAAACACCAACTAAATTTCTAAAAAATATCTTTTCTGCTGTCGGCATATCACCTAAAAATTTAACAGCAGCTGCCATCAGCGCAAAAAAGAGTGATGATAAAAGTATATAGGTTATGCCTTTTTTTCTATTTTCCATTTTTTCCACCTCATCTTATAGTATTATAAAATTATTGAGATTCATTATCATTATTATATAGAGTATTTTTACTTATGTAAAGTAAAAACTTCACCTTTTTAAGTGAAGTTTTAAAAAATTACTTTTTAAATTTAATTTCTCTCGTTTAAGGCCTCTTTTAGAGTATGCCAGGATAAAACTGCACATTTAACTCGGGCCGGCATATTAGAAATATTTTTTAAGGCCATGGCATCTTTCAATTTTCTCAGCTCTTTTTGATCATCAATTTCTTTTTTGACCATGCCAATAAAAGTCTCCACCAGTTCTAAAGCTTCTTCGATAGTTTTTCCTGTGATTAGATCAATCATAATTGAAGTTGAAGCCTGCGAAATTGCACAGCCACTACCTGTAAAGGCTGCATCAGAGATTATATCTTCCTCAAATTTAAGCTCCAGCGTGATATCATCTCCACAGCTTGGATTGTGGCCGTGTTCACTCAAATCAGCTTCTTCCAGCGAATGCTTATTACGGCTATTTTTATTATGCTCCATTATTAATTCTGTATAGACTGAATCAAGATTCATATCCAAAAACCTCCCTTACTTTCTCCAGGGATTCCAGAAAGCGATCCACTTCTGCTTTAGTATTATAGAGATAAAAACTGATACGACCGGTAGAATTAAGGCCATAAAATTTCATTAAAGGCTGAGCACAGTGGTGACCGGAACGAATAGCAATTCCTTCACTGTCAACAATAGTGGCCAGATCATGAGAGTGAATATCCTTTAAATTAAAGGAAATAATTCCACCTCGATCTGCTAAATCAAGTGGGCCAGCTATTTCTACATAATCAAGCTGCTGCATTTTCTCCAGTGCATAAGCTGTTACTGCCAGCTCATGTTCTTTAATTTTATCAAGGCCTATCTCTTCTAAATATTCAATTGCTGCCTGCAGTCCCACAGCACCTTCCACATTGGGAGTACCGGCTTCAAATTTTTCTGGAAGTGGGGCATAAGTAGAACCCTGTTCTTTTACATATTCTATCATACCTCCACCTTTTAGAAAAGGAGGTAATTTTTCTAAAAGATCCTTTTTACCGTAGAGAACCCCAATTCCCATTGGACCCAGCATCTTATGACCGGAAAAAGCATAAAAGTCAGCATCTAAATCTCTAACATCTGTTTTTAAGTGGGGAGCCCCTTGAGCCCCATCAACTACAACTAAGGCCCCTTTTTGGTGGGCAAGTTCGGCCATCTCTTTAACCGGATTAATAGTCCCACTCACATTCGACATCTGAGAAATACTAAAAATCTTAGTTTTCTCTGTTAGTTTTTCTTCAAGTTCTGCCAGCGGAATTCTGTAATTTTCATCCGGATATAAATACTTTAAAGTTAAATTTTTACGCTCGGCCAGCTGCTGCCAGGGAAGTATATTGCTGTGATGTTCGAGAATAGAGATTAAAATCTCATCTCCTTCTTCCACCAGTTCTTCCAGGCTATTTGCCAGCAGATTTATTGATTCAGTAGTGTTGCGGGTAAAAATAATCTCCTCTGACTTTTCTGCATTAATAAAATCCCTGACTTTAGCCCTCGCATTTTCGTAAGCCTCAGTTGACCGCACACTTAAACTGTGAGCTCCCCGGTGAGGATTGGCATTGATAGTCCGATTATAATGATCTACTGCATCTAGGACTACCTCCGGCTTTTGGGTTGTAGCAGCATTATCAAAATAGACAAGATCATTACCGTTAATCTGCTGATTTAATATTGGAAAATCAGCTTTATATTTTTCAGCAAATTCCTGATCTGATTTTTTTTCCTTAACTGCGAATTCTAGTTTTGACATCATTGATCACACTTCCTTTAAGATCATTAAGAGGTATTTTATCAAATATCGGATTAAAAGCAGCTTCAACCATTAACTGTTTGGCTTCGGCTTTGCTCATACCTCTGCTCATTAAATAAAATAAGCGCTGCTCATCAATCTGACCTGCACTTACAGCATGTTCTCCCTCCACATTATCTTCTTCAGAAAATAGGGCCGGAATCGAATCAGAATCCACTGTCTTATCTAAAAGCAGTACTTCTTCTTTTTCAGATCCTTTAGACTGTCCCGCACCTTTCTGAAAATATAAATCACCTCTAAAAATTTTTTGAGCTCTATCTTTTAAAACACCTTTTGACTCAATTTCACTGCTGCTGTGGCGTCCCTGATGATTCATCTTAAATCCTAGATCCATTTTTCGTTCACCATCAGCAAAATAAACTGAACTGATGCTGGCTCTACTGCCATCATCCACTAAAGTGTTTTCATTATTGGTCACAGAATTTCTACCTCCCAGTTCAATCGGAATCCAGTTTAGCTCTCCCTGATTGGAAACAAGAGAAATATTGCTGTCAAAGTGATCACTCTGATCATTAAAGCGCTGAACTTTAACAATATTTAAAACAGCATTATCTTTAACAATCACCCTGGTTAAGCCATTATGGAAAGCTTCCAGTTCCTGATCCTGCATTCTATAATCAATTACAATAGTCAGCTTAGAATTTTCTTCAGCCACAATTAAGTTATTATCTATTAAAACTGGATTCTCCTGATCAAGTTCATAAAAAATCTCGACCGGCAGCTTCAACTCTACATTTTTAGGAACTTTAACAAAAAGTCCGGTATTATAAAAAGCCTCAGCCATTGCTAAATATTTTTGATCAAGACCCTGATTACCTTTTTCTACTTTTTTATCTTGAAACTGATCTAAATAATCTATAATTTCCTCTTCATTATTTAAGTTATCTGTCATTTTTTTAATCAGCAGCTCATTCTGCCCCTTTTTCTCTTTTAGATATTCTTTATTATAGGGACTGTATTCTGGAAACTGATAATCAAATAAATTTATTCTCTGATAATCAGACATGGTTAAATTTTCAAATTGATTATAACTTTCCCGGCGTCTGCTGCTCAAAAGTGTTGACTGACCTGTTGTTAGATTATCTACTAATTTTTTATTATACATTCCTATCACCTATCCTATAGTACCTTCGAGTTCAAGGTTGATTAAATTATTTAATTCAACTGCATATTCTAATGGTAGTTCACTGGCAATTGGCTCTACAAATCCGCGGACAATCATCGCTTTTGCTTCTTCTTCGCTGATGCCTCTGCTCATCAAATAAAAAATAGCTTCTTCGCTGATCCGACCAACCTTAGCCTCATGACCAATATCAATATCATCAGTCTGCAGCTTCATGATCGGCAGCGTATCTGATTTAGATTCATTGTCCAGCATCAACGATTCACAAGAAACTGAAGCCCTGGCTCCGTGCGCATTTTCAGTTGCCTTAAGCAGACCGCGATAAAAAGCATGACCGCCATCTTTAGCAATTGAGCGTGCATTAACAGTTGAAGTTGTATTGGGAGCTGCATGAATAACCTGAGCCCCTGTATCTAAATACTGTCCCTCAGCTGCAAAAGTAACTCCGGTAAATTCTGCTCTGGCCCTAGGACCCTTTAAAATACTCATTGGATAAAGCATTGAAACCTTAGAACCAAAAGAACCGGAAACCCATTCAATAACTCCATCTTCTTCCACTAAAGCCCGCTTAGTATTTAAATTATACATATTGCGGGACCAGTTTTCTATTGTACTGTAGCGCAGTTTAGCGCCTTTATTCACAAATAATTCTACCGCACCTGCATGCATGTTATTTACCGAATATTTCGGAGCTGAACAGCCTTCAATAAAGTGAGCGTTGGCTCCCTCTTCTAAAATGATTAGAGTGTGCTCAAACTGACCCGAGCCCGGTGCATTCTGACGGAAATAAGACTGCAGCGGAATATCTACATCTACTCCTGCCGGAACGTAAACAAAAGAACCTCCTGACCAGACGGCTCCATGTAGAGCTGAAAATTTATGATCATTCGGTGTGATTAATTTCATAAAATGTTCTTTAACTAAATCCTCGTGTTCTTTAACAGCAGTTTCCATGTCCATATAAATAACGCCCTGTTCAACCATTTCCTCTTTTAAATTATGATAGACAACCTCAGAATCATACTGAGCACCTACCCCGGCTAAAGATTCCTTTTCTGCTTCCGGAATACCCAGAGCATCAAAGGTGTTTTTAATCTCTTCCGGCACCTGATCCCAGTCACTCTGAAGATCAGCATCCGGTCTGACATAGGTAATAATATTATCCATATCTAAATCTGAAATATCTGCTCCCCAGGTAGGAATATCTTTTTTCTTATATATTTCTAAGGCTTTCAGCCTGAATTCCCGCATCCATTCCGGTTCATTTTTTTCTCGCGAGATCTCTTTAATAACTTCAGGAGTTAGACCCTTAGCTGATTGATAACGGTGTTTTTCTTCATTTTTTTCTTCATGAAGACTGCGGTCAATATCCTTGACTTCTGTCTTTTCGCTCATCTAAAAAACCTCCCTGTTCTCAACACATAAAATCTATAATAAATATTTAAATCCCAAAAAATTTACTTTGTTATCCTAAGATTAATTTTTTGAAATTATGATT
>JBHEOV010000036.1:0-5658 GCA_046260625.1 Halanaerobium sp. | reverse complement strand
CCTCCCTGTTCTCAAAACATTAAAAATCGATAGTAAAAATATTTAAATCCCCAATGATACAGCTGCTGATTTAAAATTTATTAATAATCTAGTATATTTTTTTTCAAGTTAAAATTAACAATTACTTTTTGAATTACACTCATCTAAAGCTTCTTCTTTATATTCTGCATAACCCTCTGCTTCAATTTCTCTAGCCAGATTCATATCTCCAGATTTAGCAATTCTGCCGTCAATTAAGACATGTACATGATCAGGCTTTAGATAATCTAAAATCTGATTATGATGAGTAATTATTATCATTGCATTATCTTCAGAAGCCAGTTTTTTAATCCCTTCAGCAACTGTTTTGGTTGCATCAACATCAAGTCCGGAATCTGTTTCATCTAAAATTGCGAGTTTAGGTTCTAAAACAGCCATCTGTAAAATCTCATTTTTCTTTTTTTCCCCACCAGAAAAACCTTTATTTAAATAGCGATCTGCATAAGCATGATCAATATTAAGCAGCTCCATTTTTTCTTCTAAAAGAAACTTAAAGTCAAATATACTCTGCTGTTCTCCACTGACTGCAGTTTTTGCTGTCCGCAGAAAATTTTCTACAGTTACCCCCGGGATTTCCTGAGGATATTGAAATGATAAAAAGATACCCTTTTTTGCTCTTTTATCTACTGCCAGTTCGTTAATTTTTTCTCCCTCAAATTCTATATCTCCAGCTGTAATTTTGTGTTCCGGATGACCCATCAAAACATTGGCCAGAGTTGATTTTCCAGCACCATTGGGACCCATAATTACATGAAGTTCACCTTTGTTGACTTCTAAATTAATTCCATTTAATATTTTTTCTTCTTCTATTTTTGATTCCAGATTACAAATTTTAAGCAGTTTTTTATCCATAATCTATGTCATCTCCTTTATTAAAGTTGTCTGCAGGTTATTTACTCAACATTATTCTACTTATATCCTACTATATTACTCAACTTTAGTCAAGCTTTTAACTTAAAAAGTAATTGAGTTAACATAAAAAAGGTACCGGGTACCTGGAAATTTTATCCAGATACCCGGTACCAGATCGAGCGTTTACTTAAAATTCTTTATCTATATATTTTTTTCTGAACAGCAGCCTTAAGACTACATAAAAGGGTACTGCAGTTAAAGCACCAATAAAACCAAATAAGTAAACTCCTGATAAAACAACAAATAAAACTACAATTGGGTGAATTTCCAGTCTTCTACCCTGAACTAAGGGCCTGATTACATTGCCCTCTAAATACTGAGCAATCAAAATAATTACCAGAACACCTAAAAATAAAAACCAGCTGTTTGTGGCTGCAACAAAGACTGCGGGCAGGCTGCCAAAAAATGGTCCAATAATTGGAATCAAAGAAGTGATCATTGCAATGACTGCAAGCGCAACCGCATTGGGAAGTCCAATTATTAAAAAGCCAGTAAACATTACTAAACCCAGAAAAAAAGCAACAACCAGCTGTGAACTAATAAAGGTGGATAGAATCTGATCAACTTCTACTGCAATTTTTTCAATTTTCCTCTTTTTAGACTCTGGAACCACCATCATCATGTTATCAAATAATTTTTGATCATCTTTGAGTAAATAAAACAAAACAAAAGGGATGAGCACGATTATCAGACCAAAGTTAGTAATTGAACTGAAGATCCCCATATAATTATAAGAAGAAATTTTTTCAGCCAGTTCGTTGGCATAAGAAAATAATCTATCTCTTATATTTAACTCTTCTAAAAAAGCATTATCAAAATTTATATATTCTTTTAAACTTTCAACTATTCCCTGAATAAAATTATAAATATAATTATAATTACCACTTAAACCCTGGCTGACTTCTTTACTCTGTTCATAGATAATACTGCCTCCAAAGTAAAAAACAATGGTTAGGATAGCAATCACAACCAGAAATGAAATTACAATTGATAAGGCTTTATTTTTTATCCATTTATGCAGAAACCTAACCAGAGGCCGCATCAAATAATATAAAAATGTACTAAATAATAGCGGCAGCAGTACAAAACTGAGTACAGCTGTTAAGGGAGCTGTAAAATATGGTATCTGGCCTGCTAAAAAGATAATAACCAGTAAAATGATTACTGCGTGACCAATTTTAAAAAAACGATCGCTGAACATATAAATCTCTCCTAATACTATTTTCTGATTTTTAATCTAAAATTATATAAACGGACTAGTGACTATTATGATGATCATTTTCAGACACAATTTTTATGGCTCTGGTGACTACAGAAAGTACATCAACAGAATGCTGCTGCTCTAATTCTTCTGTTTTTGAAAAAAGTTCTCCTCTTGATGTAGCTACATATTTTGCCGGCAGACGATTTAAAGCATAAGTTGCCATATCCAGCAGACAATCTTCATCTTTGCAGATACCTGAAAATTCATCACGCTGCAGCATTTTTCCCAGCATTTCCAAAACTACTTCCTCGGTTAAATTATTTAATCTACCTTTTAGCTTTTTAAGTTTTTCGTCTTTTAACATAATATCCCCCCGGATTATTAATTAATCATGATTTTTAACTAATTTTTTAAGCAAATGTAAATTTGAAAAATATATAAGCTCTTAAGATTATATTTCTTTATAAATTGTTAAAACCCTGCCTAAAATTGACAGGGTTTTAAAAAATAATTAAATATTTCTATTTTGATATTCTCCAAATACATCCCGCAGTTGATCACTAATTTCATTTAGAGAAGCTCGAGCTCTCACAGCCTCAATAATTGGAGGCATTAAATTATCTCCATTTTCTGCCGCATTTTTAACTTCTTTTAAGCTCTTTTGCACAAGTTTTTTATTTCTGCTCTTCTTTAATTTACTAAGCCTTGCTTTCTGTTCTGCTTCCAGGGCCGGATCAACCTGCAAGAGATCTACTTCTGACCTGTCCTGCTGACTGCTGTATTTATTTACTCCCACAACTATTTTCTTTTTTTGATCAATTTCTTTTTGTTTCTGATAGGCACTCTCCTGGATTTCTCGCTGAACATAACCAGCCTTAATTGCTTCTACCATTCCACCCAGCTGATCAATTTTTTCTAAATATTCGCGGCACTTTTCAACAAAAGAAGCAGTCAGTTCTTCTAAATAATAAGAACCGCCCAGAGGATCAATAACATCTGCAATCCCACTTTCTTCAGCAATTATCTGCTGTGTTCTTAAGGCAATTTCTACTGCTTCTTCGGAGGGCAGGGAAAGAGCCTCATCATAGGAATTGGTATGCAGTGACTGCGTTCCCCCGATTACTGCTGCCAGAGCCTGAATGGTTACCCGAATAATATTATTTAAAGGCTGTTCGGCAGTTAAAGCTGTACCGGCTGTCTGGGTATGAAAACGGAGCAGTTTAGATTTTTCTTTATCTGCCTGAAAATGCTCTTCCATAATCTCTGCCCAGAGCCTGCGGGCCGCCCTAAATTTAGCTGCCTCTTCCATGATATTCATCTGAGAGGCAAAGAAAAAGGAGAGCCTTGGTGCAAAATCATCAATATCCAGACCAATTTTGAGAGCTGCTTCTACATACTCCAGCGCATCTGCCAGAGTAAAGGCCAGTTCCTGTACCGCTGTGGCACCGGCTTCTCGAATATGGTAGCCGCTAATGCTGATAGTGTTAAAAGCAGGCATTTCTTTTGAACAGTAAGCAAAAGTATCTGTGATTAATCTTAAAGAAGCCTCCGGTGGATAAACATAGGTACCCCGGGCTATATATTCTTTTAAAATATCATTCTGAATAGTTCCTTTTAATTTTTTTTGATTGATTCCCTGTTCTTCGGCCGTAACAATATACATTGCTAGGATTACTGCTGCCGGGGCATTAATAGTCATTGAAGTACTAACCTCGGCCAGTGGTATATCAGCAAAAAGCCTCTGCATATCTTCTACACTATCAATTGCTACCCCAACTCGACCAACCTCACCTTCAGCCAGAGAATGATCAGAATCATAGGCGATTTGAGTTGGCAGGTCAAAAGCAACACTTAAACCAGTCTGCCCCTGTTTTAAAAGATATTTAAAACGCTTATTTGTTTCTTCAGCAGTACCATAACCAGAATACTGCCTCATTGTCCAGAAGCGGGAGCGATACATTGTAGGATAAACGCCACGAGTATAGGGAAACTCTCCCGGAAAAGAAAGTTCTTTTTGATAATCAGTATTTTTTAAATCTAAAGGAGTATATAAGGCTTTGATTTCTTTTTCGGAATCTGAAATAAATTCATCTTTTCTTAAGCCAAAACGCTCAGCTGTTTTTTGATATTTGTTTTGCTTCCATTTTTTTTCAGCCTTTTTTAAGTCAGACAACTTATTCTCACTCTGCTGAAGATCATTATATTCTCCCATAAGCATAACTCCTTTTATCTAATTTTAATTGAAAACCAAGTTCAAAAGCCTCCATATTGGCATCAACAGTTTTTGGTGGAACTTTTTCAATAATTGCTTTTTTAATAAATTCTTCCGGAATCTTTCTCTGAATTATTTTGGCAATTATTCCTAAAACAATCATATTAGCAGAAATTTCTTTTCCTATTTCCTTTGCTGCCAGCTCTAAAATATCAAGTTGATAAATATTATCCTTCAATTCAGCTTTTATACTGGAGCTATCAATTCTGCTGTCAGCAATAATTACCCCATAACTTTTTAGATCTGCTCCATACTGAGCAAATGCTTCCTGGGTTAAACAGACCAAAAGATCAGGTTTTATAACTTTTGGAAAATCGATCTGATCTTCATCAAAAACCACTTCAGCTCTGCTGGCTCCTCCTCGTGATTCTGGACCATAGGATTGACTCTGACTGACATTTAGATTATCAACCATCACTCCCGCTTCTGCTAAGATAATCCCGGCCAGAATCATACCCTGACCACCGGCACCGCTTAATCTAATCTCATATCTGCCCATTATTAAGCCTCCTCTTTTTGAATATCTTCTATAATTTTTTGATAACGTTTTGTATATTCACTTTCCGGGTTATCAACCTCTTTTAATATTCCCAGAGGATATTTATTTTCTTTTTCTGCCTGGCTTAGTTCCTGCCATTTTTTGAAGCTGACTGTATTTTCCTGCTGTTTTTTAAGCATTTCTACAGCATCACCGGCCTTATTTTGACGTCCATAACTAACCGGGCACTGAGAAAAACTTTCCACAAAAGAAAAGCCCTGATGTTTTAAAGCAGCCAGATATAATTTTTTTAGCTGTCGGGGTTCATATGTTGCTCCCCGGGCTATAAAAGTTCCTCCTGCACCTTCGACCAGCCTGGCCAGATCGAAATTTTGATCTATATTTCCATAAGGAGCAGTAGTTCCCAGATCACCTGTTGGTGTCATCGGAGAAAACTGGCCTCCGGTCATTCCATAAATCTGGTTGTTAAATAAGATAACTGTCAGATCAATATTTCTGCGGGCAGCATGAATCAAATGATTCCCCCCAATTGCAGTGCCGTCACCATCTCCAGTCATCACAATTACATTTAACTCAGGATTTGCCATTTTTACCCCGGTGGCAAAAGCAATTGCTCTACCATGAGTGGTGTGCAGAGTGTCAAAATTTAAATAACCTGTTGCCCGGCCGGAACAGCCAATACCAGAAATTATCACAGTTTTATCCTGATCTAAATCACTTTCGGAAAAGGCT
>JBHEOV010000035.1:0-18027 GCA_046260625.1 Halanaerobium sp. | reverse complement strand
ATATTAATTTTTTCTCATTCTCTACTTATATTATAAATCTAAAGTCAGAGAAGGTCAAAAATCAAAAGATGTTAATTTAGTTCTAAAGAGCTCTTTAATTGAAATTATCTCTCTCAAACTAGTTCATTCTTAATTTTACTACTTAATTTCACTACCAGCCACAAATGTCTTCTGAACTTTGAAATTCTGATCAAAAAGAACAAGATCTGCCTGATAACCTGCTTTAATTTTTCCCAGTTTATGATCTAAGTTCAACTTACGGGCCGGATTTAAAGTAACCATTTTGAATATATCCGGCAGTGACAATTCTGTAACTTCCATTAAATTTCTGACTGCCTGATCCAGAGTTAAAACACTTCCTGCCAGCACACCAGATTCAAGTCTGGCTGCACCATCTTTAACAATCACTTTCTGGCCGCCGAGCTCATATTCTCCTTCTTTAAGCCCTGTTGCTTCCATTCCATCAGACACTAAAATTACCTGATCAACACCTTTAGCCTGAATTGTAAAGCGGTCAACTGCCTGATGATGATGAATTAAATCTACTATCAGCTCAACGGTTGACTCAAAATCAAAAGCTGCCCCAACAAGACCAGGCTTGCGATGATGAAGACCTGTCATCGCATTATATAAATGAGTAAAATGATCCATCCCCGCCTGATAAGCCTGCTGAAATTCTTCGTAAGTAGCAGCAGAGTGACCGGCAGCAGCAGTTATATTATTCTGCTGCAGCTCCTTAATCAGCTCCAGGGCTCCATCTATCTCAGGAGCCATAGTTACAATTTCCACCACATCATAATAATCTCTCAAAAGTTCAATTTCAGGTTCAATTAGATTTTCACTATTTTGAGCTCCAATATAATCAGAGCTGATAAAAGGGCCTTCGACATGAGTCCCTAAAACTCGGGCCCCAGTTGTCCCCTTCTTTTTTGCCGCTCTAATATTTTCTAAAGCAGCATGAATATCTTCAGCAGCCATTGTCATTGTTGTCGGCAGAAAAGAACTAACTCCATGTGCTGCCAGAACTTTACTGATTTCATTTAAAGCCTGAGGAGAAGCATCCATAGTGTCAAAACCACCACCCCCGTGAATATGAATATCAATCATGCCTGGAGCTAGATATGCTCCCTCAGCCTCAATAACTTCCATTTCTGCTTCCGCTTCCAGCTCATAGGAAGCAACTTTTTCTATCAGTGCAGTCTCTTCGTTAAAAACAAGAGAAGCATTATTAATTACTTTATCTACTAAAATTATATTTGCATTTTTTATTAATTTCTTCATGGTTTTCACCTCTACTTATAATTTATCTGATTTTAAGTTTAATTTAAAGAAAATAAGCTACATTTTAGCTCAGATAAATTATAATTCTCGTTATTTGACTTTTTATTTTTCTTCTTCATTATTTTCATCATTTTCTCCATTCTCTGCTGCTTCTGACTCACTTTCTCCATAACTTTCGGCTTCCAGTTCAGCGTATTTTTCTAATTTTTCTTTAACTGCAGTGTGAATCTCTGCTGCCTCCTGATTCAGCATAATCTCCAGCGCCTGATCAATTTCTTCAATACTATAAAGATTAAATTTATCCTGATCAACTGCATCAATTACTTCCTGAGCCAGCATTAAATTATCTAAATTGCGGTGGGGAATAATCACACCCTGCTTTCCTGTTAAATCTTTAGCCTGACAGACTTTAAAAAAACCTTCTATTTTTTCATTAACTCCACCAATCGGCTGCACCACACCTTTTTGATTCATCGAACCGGTGATGGCAATGTCCTGGCGGACTGGAATCTCTGCTAATGATGAGAGTAAGGCCACTACCTCAGCGCAGGTGGCACTGTCTCCATCAACTCCTCCATAACTCTGCTCAAAAGCAATTGAAGCTGTTAAGCTTAATGGAGAATCCTGAGCATATTTACCCCCTAAATAACCGGTTAAAATCATAACACCCTTGCTGTGAATACGTCCGCTCATCTTGGCCTCCCGCTCAATATTGATTACTCCTTCTTTACCCAGATAGCTGCGGGCTGTGATTCTGGCCGGACGACCAAAACTGTAATTACCTGCCTGATAAACTGAAAGTCCATTAATCTGTCCTATTTCTTTACCACTGACATCGAGTAATAAATGATCACGATCAATCTGTTCCTGAATTTTTTCTTCCAGCAGATTGGAACGCCTTTCTTTTTCATCAATAGCCTTTCTCACAGAGCTGGCACTGACAATATCCTCATCAAAGCTGTCAGCCCAGACATCTGATTCAAATAAAATTTCTATGATCTCATTAAATTTAGTTGAAAGTTTTTCTCGATCACCGGTTAAACGGGAACTAAAATCAATCATCGAGGCCACTGCTCCTGCACTAAATTCTTTTAGCCCATCTCTATTGATCACTGATGAGATAAAATCAGAAAATTTAGCTATATTTTCTTTATTCCTCGCCATCTCTGTATCAAAATCTGCCTTTATCTTAAATAATTCCGCAAATTCTTCGTCATAATTATATAAAAGATAATAGATATAAGGAGAGCCAATCATTATTATCTTCAGATCAAGCTCAACTGCCTCCGGTTTGAGGGTGATGATAGGAACACTTCTGTACTGTTCCCCTATATTTTCAACTGTAATCTCCTGATTAATCAGTGCCCGCTTGAGTGTATCCCAGCAGAATGGATTTGTCAGTAAATCTTTGGCATGCACAATTAAAAATCCTCCATTTGCCCGGTGCAGAGAACCACTTTTGATCATTGTAAAATTGGTGGTAATCGTTCCAAACTGACTTTTGCCCTCGATTTTACCAAAAAGATTGTAATAGGTCGGATTTTTTTCGTAAATCACCGGAGCTCCCTCGGTTTTACTATTATTAACAAAAATATTTATCTGATAGCGCGTAAAAAAGCTGCCGTCATCATCCTGCTGCATTGCCATAAATGGATTCTGCTGTTCTTCCTCATTGCTGCGGAAGCGATCAATATTATCTACAATATCTGACTGCACTTCTTCTAAATAATCAACTATTTCTTTACAATTATCATATTTATCCTGCAGGTGACAGATTATTGGCTGTACCACAGAGATTCCTATTTTCTTTTCTAAAGCTTCCAGCTCATCCTGAGCTTTTTCTTTGATTGAGCGAATCTCCCGCATCACCTGTGAGATTTCATTCTGGATTTTCTGGCTTTCATTTCGTATTTCTTCCTTTTCCTGATCATCCATTTCCTGAAATTTATCCCGAGATATCGGTTCTCCCTCATCATCAATCGGTACAGGCACCAGACCCTGAGAAGTATTCTGCAGCATAAAACCTCTTTCTCTAGCAGATTCTTCAAATTTTTGCATCACTTTATTCGATTTCGGCTGATATTGATTCAGTATTTCTTTTCTTTCTGCCTCATATTCTTCACCCTCAAACGCACGCGGAATTTCTTCCTGCAGCTCTTCGACTATTTTCTCCATATCATTTTTCAAATCATTACCCATGCCGGCAGGTACTCTAATCACGCGCGGCTTTTCCGGCTCAGAAAAATTAAAAACATATAGCATGTCTTTGGGCGGCTCCATCTGTGCAGATTTTTCTTCTGCCATATTTTCTGCATAAGTAGATTTTCCGGTTCCGGACTCCCCGGCCATAAAAATATTATAACCACTTTTATTAACTCTCATCCCAAAATCAAGCGAATCAGCAGCTCTATTCTGCCCAATAATCTCTTCATCAATTGCCGATAGTTCTTCTGTTGTCTTAAAGTCAAGTTTCTCTGCTTCAAAATTAAAATCCACCTTGGAAAAAGCAATTTTATATTTATCCATTTTATTCAATCCTCCTGTCCCTGAGTTATGGTATTTAAAATCAATAATTAAGAAAATTTTGACTAAAGCTCTTTAATTATTAAATTCGTCAAAAAACAGATTTATCCTGCCTGCAGCCAAAAGTACTTTTCTATTTAGATTAAGGAAAAATATGCTAATAATAGTTGAAAAAAGTTTTCAACTAAGATAAACTAAAGATGTGTATGTTATTTTTTTAACAATATTGGGGAGGTTAAAAAATGGAGAAAGAATTAAATAGTATTCCGGATATAATAATCAGTCGCTTACCGGTCTATTATCAATATTTAAAAAATCTACAGAATACAACTAAAGAATATATTTCATCAGAAGAACTGGCAGAGCTAACTGGATTCAGCAGCTCTTTGATTCGCAAGGATTTAAGTTATTTCGGCACCTTCGGCCGTAAAAGTTATGGATATGATGTTTTCTGTCTTTTTCAGCAGATTAATATAATTATGGGATTTAATTACAAAAAGAAAGTTATTATCATTGGCGCCGGACATCTAGGTCAGGCATTAGCCTATAATAAGGGTTATACAGAAAGAGGTTATGAATTAATCTCTATTTTTGACAAAAACCCAAAATTGATTGGCCTGGTAATTAATGATGTTGAAATTAAGAGTATTAATAATTTAGAAGAATTTATGGAAGAAAATAAAGTTGATGTGGCTGCCTTAACAGTACCCGGAGCTGCTGCTCAAAAAATAACCGATCGCCTGGTAGCGACCGGTATTAAAGCGATCTGGGATTTCACTGAGGTACCGCTTCAGGTACCAGATGATGTTCTACTGGAAGAACAATTAATTAATGAAGGTCTCTGTAAACTATCAGTTAAGATGAATCAGCTGCGAATTAACGAGTCTCAATCTAAAGAAGACTTGAGCTGTGAGCAAAAATAAATTTTCCGCTTCCTTTTTCTGCTCTCAGTTTATTATCAAAAATTAACTGTCCACGCCTAAAGGTCATTACAGGATAGCCTTTAACTGTAAAATCATGATAAGGGCTGTATCCGGCTGCAGAATGCAAATTGGCTGCAGTTAATTTTTTTTCCATATTTGGATCAAAAACAGTTAAATCAGCATCTGTTCCCACCTCTAAAGATCCCTTTTCGGGATAAAGACCAAATATTTTAGCTGGATTGACAGCAAGCATTTCTACCATTTCTCGAATTGTAATTCTATTATTTCTGACACCTGAACTATAAAGTAAGGGCAGCAGAGTTTCTGTACCCGGGATTCCTGGCAAAATTTCTAAACTGGAATCAGACTGCATTTTTTGTTCTCGATTAAAAGCACAGTGATCAGTTGCTACTACCTGAAATTCGTTCTGACTAATTCCCTGCCATAAAATTTGATTATCATATTTATTTCTAAGCGGTGGAGTCATAAAATAAAGCTGAGCCTCTTGACCCTCTAAATATGAGTTATCAAGCAGCAAATAATGAGGGGTGCTTTCTGCATAAATCTGAGCCTGGCTCGCTCTCAATTTCCTAACAGCCTCTAAACCTTCAGCCGAAGATAAATGAACAATATAGAGCGGCATTTCTGCCTTTAAAGCTTCTTCGCCCATATCTTTAATGGCCAGTGCCTCTGCCGCCGCCGGCCTAATTGCTGGATGATATCTCGGGCCGGTTAAATTTCTTTTGCTGTAAGCTTCTTGCAACTCCTGAATCAGGGCATCATCTTCAGCATGTACCTGAGGCAGGATTTTGATTTCTTTAAGCCGCTCAAAAAGCTGAGACCACTTATCTCGATCTATCATATAACCAACATCTTTATAAGTTGTAAAAAGCTTGATGCTGGCCAGTCCCAAATCTTTAAGGTCAGCTAAATTTTGAGAGATTTTACTGTTGAAATCCTGTACTACCTGATGAAAATTATAGTCGATTATTGAATCAGCAGCCTCTTTTTTACGCGCAGCAACTGAGCTTTTAAAATCACCATCTTCAGGGAAATCAATATAATCTATCACTGTGGTTACTCCACCCGCTGCAGCTGAAATACTGCCCTGATAAAAATCATCTGCAGTTACAGTTCCCCGGGAGTGCAGATGATAGTGAGTATGAGCATCAATAACCCCCGGAAATATATATTTGCCAGCAAGATCTATAACTTTAAATTCACCTTTTAACTCTTCTTCTTCAAAAAAACCTCTGTTTTCTACAGCAGCTATTTTTTCTCCTTTAATTAAAAGATCAGATTTTCTGATACCAATATCATCAACTACTTTCGCATTTTTCAATAATACTGCTTTCATTTTTTTCACCTCTATATTAAACTATTTCTTCTATTGGCTCTCTAATTCCTGCACCAAATAAATTAAAATTAAATTTATTTCTTTTTTCTGAGACAACTATTTCCCCCTGTCTCATCAGACTTACATAATCAGCCAGTTCTTTGATTTGACTCCGATCATGACTGACCATCACCACAGTCATCTGATCAGTAACCAGATCAGCAAAGTGAGAATTAAAAAATTGAATACTTTCTTCATCTAAATTTGTTGTCGCTTCATCTACAAATAAAATTTCTGGCTCAGTAATTAGAGCTCTAGCAATTGAAACTTTTTGTCTTTCTCCACCAGAAAGAGTATATGCCGACTGTTCCAATAGATTTTCAATTTCTATTTTAACTGCAATATCTTTAACCAAATAATCTATTTGTGAGGCAGAATAGTCTCTGAGTTTTAAAGGCAGAGCAATATTATAAAATACATCACCCCGGTAAAGAAAAGGATCCTGCCAGATCACAGAAAATTTCCGCCTCAGTTCAAGCTTTTCCTCATCTTTTTTCAGCAGTTGATCTTTATAATAGAGTTCACCCTGATAATTTTGATCAATCAAACTTAAAATATTCAATAATGTAGTTTTACCGCTGCCGTTACCACCAATTATGAAATTGAATTTATCTTTAAAAATACTGAATTCTTCTATATCCAAAATCTTTTTTTCTCTGCAGACTTTCTTTAAGTTTTTAACTTCTATTATTTTATCTTCTCTCATAATTTTTCCCCTCCTGCAGAAAATATGTAATAAAATTAATCGAAAACGAAAGTATTAAAAGAATTATACCAAGTGACAGAGCAAAGGCAAATCGACCTTTATTTGTTTCCAGAGACATAGCTGTAGTAATTGTCCGGGTAACTCCTTTAATATTCCCCCCCAGCATCATTGAAATCCCTATTTCGCCCAAAACTCTACCAAAACCAGCAATTATGGCTCCAATAATACCGTACCTTGCTTCTGAAATCAAAAGTTTAAACTTCTGCCAGCGGCTAGCCCCCAGAGAAGTAGCTGTTTTATAAAGCTTTTCGTCCATTGAAAAGATTACATTTCTTATTAAAGCTGTTATCAAAGGTATAATTAACAGCACCTGGCCGAAAATTATTCCGACTGGTGTAAAAAGCAAATCTAATTCTCCTAAAATTCCCCTGCGGGAAATAAGAGAATAAACAAAAATACCAATTACTACTGTGGGAAGACTTAATAAGGTATTAAGAATAATATTTAAAAACTTTTTACTTTTAAAATTATGACGCGCAAGTAAAATTGCCAGTGGTAAAGATATTATTGAAGCTAAAAAGGTCGAAGAAACTGAAAGTTTTAAGGAAGTCATTACTACCTGAATAACTTCCTGATCTAAGGTAATTATCAATTGTAATGCTCTCAAAAAAGCATCAGAATAATAGTCCACTTTTTGCCTCCTGTCTAATACAATTTAAACAACAAACTGCAAATTTTTCCGACTCTGCAGCCAGCTGTTGATATTTATTAAATTAATCTACTAAATTTTCTTCTTCAATTGCTGATGGATGGAACAACTGCTCACCAAAGCGCATATAATTATTTATTATCTGCTGCCCCTGCTGAGAGGTTAAATAACCAGTTAAAACCATAGCCATTTGATAATTTACATGAGTATGGTAAGCAGGATTTATAGGAATAATTCCATAAGAATTGAAAAGCTCAGGATCTCCACTATTTACTATCTCCAGCTCTATATTACCACTGTAGGCTAAATATGTTCCGCGATCAGCTAATATATATCCCTGCTGCTGGTCAGCAATATTAAGACTGGAGCCCATACCCTGGCCGCTTTCTAAATACCAGCTGCCGGAAGGTCTAATTCCCGCACTATCCCAAATAGCTAACTCTTTTTTATTGGTTCCAGAATCATCACCGCGCGAAACAAATTCTGCACCTTCTGCTTCAATTTTTTTGAAAGCTTCAACTGCTGTTTCTGTTTCTCTGATTCCTGCCGGATCAGATGCTGGTCCTAAAATGATAAAGTCATTATACATTACATCTCTTCTGTTAACACCATAGCCATTGGCTACAAATTCATCTTCTGCAGCACGGGCATGAACAAAGATAATATCAGCATCACCATTGCGCCCAAGTTCAATTGCAGCCCCGGTTCCTACTGCTACTACATCCACTCTTACATTAAATTTCTCTTCAAAAGGCGGCAGCAGTTCAGCTAAAAGACCCGAATTTTCAGTACTGGTTGTAGTGGCCATTGTTAGGACTTCCTGAGCAGCTGCAGCTGATGAGAAAATCAGCATCAGAATAAGTAATGATAATAAAATTTTCTTGATTGACATAGTAATCACCCAAATTTTAATTTATAAAAAAGTTCAATAACTTCCGAAGATATATTGTTACAAATGAATATAACCCCAAAAAATAAACTCCCGGCAGCTTAACCGGAAGTTTTAAGGCGGATTAACATTAATACAATCCATATCCATCACTCCTTTCCATTCCGGGAGGCCTAAAAGTTTCCTTTTAAACCCTGTCGGTGCAGTAAGCATTACTTAAAAGTTTTAGCTCAAAAGCACTCGGAGTTTTATGACTATTCTTACATTAATCATATATATTTTTATGATTTTTGTCAAGCAGATTTCACTTTAATTTCCTATATTTGTTTATCTTTTAATTAATAGAGATAAACTCTGGCCTCATAAGGTCTTAAACTGCCTTTAAGCTCAAAATCAGCTTCTTTTTGATAATTATTTAAAATTAGTTTGGCCTCTTTAAGTTCAAGTTCATTACTTAAATCATAGCCAGCCTCATTTTGACTGAAGTTTAAAAGTACCAGCAGATTATTTTCCTGACCCTGACGCTGATAGGCGTAAATATTTTGATCCTCTGCTAATAAAATATTATATTTACCATAAGCAAAAACTGGATATTTTTTACGCAGTGAAATCATTTTTTGATAATATTTAAAGACTGAATCAGCTGCAGCTGAATCTTTTTCTACATTTATCTCTGGATAATTGCTGTTCATCTTTAACCAGGGCTCCGCTTCTGAAAAACCAGCATATTTACTGTGATCCCAGTGCATTGGTGTCCGGGCATTATCTCGAGTTCTGTAATTCGCAATCTCTAAAATTTCTTCTTTACTGAAATTTCCTTTTTTTTGAAGCTCTTTAATATAACCTCTGGTTTCAATATCGTCAAAATCCTCTAAAGAGTCAAAACTGATATTGGTCATTCCTATTTCTTCTCCCTGATAAATAAAAGGAGTCCCTCTTAAGGTATGCAGCATTGTTCCCAGCATTTTAGCTGACTCCTTACGGTATTTGCCGTCATCTCCATAGCGAGAAACAATCCTTGGCTGATCATGATTGCAGAAATAGAGACTGGTCCAGCCGTTATTTTCCTGAAGCTTATACTGCCATTCGCTCATTAGATCTTTAAGTTCAGTCAGATCCCAATCACTAATCTTATTCCAGCCTGCTTTGCGATCAAATTCCAGATGTTCAAACGGAATAACCATCGAAAATTCCTGTCTTTCTTCTTTGACAAATTTTAAAGCCTCATCTTTATCAACAAAGGGAGTTTCCCCAACAGTCATTGCATCATAATTATTATAGGTATTTTCTGCCATTTCCTGAATAAACTCATGCACCCGAGGACCATTGGCAAAATATTCGTATCCTGCTAAACCTTCTTTTTTGCCATCAGGAAAAGACTGATCTTTAGAAATTAAATTAATTACATCCAGTCTAAAACCATCTACACCTTTGTTCAGCCACCAGTTGATCATATCATAGATCTCCTGACGCAGTTCAGGATTTTCCCAGTTCAAATCCGGCTGTTTTGGTGAAAATAAATGGAGATAATATTGATCTGTCTGCTGATCATATTTCCAGGTAGAACCTCCAAAAAATGATTTCCAGTTATTTGGCGGACCTCCATTTTTACCGTCCTTCCAGATATAATAATTTCGATAAGGATTATCCTTACTCTTCCGTGATTCTTCAAACCAGCGGTGCTCATCTGAACTGTGGTTTAAAACTAGGTCCATAATCAGCTTGATATCGTGTTCATGTAAAAGCTCCATCAGTTCCTCTAAATCTTCCATGGTTCCAAATTCATCCATAATAGCTCTATAATCACTAATATCATAACCATTATCATCATTTGGTGACTGATACACTGGATTTAACCAGATTGCATCTATACCCAGCTGATCTAAATAATCTATTTTTTCAATGATACCTCTTAAATCTCCAATGCCGTCATTATTGCTGTCTTTAAAACTGCGGGGATAAATTTGATAAACCACAGCTTCTTTCCACCATTTTTTATTCATCTTTAAACCTCCATATATAATTATTTAAGCTGCTTTTTCAGCAGCCTGTTCATTTTTTAATTAAGCTGTTTCCCTTTTAACCAGTTTTAACTCTAATTCTTTCTGATAAGTCTCTTGTAATTCACCATTAATTGCCTTTAGTAGTACTTCAATTGCTAAATGACCAAGCTGATACATTGGCTGCCAGATCGTAGTAATCTTTAAATACTTGGCCAGTTCAATATTATCGTAACCAATTACTGCTATATCAGCTGGAGCCTTTAAATCTTTTTCTTTCATGGCCTCTAAAACACCAATTGCCTGATTATCAGAAGCAGCAAAAACAGCTGTCGGCCATTCTACCTCAGGCAGTTCCAGTATTTCCTGCATTGACTGATAGCCATCTTCAGAATAAAAATCACCATCTTTAATTAATTTATGATTTATTTTTAGATTGTGCTTTTCAAAAGATTTATTTACACCCATCAGACGTTTTTGACCGTGTAAATTATTAATATCCCCGTTAATAAAAGCTATTTTTCTGTGACCAAGATTAATTAAATAATCTACTGCCATTTCTCCGCCTTTAATATCATCAAAATAGATAGAATGAAAATCTGGAGAAAATTCATCAGCAATTACAATCGGGATCTCTGCATTTTTAAATTCAGTATGTTCTGTCTGAGAAATATCCATTGTCACAGCAGCTATTCCATCAACTTTGCGGCCGTGAACAATTTCTAAAATTTTATCCATTCTTTTTTCATTTAAATCAATTTTATGTAATACAAGATCAATATTTTCTTCTGTTAAAGCATCCTGAATCCCCTTTAAAACTTCAACAAAGAAATGATCGATAAAACTTGGCACAATTACAGCAATTGCATTAGCCTTCTGTTTGGCTAAATTTTGCGCAACTTTATTTGGTCGGTAATTTAACTCCTGCATTACTTCCAAAATTTTTTCTCTTGTTTCTTCTTTTACTTTATTGCTATTATTTAAAACCCTGGACACAGTTCCAATCCCTACACCAGCTTTTTCCGCTACATCATAAATGTTAATTTTCTTTTTAACCATTTTATATGCTATCCTTTCATTGTCAAACATTTAATATTATTATACAGTTAATCTATTGATATTACAAAGACAGTTTTAAATAGCTTTTAATTTAAAATAAAGTAAGATCCACTAACGGACCTTACTTTATTAAAGAGAATTATTAGAGACCTATTATGAAAATAATTTATTGATTAAGAATCTCTTCAATGCTTAATTCCAGATATGCCAGTTCTTCTTCAGCAGTAGATTCTCCGCTTAGAACAGAATGAACTGCCTGGAAAAATCTTTCTGATACTGCACTGTAGTCTCCACCAGTTTCAGCTGATGGTCTTGAAACTGTATTTGTAAAGACCTGATAAAGATCACCAAAAAATGGATTGGCTTCTAAAACATCTTCGTCCTCATAGAGCTCAGCTATAGTTGGGTTAAATGATCCCTCTACAGCTCTCATTTTCTGAACTTTTTCACCTGTCATAAACATTGCTAATTCTGCTGCTAATTCTGGATATTCAGTATATTTATTAACTGCTAAATTCCAGCCACCAAGTACTGCAGAACTACTTCCATTTTCACCTGCAGGTAAAGGTGCAACGTCAAATTTACCTGCTGTCGCTTTTCCTTCTTGAGAGGCTAAAGCATAAACATAAGGCCAATTTCTCATAAAGGCAGCATTACCAGCTACAAACATTTTTCTGGAGCTTTCTTCGACCATACCGGTAACACCTGTAGGAGAAATTTCTCCAACCCAGTCTCCTGCCATTTCAACCATTTCTATAGCATTTTCATTATTAACGGTAATCTCCTGATCTTCATTTACTATTCTACCACCATTATTAGAATGGATCCATTCTAGAGCATTACAGGTCAAACCTTCATAAGCATTTCCCTGCCAGACGTAGCCCCAAAAATCAGAATTTTCTTCGCGCTCACCTGCCTGAATTTTTTTAGCCATCTCTTCCAACTCAGTCCAGGTTTCGGGAGGGCCATCATAACCATATTTTTCTAGCAAATCTGTTCTGTAATAAAGCAGACCGGCGTCAGTAAACCAGGGCATAGCCACTAATCTTCCATCAACGGTATTATTCTGAATTATTGATTCAAAATGTTTATCTGCAACTTCCTGCGCCCCATATTCATTTAAGTCTAAGAAATGTTTACCTAATTCACCAGACCAGATTACATCAACCTGGAAAACATCAATTTCAGGCGATTCTGCCTCTAAATATGGGAGATATAATCCTTTTCTGTCATCAGATAAATCAGGAGTTGTATAAAAATCTACCTTAACGTTTGGATGTTCCTCCTCAAACATTCTTGCCGCTTTTTTAGTAAGCTCGAGTTCGATTCCTACACTTCCGGCTGCAATTGTGATTTCTGTTTTTCCTTCATCTTTTTGCGCCAGAGCAAAATTACTAAAAGCGAAAACTAGAAATAAAACTAATAAGATTGATAAAACTGAACGAAAATTCTTCATAAAATAAATCCCCCTTATGTTTTATTTATGGAACCGCTTCCAAATTAGTTAAAAAATTAATTGGAATCGCTTCCATAAATAATTATAGCAACAGTATTAGAAAAAGTCAAACAATTAGCTCAATTAATTATTGGTACCCGATACAGAAATCGTTTTAGAATAAGCGGTACCAAAACAAAATAATTTAGGCATTAAAAATCCCGGAGCAGAATACCCCGGGATCTTAGTTCTTTCTTTTTAATTTTAATAGCCGCCCATCATGTAGTAATCCATCAAAGCGCTATTTTTTAATTTGTCATGTCTCTGGTCAGTGTCATTCTGTTCGCTAGCCTTGATCTGATCCTTGTGAGTGCGCTTGTGCTTAAAAATAGTTTTCATTAGTAATGCCCCCCTTAATAATTTTGTGAGGGAACATACTCGCTGCACCTCTACTTGTTCCAAAATATAAACCACCGACCTAATTAAAAAACTCCGCTACTCACTCTCTGTCGGTTCAATTTAATTATACTCTTTTTAATTTTTTTTGCAAGAGCTTTATGCAAATTTTTTCAAAATTATTTCTTTTGTTCTTTAGCATGATAATGTACTGATATAATAATATCCTTGCAGGATTTAGAAAACTTAAAAAGAAGTATAAAAGTGATGAGTATTTTTTAATATTTAACTGAAAAGAGGTTGCAAATGAAGAAATTATTTTCGCTTTTTATCTTAGTCTCAATGTTTATCTGTTTTTTTAGTCCGGTTCTTTTTTCTCAGACTGTTACTGAGGACCCCTTTAATGAAAATGTTAATTTTGAAGAAGGAACTTTAAAGGCAGAAGTGCTGGAAGTAGAAACCAAAGAATTTGAAGAAGGCAGAATGAAATACAATCAAAATTTAAGGATTGAAATTATTTCTAACCAATATGAGGGAGAAATAATGGAAATAGAAAATAATATTATGCGGAACAGTATTTATGGAGAAAAGCTGTTGGAAGCAGGTGATAGAATTCTGCTGGCCGCTTTTTATGAAAATGGCGAACTAGTTGATCTCCAGTTTCAGGATCTACTGCGGGAAAGAGGTTTGATTTATCTTGGGCTTCTGACTCTGCTTTTACTTTTAATTATTGCCAGAAAACAGGGGGTCAGAACTATAATTGCTCTGCTTTTAACAATGGGAATAATTTTCTTTTATTTAATTCCGCAGATTGCCGAAGGTGCTGCTCCAATTCAGACGGCAGTTTTAACTTCTTTAGTTTTGATTGTGATTATTCAGGGAATAATCGGAGGTTTTAAAATTAAATCGCTGGCTGCAATTATTGGTACCGCTGCCGGTGTTATCTGTGCTGGAGCTCTTGCCTATATTTTTGGCCAATTAGTTGAATTAAGTGGATTAAGCAGTGAGGAAGCTCGGCTGCTTATCGGTTCAGAACTGGATTTTGATCCCAAAGGGATTCTCTTTGCTGGCATTATAATTGGTAGTCTGGGGGCAGTAACTGATGTGGCAATGTCTATTGCTTCAGTTGCAGAAAGCACCTGGCAGAACAGCAGGGATCTGTCTATAGCTAAATTATATAAAATCGGGCTGCAGGTAGGTAGAGATATAATCGGAACAATGTCCAACACCCTAATTTTAGCTTATGCAGGGAGTTCTTTATCACTATTTATACTATTTTACCACTTTAGTGATGGCTGGATAGAACTGGTCAATATGGACTTAGTGGCAACAGAAATCATTAGAGGTCTGGCCGGTACAGTTGGCCTGATCATTACAATTCCGATTACAGCCTTTACAGCTGCTGTTTTATATCATAAATTTGATTCTCAAAAAAATATTAATAAAAATTAAAAGGGGTGAGTTGATGCAAAAAAATAAAATTACTCTTAAGATTACTAATTTAATCTTTTTACTGCTTACTATTTTTGTTAACTTTCTGGCAAATTATCTACCGATCAATGGACTTTCCAGTGGAGAAGTTTCTGCTGTATATCAAAATCCATTTACACCGGCTGGATTTACCTTTTCTATCTGGGGAGTGATCTACACTTTACTTATCATTTTTATAATCTATCAGTTTGTGGGTAAGGGGCAAATTAATCAGGAATTTTCTACCGGTCCTTATTTTATAATTGCTTCGATTGCTAATGGAAGCTGGCTTTTTCTCTGGCATTATCGAGCTATACCACTTTCTATGATAGTTATCTTAATTTTACCTTTATCACTTTTTCAAATATTTAAAAGACTTCATCAGTATCAGGATTATTCGCCAGCAGAATATATAGGACTCAAACTGCCCTTCAGTATTTATACTGCCTGGGTAACAGTAGCCTCGATTGCCAATTTTATGGCACTTTTAGTCTACTTTAAAAATGACTGGCCGGCTAATTTTCTCAATATCGCAGCAATTATTGGAATCTTGATTGGCCTGGCTGTTACAGTTAAAATCTTAGATAAATATAAAAGCATTGCCTTTGCTCTGGTTATTATCTGGGCCTATATCGGAATTATTGGTGCCCAGTTGAGTTATCAGATGCCTGTGATGGCAATTATTATCACCGCCGGAATTTCTATCTTAATTATTCTATTTAAGCTCATAACTACTTTTCAGGCAAAGTCAAAGGCTTAAACTACTTTTTCAGGAATTATTATCTTTTTACCATTGTGCTCTTTAAGACTGACTTCTACTCCATAAACAGAATTAATTTTTGCTGCTGATAAAGAGGAGTCACTGCCGTCAGAAAAAACTCGGCCATTTTTGAGCATAATAATCCGATCGCTAAAACGGCTGACCAGTGATAGATCATGCATCGTGACTATTGCTGTTCTGCCGTTTTTTACTTCTTCTCGGATCAGGTTGAAAATTTCCAGCTGGTGTTTTAAGTCAAGGTTATTTGTCGGCTCATCTAAAAGAATTAGCTCTGCCTGCTGAGCAGCTGCTCGAGCTATAAAGACCTTCTGTTTTTGACCCCCACTTAAATTATTAAGCTCTTTAAAAGCTATTGCTTCTAAATCCATTTGAGAAATTATTTCAGCCGTTATTTTTTTATCTCTCTCCCCTGCCTTCCAGCTGCTGTGAGGTTTTCTGCCCATTAAAACAGTTTCAAAAACATTGAGATTCGATATATCTTCAGCAGATTGAGGCACATAGGCTATAATCTGAGCCAATTCTCTGCGGCTGTATTCTTTTATCTTCTTTCCTTTGATTGTAATACTTCCCTGATCTGCCTTTAGGTAATTATTAATACATTTTAGAAGAGTACTCTTACCTGATCCATTGGGGCCGATCAAAGTTATAAGTTCTCCTTTTTTTGCACTCAAATTTATATTTTTTAAAACTTTTTCTTTTCCGTAAGCAAAATTTAAAGCTTCAATTTTTAAGATCACCAGATCTGCCTCCCTTTAACAATCAAATAAATAAATAATGGGGCACCCAAAAATGCAGTCAGAACCCCAACCGGCAGCACTACCGGTCTAAATACCGTCCGGGCTAAATTATCAGCAATAATTAAAAGTAAACCACCGGCCAGTGCTGAATTGAGAAAAAGCTGTCTTTGATTTCCAGCTGCAATTTTTTTGATAATATGTGGGGTGACCAGGCCAATAAAGCCAATTACTCCCACAAAAGAAATGATTACTGCAGTTAAAATAGAAGCAGCAGTCATTGCCAGTAAACGCAGCTTTTCAGAATCAACTCCCAGACCGGATGCCAGCTCATCACCGGCATTTAAGACTCCATAATTCCAGCCCTGATAAATAAAATAGACTAAACTCAAAACAAGTACAGCTAAAATTATAAAGAACTGACTCCAGTTAGTTCGCCCGGGATCACCAAAAGTCCAGTAAATAACAGATGCCAGTTCTAGATCATCTGCAAAAAATTCTAAAGCTGTTGTTCCGGCTGTAAATAAGGATGAAAGGGCAATCCCTGCCAGTACAATACTTTCTCTGCTGGCATGCTGTCTGCTGCTGATGATTAAGACAATAATCACCGCCAGCTGTGAAAATATAAAAGCTGAGAGCGCCGGCAAATAAACTCCTTCTAAAAATGAAAGTACTGATAATTTGCTAATATCCAGCACCACAATCGCAAAAGCCGCTCCAAAGGCTGCAGCATGAGAAATCCCAAGGGTAAAAGGAGAAGCGAGTGGATTTTTTAAAATAGTCTGCATCACGACTCCCGCCAGTGCCAGTCCCATTCCTGCAGTCAGAGCTGTTAAAACAGCAGGCAGGCGTATATTCCAGATAATATTGTAGATCATTCCCCGCTCACCTTGGAAAACAACTCGAATTAAATCACTGAACTCCAGCCTGGCAGCTCCTACAAATATTGAGTAAACAGCAGTCAGAATAATCAGCATTATTAAAGCTAAGCTGAGGAATAAAATTTGATGTGAATTCTTTTTTTCTTCTTTTAGAATTTTCTCTTCTATACTTAAATCATTAAGATCCATAAATTTACCTCTATTATCTATTATTTTTGTTTAATTCCATCTTTTTAAAACCGCCGAAAATTTCTGCCATCTCAGAATAGACTGCCTCTCCCACAAATTTTTGATAAATCTGATCCGCTTTTTCTGCCGGCTTTAAATCTTTAAATTCTTCTGGATAAATTTTTTGGGCAATATAATAGGCATCAGCCAGCATTGTGGCAAAGTTAGTCGTATAATGATTGTATGGTAAAAGCTGATAAATATTATTATTCCGATAGGCTGCAAGGTATTTAAACTCTTCTCTCTCTAAATCTTTTTCTACTAATTTAAGACCACCCTGATCTATAAATATCAGCTCCGGGTTATCCAGCAGCAGTTTTTCTTTACTGATCGTAAAATTGTTCTTACTTTCTGCTTCAATAATATTTTTAAGTCCCAGATACTTAAAGGGAGGATAATTAGCTTCAGTTGAAGTAATACCCTGAGCTCCTTTATTCCCTATACCACCAATGTAGACACTTTTAGATCTTGAAACTTTAGTTCCTGTTTTTAATTCAGCTTTTTGTTTATCAAAAAAATTAATTAATTCTTCTGCTCTCTCATTTTTATCTAAAATCTCTGCCATGAAATTTAAAGCAGCTTTAAAATCTTCTTCAGTCATCGAGCCAGGTGAGCC
>JBHEOV010000034.1:0-18502 GCA_046260625.1 Halanaerobium sp. | reverse complement strand
GAAGTGCACTGTCCAAAAATAAAGACTGGAGAGTATGAAGACTGTACAGAATGTAAAGTCTATAAAGAGGTAAATAAAAATGAAATAGAAAAACTGGGTGCCTGGTTTAATAAATTTGCTGATGTTCTAAGAGAATTAATCAGAGATATGATTGATATGTCAACAAATCTTTCTGCTTCCAGTCAGGAGCTAACCGCAACTGGTGAAGAATTATCAGCCTCTGCAGAAGAGATTGGTAATGCAATGCAGACAGTGGCTTCTGGGGCAGAAGAACAGTCAGCTCAGGTGGAAGAGACTTCAGCCACGATTACAGAACTCAGAGAACAGATTAGTTCAGTTAATCAAAACTCAGGTGAGATGACAGAGCGAGCGGAAAATGTGATGGAGAATATCGAGTCAGGTAATCAGGCTTTAAATAGTTCTGAAGAGAGTATTTCTAAAGTTAAAGACAATACCCAGACGACTGCAGAAGCAATAGATTCTCTTGGTGAGTCATCAGCCAAGATTGGAGAAATAGTCAATCTAATCAACGGAATATCTCCGAACAGACCAATCTCTTAGCCTTAAATGCAGCCATCGAAGCTGCCAGAGCAGGAGAAGCGGGACGCGGTTTCTCAGTAGTAGCAGAGGAAATTAGAGAACTGGCTGAACAGTCATCTGAGGCTACAGATGATATAGGTAAATTAATTAAATCAATTCAGCAAGATGTAGAAAAGGCAGTTGAAAATATGGATGAAAATGAAGAAGCTGTAGATGAGAGTGTAGAAGCAATTAATACAACAGCCTCTTCCTTCAGTCAGATAACAAAAGAAGCTGAAGATCTTGAAAGCCTGATCATCAATATTAGAAATGAAGTTGAAAGAATGAATGAAAATAGTGTTCATGTAAAAGAATCAGTGGATGAGATTTCTGAAGTCAGCGAAACAGCTGCTGCTAATGCAGAAGAAGTTGCTGCCTCCAGTGAAGAACAGGCTGCTTCAACTCAAACTGTTGTCGATGCCTCAGAAGAACTGGTTGATATGGTTGAGCGGTTAAATAAAATAGTGTCACAGTTTAATTTTGATAACTAAATTTGATTAAAGATACATCTCAAAGTCTAAAAAGAGGCCGGAATTAATCCGGCCTCTTAAATATTTAATCTGGAGAAAGTTATAATCATTTTTTTTCAGGAAGTTTAAAATGAACGTGAATATAATTAATAATAATTATTTATAATATTAAGATTGAGGTGAAATTAATGGAAAATTCTCCAGCTAAAATTATAGATTTAGAAAAAATAAATTTAGGTGATCATGCAGTTTTATTTTATAAAGAAGAAACTATTATGCTGAATACTGCTGCAGTTTTTATTAAAAATAGTCTTAAAAATAATGAACGCTGCCTTTATATTGATCCCCAGGGATATAAAGAAGATAAGGTAGAAGAATATGAAATTAAAAGCTGGCTCAAAAATATCGATAAATATCAAAAAAAAGAAAAAATTATGAAAAAGTTATAGATCAGACTCAGGAAGAATTATCTTCAACAAATCAGCAGCTGCAGGCTTATAATGAAGAAATAATGGCAATGAACGAGGAGCTGGAGAGTTCATTTTTTGAATTGGAAAATTTAAATAATAGATTTGAAAAAATGATTTCTTTAGTTTCTGATATAGATAATTTAAGTACGATAAGTGAAGAAGAATTTTTGAGTAAAATTTTAAAACAGGCTGTAGCAATAATTCCTGAGGCAGATTTTGGTAGTATCTATACTTTTGGGGATAAGTATGTTAATTTTGTCGACTGTATTGGTTATGATTTAGATCAGCTGCAGAATAATTTTACTAAAGAAATTATTTCTTCAACAATTAAAATGCTGGAGATGTATGATCTATATACAAGAGGTCACTCAGAAAATGTGGCTGAACTTGCTGTAAAAATAGCAGAAAATATGGATTTAGCAAAGCACAAAATAGAATCAGTTTACTGGTCAGGTCTGGTTCATGATATTGGTAAGCTTTTAATTCCACTTGAAATTTTAAATAAAGATGGCAAATTAACTAAAAGTGAGTATGAAGTCATTAAAGAACATCCGGTTTTAGGGAGTAATGCTTTAAGCAGTTCCAGTTCTTTAAAACAGATAGCAAAGTATGTTCGTCATCATCATGAGCGCTGGGATGGAAGCGGATATCCTGATGGCTTATCAGAAAGCAAAATCCCTCTAGTATCACAGATATTATGTGCAGCAGATGCCTGGGATGCTATGCGCTCAAAAAGGACTTACAGAGATTCTTTGTCTCATGAACAGGCATTATCAGAGATCAAAAATAATAAAGGGAGTCAATTTGCACCAAAAATTGTCGAGTCAATGCTACAGGTTATAGAAAAGTAAAATTAGTTTTAAAATCCAGGGATAATTTTAAGCTGAAAATCATTTAAAATTGATAAAGCAGGAAATATATGATTAAATAGTTATATAATATTTTTCAGGGGAAGGGGAATGATTTTGATTAATAAAAACAGGGAGCAGAAGAGAAGCTTTAGTTTGAACTATAAGTTGATATTTATTATGCTGGCAATTAGTTTAATTCCAATTGCCATCTTAGGATATTTGATTACTAATCAGAGCAGTGAGGCTTTAGAGGAGGCAAATTTTAATCAGCTTGATTCAATCAGAACTAATAAAGCAAAGCAGATTGAAACATATTATGAAGATAGAAAAGCTGATGTTAATGTTTTAAGTGATACACCTATTATACTGGATGCTTTTAATAATTTTAATAGTGCTTTTAAATCTGGTGGCACTGAAGATGTAATGTATAACATATATTTAGAACAATTTGGTTCTTATTTTAATACATATGTTGAAGAAAATTCTTATTATGATATATTTTTAATCAATTTAGATGGAGATATTATTTATACTCAGGCTCAGGAAAGTGATTTAGGTCAGAATTTAAGCAGTGGTGAGTTATCTAATTCTAATCTTGCCCGTTCATATACTCAGGCTTTAAAGGGAGAGCTTTCTTTAGTAGATTTTCAATACTATCAACCATCTCAGTCACCAGCACAGTTTGTGACTGCTCCAATCAGAGAAAATGAAGAGATAATTGGTATTATTTCTCTGCAAATATCTACTCAGGCTATAAATTCAATCATGAGTGAAGTTTCAGGTTTAGGAGAGAGTGGAGAAACTTATCTTGTTGGTTCAGATAATTTGATGAGGTCAGATTCCAGATTTTCTGAAAGTAGTGATATTTTAGAAAAAGAAATCAAAACTACTGCTGTTGAAAATGCCATGGCCGATAATCAGGGCAGCCAGATTATTCAGGATTATAGAGGAGCTCAGGTACTTAGTTCATACTCTAAATTAAATATTGAAGATTTTGACTGGGCAATTATCGCAGAAATCGATGAAGCAGAAGCATTTGCAGAAATTAACTCCATGAACAGGAATGTAATTGTTCAAATATTAATCATTGCTTTTTTAATTATTATTATTGCCTATTTCTTTTCTAAAAGAATAACCAAGCCAATTATAAAGGCTGTTAGGATGGCAGAAGAAATTTCCGGTGGTAATTTAGCTGTTGAAAAAATAAAAATTAAGACAAATGATGAAGTAGGAGGCTTAGCTGATTCTTTAAACAAAATGCTTGATAATTTAAAGTCAATGATCAAAAATGTATCAGATATTGCTTCAAATCTTTCTGCTTCAAGTCAGGAATTATCAGCTTCCGGTGAGGAAGTAGCAGCCTCTGCAGATCAGGTTGGAGATTCAATCCAGCAGGTGGCCTCAGGAGCAGAAGAACAGTCAGCTCAGGTAGAAGAAACAAATAGTAAAATCAATGAGCTTATTGAACAGATTAATGATGTAGAAAAAATGTCTAAAGAAATGGATGAGCAGGCAGATAATGTTATGAATAATATAAATGATGGTAATCAGTCAGTTGATAATTCTGTTAATCAAATTGAAAATGTAAAGGGGAATACCAAAGATGTTTCCAATACTATTAATGGATTAGGAGACTTATCAAATAAAATTGGAGAAATAGTAGGATTGATTAATGATATAGCAGCACAGACTAATCTTTTAGCCTTAAATGCAGCAATAGAAGCAGCCAGAGCAGGAGAAGCTGGCAGAGGCTTTTCTGTGGTAGCAGATGAGATAAGACAGCTGGCAGAAGAATCCGAAGAAGCAACAACCCAGATTGGCGGTCTTGTAAAAGAAATCCAGAGTGGGGTTGGAAATGCTGTCAGTAAAATGGATAATACAGAAGAAGTAGTTAATGATAGTGTATCTGCTATAAAAAATACGGGTAGTGCTTTTGAAAAGATAAACAGTGCTGCTTTAAGACTGAGAGAATTAATTGAAAATATTAACCAGCAGTCTGGAAAAGTTAGTACAAATAGTAGAGAAGTAGAGGCAACTGTTCAGGAAATTGCAAGAGTAAGTGAAGAAGCTGCCAGCAACTCGGAAGAAGTAGCTGCAGCCAGTGAAGAACAGTCTGCATCTACTGCTGAAATTGTAAATGCAGCTGATGAACTGGCAAATATGGCAAATGATTTAACTAGAGCTGTAAACCAATTCAATTTATAGTCTCCGGGCAAGTTCAGTGCCTGCTAAAAAGGCTGTGGAAAAAGCAGCCTGAAGATTATAACCACCGGTATTACCATCGATATCTAAAACTTCGCCGGCGGCAAAGAAATTAGAAATAATTCTGGATTCCAGAGTCTGGGGGTTGATCTCACTGAGCTCAATCCCTCCTTTGGTTACCATTGATTGATTAAAATCAGCCAAACTTTTAATTTCAAATTCTAAACTTGAAAATAATTCTATAATTTCTTTTCTTTCCTGCTTAGTAAGATGAGCAGCATTCTGGCTGCCTTCAATATCTGCTATTTCCAGAATTTTTTCTATTAATCTCTGAGCCAGTGGATATTTGATTAAAAGATTGATTAAATTTAATCTTCCCTCTCTTTCAATTCTTTTCAGCAGGTTCTTTTCTAATTCTTCTCTGCTGTATTTAAGCAGTTTAATTTTGATCAGATCACCTTTTCTCATATAACGGGAATAGTTAATTATTCCCGGTCCGGAAAGGCCGCGGTGAGTTAAGAGTAGATCATCATTCCAGCTTTTTAATAACTTATTATTTCGCCAGAGAGAAATTTCTTTATTTCTTAAGGAAATACCGCTCAACATTTTAAATTGATAATCTTTAATAATTACTGGTGCTAGAGCCGGACGCGGTTTAACAATATTGTGACCTAAACTTTCGGCAATCTGAAAACCATCACCTGTGGAACCAGTTTTGGGGAATGATCTACCCCCGGCTGCCAATAGAAAATATTTACTTTTATAAATTTTGTCTGTAGTTTTTATTTCAAATGAGCCAACCTTATCTTCAACTTTTTTTACAGTAGAATTATATATAATCTTAATTCCTCTTGCCTTAACTTCTTCTAATAAAACATTCAAAATATCTGAAGCCTGATTTGATTCGGGAAAGATCTTTCCACCTCGAGCTTTTCTAAACTTAATCCCTCTATCTTTAAAAAAATGCATTAATTTTTGATTATCAAAAGTGTATAAAGGCCCCATCAGGAAATTATAATTTTCTCCATAGTGATCGAAAAAATCAGCGATATCACCTGAGTGAGTCAAATTACACTGGCCGGAGCCGGTGATCAAAAGTTTTTCGCCGGCACTAGAGTTCTTTTCTAAAATTATAATTTTTTTATTTTCATTATTTTTTGCAGCCTGAATTGCAGCAAAAAGTCCTGCCGGTCCAGCTCCTGCAATAATTAAGTCAGCTTTCATAATTATTGATTTCCTTTCTGCTTTCCAACTAAATATTATGATTATTCATAAAAGATTAAAGATTCCATTATAGCAATTTTAAATATAAAAAAAGCCATCCAATTAAGAATGGCTTTAAGTTCGATAATTAAAATGGTGCCGAAGGTGGGACTCGTTTAAGTAATTTATTAATGAGCATTCTTTAATAGTAAAATATATTAACTTGTAATGGGTTGTATGAGAAATTGTACAGTCCGTTTCTTTTTTTGTATTGATATGTACTTAACTATTATTTATATTTTGGCGGTCACTCGGCGACGAGCGTCGTCTGAAGTTTTATCATTTTATATTATCAAAATTAGTTAAAATGTTAAACTTAATATTTTGGAATTATCTTCTCACTAATAAATATTTCTTATTACATAATAGTATAGCTGATATTTAGATTCTTTGCAAGATTTTAAAAAGCAGTGAAATAAAAGCTTTGAATTTTTAGGATTTGAGTTTAGAAGAATCCTGTAAAAGATGAAGCATCTTATACGTTTTTCTCTTTTTACTTCAAATTCTGAATCAATCTCTTCCAGCTTATCTTCTACTTCAACCTGAAGAAGTCGTATACCCTGACTGTGGTTTTGACTAAAATAACCCATTCTGAAACAGAGCCATCATAGCTGGAAACATAGGGAATTAGGGCTTTTGCACTAATTCCCTGTTTTAATTATTGGAAATATGCTCATCTTAATTGCTTTTTTCGTTATCTTTATTGTTTTGGTCTTCTTCATCTTCATCTTCATAAACAAGATTCACATCACAACAGCCGCTCTCATCATCTGAGTTTTTTAACTTATTTAACAACTTTTTTAAATCAAATGACATAAGTTTTAGCCTCCTTTCCTACACTAAAATCAAATTATATATAAACATAATTAAAAGTATATCCAATTATTGTAGCTATTAATATAATTGTAAAGGCATAACTAATTAATAATTTTCGTTTGAAAACACGAGCAATTATAACCATATTAGGAATACTAATGCCTGAACCACCAACAAGTAAGGCAAGTACTGTTCCGATAGCCATCCCTAGACCATAAAAACTATAAGCGATGGGAATCATTGCCTCCATACTAAGATAGATAGGTGCACCTATTATGGCTGCAATCGGTACTGCAAAGATATTACCAGGTCCAGCAACATTTATTATAAATTCTTCTGGAACAAAGCCATGAATTAATGCTCCAATAAGCATTCCAATCAATAAATAGGGAGCTAAATCTTTAAAAAACGTTAATGAATATTTAAAGGCATTAAAAACTTTATCTAAGCCAGTATTATTAATTGTAGAGTCAGTACTTTCACTCAAATTGTTTTCTGCCACTTTAACAGAGCGGAGATGTTTTTCTAAACCAAATATATTTAAAAGTGTTCCACCAATCATAGCCAAAACTATAATAAATATTACATATAAAACTGCTACCTGCCAACTTATTAAAGTTGCCAACATTGCTATAGCTATATAATTAGCAAGTGGGGAGGCAAGTAAAAAAGTCATTGATATGCTAAAAGGAACTCCACTGTTTAACATCCCCACCAGCAATGGAATTGTTGAGCAGGAACAAAAAGGTGTTATTGCACCAAAAATAGCTGCCAATAAATGACTGACAAAAGGATTTTTATTCGATAACGATTTTTTAATTTTTTTCTCATCAAGAAACTCTCTTATTAAACCAACTATAAATGTTGCAATAATAAATAAAGGGATCAAATATATAACTAAATTTAAAAAATAATCGAGACTAAATTGTAAAGAACTAAGCATTAATATCTCCTTCTTTCATCTCTAATTCTTCTTTAGCATCAAGTAAGGCGCCTGCTGTTTCCTTCCAGGCATCCAGACCAACCTGGTAAGCTTTTAAACCTTTATCAGTTAATTTATATACTTTACGTTTTCTCCCATTAACTACATCTTTTTCAGAGCTAAGGTAGCCTTTATCCTGGAATTCTTTTAAAGCTGGATAAAGACTTCCTTCTGTCGGGGCACAACAACCATTAGTTAGTTCAGAGATTCTTTTTGTAATAGCATAGCCGTGTAAAGGTTTTTCATAAAGAGTTTTCAGAATAAATAACCTGGATAGGCTCATTTTGATCAGACCATTCCAGTATGATGAGTCGAGATAACTATCATCATTAACATTAGTTTTTGTCATTTTATAATCACCTCATAAAAAATATTGTAAAAATATTGTCTATATATATGCATTTACCTTATATGCATAGTAGCATAAAAATAATATCTTGTCAAGATTAATTATAAGTATTTTGCTCAATGAATTTATATATATCCAGGATAAATTTTGCTATTTTAAAAAATGGGGAAAGTTGATTATTATAATTTATTGACAAAGAAAAAAAAATAAGTTACAATATATATGATTAAAATCGGATGTACTCATACAAGGAGAAAAAGGGATAATTTATGCTAATGGAAATTTATGCTCCACCAATGTGTTGTTTAAGCGGTCTATGTGGTTTAATCAACCGAAATTAGAAAATAAATCATATTCCATTTTTAGGAGGTGATATTGATTTTCATAGATGCCGGTCTGGTTCTTGAAGGTGGTGGAATGAGAGGTGCCTATACTGCTGGAGTTCTGGATGTATTTTTGGCTGAAATTATTCAATTTCCTTATGTTATTGGTGTTTCTGCAGGGGCAAATAATGGAGCTAACTTTGTAGCCCGACAATCAGGGAGGAGTAAAAGAATATTTATAAATCATTCTCAGGATAAAAGGTATATGGGACTGAATAATTTATTGAAAGAAAAAAGTTATTTTGGGATGGACTTTCTCTTTGATTTACTTCCGACTAAAATTGATCCCTTTGCCTATAACAAATTTAATAAAGCTTCAACAATATTTAAAGTTGTTGTAACTAATTGTAAAAACGGAAAACCAGTTTATATGTCTAAAAAGGATTATGAACCAAAATTTTTTGTTAAAAAAATACTGAGAGCTTCCAGTAGTTTACCCTTTATTTCTCCATCTGTTACAATAGAAGGTGGCAAATATCGTGATGGGGGGATAGTTGATCCTATTCCTATTAAAAAAGCTATTCAAGATGGTTACAGATATAATGTACTGGTTTTAACAAGAGAAGAAAATTATCGAAAAGATAAAGCAAAGATGAACTTCATTTATAGATTATTATTAAGAAAACACCCTGAAGTTGTAAACAAACTAGAAAACCGTCATTTGAATTATAATAAATGTCTGGACTTTATTAACAAGTTGGAGAAAGAGGGAAAAGTTTTTGTGTTTAGACCTGATAAGAAAGTTGAAATTGATAGACTGGAAAAGGATCAGGATAAACTAAGAAATTTATATGAACAAGGTTATGCTGAAACATTAAGAAAAATGAATGATTTTAAAAGATGGCTTAATACTATAAAAAAGGAAGGTGAACAGACATGAATTATGATGTAATAATAGTTGGAAGTGGACCGGCAGGTTCTTGGCTTGCTTATAATTTAGCCCAAAAAGGTATTAATGTTCTGATTCTAGAAAAAGAACCCTGGTCGCGATATAAGGCATGTGGAGGTGCGTTATCTGGAAAAACATTAAATTTGTTGTATAATCAGGGAATTCAATTACCTGAAACACTAATAGAAAATTCTATAAATAATTTTTCCTTTCGTTTTGGTTCTAAAAAACCATTTTCCTTTGAATATCAGGGGCAGCCGGTCAAACTTGTAAATCGCAAATATTTTGATGCTTTTTTGTTAAGATTGGCTTGTAAAGCTGGTGCTGTGTTTAAGGACAATGAAAAGATGAATGATATAAATATTCTAAAGGATAAAGTTATTGTAAAAACTACGAAAAATTCTTATGTGGGCCGGTTTATAGTTGGAGCAGATGGGGCAAATAGTAAAACTGCTCGAATATTAGAATTGCTTCCTGAAGAGATCAATAAAAACAAAGGTCTGGCTATTGAAGCAGAAATATTTATTAATAGTTTAGATTATTTTAAAAAGGATAGAATAATAATAGATTTCAATTTTGTGCCAGATGGATATGCCTGGGTCTTTCCTAAAAAAAATCAACTTTCGATTGGACTTGGTTCTTATAAATATCAAAATATGAATATCAAAAAGAAATTATTTGAATATCTGAAGCAACTAAAAATTCCATACCAAGAAGATAAATTATTTTATCGCGGACATCCTATTCCGATAGCAGGAGGGGTTGCAGATAAGATTAAAATGGCCGGAAATAGATTTATTCTAGTGGGTGATGCGGCTTTTCTGGTCGATCCCTTTGTGGGAGAAGGTATTTACTATTCCTGTTTAAGCGCAGAAATAGCAGCTAAAACTATTATTGAATCCCTGGGTAAGGATAGATATAATTTAGTTTCATATCAAAGGGAAATAAAACAGGAGTTATATCCTGAATTAATGGTTGCAAGTAAACTGGCAAAATGGTTTTATAAAAACCCGACTATTTTTCAAAAGATTTTACCTTTAAAGACGAATCATTTAACAATATTTATGGATGTAATTCAGGGTGAATCCTCTTACAATGAGTTATTTAAAATAGTTGAGCCGATTTTATAATTTTATTTCGTGCTGATATATTATGAGCAAATACTTTAAATAATTTTTTCTGGTAAAGTTGATATGCTATCTGCATTCTCTATTGTAGGAATAAAAGACTGTAAAATGCCTCAAGCCTTCGCATAACATGAGTATTTCCGTTACGGCCAAAAATCTGGCCTACCCTGCGGGATATTATTTTTGTCATGACTTTTGCAAAGAGAGGTAAGGGGTTGCAGCAGCAAAAGTCCTGCCAACTTTCCGGGGCCACAGCGTCAAAAATAACAGGAACGTTAGAATACCAAAAAGTTTAATACTTCTAGTAGAGTGAGGTGAACCTCTCCCACCAAATAAAATATTTAGAAGGAGTTTTCTTTCAACAAATTTGATAAATAAAAGCCAGACAGAGGTTTAACTATTGCTACCTAGCTGTCAATAGGAAAAGCATAGTCTTAATGTAGATATTAGTTCATCAAGTCTCTATTAGCCAAAGCCCAACCAGCAGACTGTATCGAGTGTTGCATCGAAATAAGTAATTATCAGATGAAGTGTACACAGAGAACTTTTTTTGCCCTCAGAAATGAATAAGCTATAATGCCGGCAATGCAAAATGCTGGCTAGAATAATGCCAGCTTTTCGGCAATGCCAGCAGCTTTGGAAGAAATAATCTGTCTGCAAGCCAGCCAAAGTATAAAAACCATATATTATTATAGAAAGGATACCCTTCTGGTTTGGCATTCTATTTTTTAGTGGTAGGTGAGTATGGGCGACTAATAAGAACTTGATGATCAAAGACTACTGAGCAAACTAATTTCGGGCACCAGAATCTTAAATAATGCTAATTGATATTACTATGTACTAAACTTTTCGGCGACGAACGGTTGCTTTTGGGCTGAAAACAGAAAATATATAGAAATCAAAAAACCCCCAAGAAACCTGCACTACCAGGGTAAAATTGGGGATAAATTATCTTATTAAATTTAAATGGTGCCGAAAGTGGGATTCGTTTAGCCAATTTATTAGTTCATATCCTTAAGTATTAAAATATGTTAAAACCTTATGGAATGTATAGTATTCTGTACATTCTTATTTTATCTCATATGAATTAAATTTTTAAATTCTTCTTGTATATTATTATAGATGATTATTAGAGTTGCTGCAAGATAAACCAAAAATAAATTTATTCTAGATATTGGGATTGTAATAAAAAGGATTTAGAAGTTATTTCAAGAATTATCTTGATACTATATATTTATAATATTATATATATTTACAAATATTTAACAAAAAAAATAAAGGATTTATAAAACTAATAAAGAATTAATATTAATAAGTTATAAACTTTTTAATTTTTTATATTTTAAAGAAATATATTCTATTTTATAAAAATATAATATAATAAGCTATAATTTGTATTAATTAGCAAGAATAATATTAAAAGGATATAAATATAATTATAATTAATATCAATGGAATTATCGGACACTATTTTCTATGCAGCTACCATTATCACTCTAATTTTAGCAGCTTTAATCGCCTGGATTTTAACTAAAACAACTGTTGGTCCAATAAATAGTCTGGTTGAGCAGGTTGAAAAAGTTGCTGCCGGTGATTTAAGAAACAAGGTTAAAAGCAAAAAAAATGATGAGCTTGGTGTCTTAGTAGCAGCTTTTAATAGCATGATTGATACACTCCGCGAATTAGTAGCTAATATTAATGATAACTCTGATGCAGTGGTAACAGCGGTTAAAGACTTAAATGTAGTCTCAGAAGATACAGGTCGCGGCTCCGAAGATATTGCCCGCAGTATTACTGAAGTAGCTGAAGATAGTGAAAAAATAGGTGCCGAAATAACTGAAGTTAAAGATGTAGCCAAACAGCTTGAACAGGAAGGTAAAACTCTCAAGACAAATACAGAAGAGAGTTTACAGATGGCAGATCAATCATCAGAATCAGCTGAAAAAGGACAGGAGGCTATTCAGCAGGCAATTAGTCAGCTTGATGTGGTAAGTGAGACTGTAAATTTTGCCACTGAAGCAATAGAAAAACTGGGCAAGCGTTCCCGAGAAATTGGAGAAATGGTAGAGATGATCGAAGGTATTTCTTCTCAAACCAACCTGCTGGCTTTAAATGCAGCTATTGAAGCAGCTCGAGCAGGAGAAAAAGGAAGAGGGTTTTCTGTTGTAGCAGAAGAAGTAAGAGAATTAGCAGAAGAATCATCAGATGTAACAACCAAGATCAGCTCTTTAATCGAGGATATTCAGTCCGAAACAACAGCAACAGTTAACTCAATGGATACAAATATCGAAGAGGTAAACAAACAGATCAGGATTATAAATGAAGCAGGGGATTCTTTAGATCAGATGGTTAATGCATCTGAGAAGACAAATAGAAAAGTAAAAGAGATGCATGAATTTGCAGAAAATCTTGATGATATAATTGATACTATCAATAATGCTGTTGACTCAGTTGGCAGTGCAGTAGAAAGTAACTCGGCCAGTGCCGAAGGAGTTTCAGCTTTAGCAGAAGAACAGAGTGCAACAGTAGAAGAAATTTCAGCTTCCGCTGATGAACTGGAGAACATGGCCAAAAATCTGCAGTCATTAATTAAGAAATTTGAGGTTTAAGAAGTTGAATAGCATATAAGATATTTAAGGCTATATTTATTTTATTGGTCAGATTCAAGAGTAAGTTAATTTTATAAATAACTTTGGAGATGATTAGATATGAAAAAAAAATATAATTCATATAGTTTAATAAAATCACTATCCTATTCTATGGATTTAATCAGTAAAACTTTAGTAGGTCATCACAAAAGAGTAGCTTATATTAGCTACAGATTTGGTTTAGAGTTGGGATTAAAAACTAAAGAAATGGAGAAGTTGATTTCTGCTGCTTTGATTCATGATCTTGGGATATTTTATTTAGATCAAAAATATCAAGATTTAAGGTTTGATAATGAAACTAATTATCATGCGGAAGTGGGGTTTAAGTTGTTTGAACTAAATTCACTTGATCTTGAGATAGCTGAGATTATTAAGTACCACCATCATGATTATCCCAATAATCCAAATATATTAAGTAGTATAGTTCATTTAGCTGATCGGATAGCTGTTTTAATTTCAGATAATAGATCAATTTTAAACCAGGTTGATAATATAATGGAAGTGATTGATAAAAATAAAGAGCGTTTCTGTCCTGATTGTCTAACGATATTTTCGGAATTAATAAAAAGTGAAGCATTTTGTCTTGATATAGTCTCTGATGAAGTAATAATAGAAAAGTTAGATAAATATTATGAAAAAATTGACTCACAGGTAAATTTAGATGAATTAATTAACATCTCTAAATTAATCAGTCATATTATAGATTTCAGGAGTCCTTTTACTGCTGCTCATTCTCAGGGACTGGCTGCGGTAGCATCTGCTTTGGCAGAAAAGTTTAATTACAGTGAAGAGGAATGTAAAGAAATCAAAGCTGCAGCTTATCTGCATGATATAGGAAAACTTAATGTTCCAACTGAAATTCTAGATAAAAAAGAACAGCTAACAAAGTCAGAATGGAATATTTTAAGAGCTCATACCTATTATACACATCGGGCACTCTCTACAGATCCTGAATTATATAAAATAAGGGATATAGCAGCCAATCACCATGAGAAATTAGACGGTAGAGGATATCCATTTCAATTTGATGAGAATAATTTAACTTTAAGTGAAAGAATCATGGCAGTAGCAGATATATTTACGGCCATAAGTGAGGATAGACCTTACAGAAAAGGAATGGAAGAGAATGAAGTTAAAAAGATTTTAACAGAAATGAGTAAGAATAATAAAATTGATGAAAGTGTTGTGGAAATACTTTTAGTTAATTATCAAGAAATTAATCAGCTCAGAATCAAAAAACAAAAAAAAGCTAGGTCTTATTATCAAAAATTTAAGGAAAAAATAGAAAAGAGAAAAATATTTAGTCTATTAGAAGAAAACTTCAGTCAATTATATGATGAAATTTATAGTTAGTTGTGCATCGTTTGTGCCATATTTTTTTGATTGCAAACTTGATTATAATAATATACAAAACCATAAATTTCAATTTTAAGCCTGCCAAAATGTAATTCATTTTGGTAGGCTTTTTCTATATTTTTTTGTTTCAAACATTAATTATGAGAAGATTTATTGACAAAAATAAAGGTATTTCGACATAAATAGATAATATAATATAGTATAATCGTTATAAAATTACATATTGGCAAATTTATCGAAAGATAAAGACGCAAAGCTCTGGGTCTACGGAAAAGTATTCTATGACTGCCAGGCTGCCTAAGATAGAAATACATCTTAGTATTAAATAAATACTGGTGTATAAAGATTCAGTATTTATTTTTTTTATTTAATTAACAGAAAATTATATTAATATTAACAACTATTATCAATAATATAATAACAGGGGATGTTAAAATGATTCAATACTTAGTCTAAAAGCATGATTTAATATGCAGTAATAAAGAAAGTAAATATTAAAATTTTATGGTTATATTGCGAAAAGTCTAAATTGCAATTATTTTAAGTTGAGATTGCTGATATGATAACGATTATAAAGCTTGTTTTTTAAAAATTACTTTTCGAAGTGCAATCATTTTATATAATTTTACAGAAAATTAATTTCTTAATGAAAGGGTGAAGTAATAATATGTTAAAATTAAATTTAAAGGCAAAATTAATAATTTTCTTTTTAGCTGTAGGTATTATTTCCGTTTTAGTTGTTGGTTTATTTTCTTATAATACCGCACAGCGTGAGATAGAAGAGCAGGCATTTAACACTTTAGAGATGTATTCAGCAATTGCAGGAGATACGCTTGAAACATATTTTAAAGAAAGAGAAGGAGATGCTCGAGTATTCGCTACCACCACTGATGTTTATGAAAGCATGAATATCTTAGCAATTAATGAGTATAATGTAAATAATAAGCAGTGGCAGCGGCGAGTTAATATTCTGGAAGATTTAGCTCCTGTAATGGTTGAAGAATATGGATATGCCTTTGCATTTTTAACCGATCTTGAGGGCAATGTGGTTTATAGTACAAACGAAAAAGTAACAGGTGCAGATTTGTCAGATAGAGATTATATCCAGAGGTCTCTTGGTGGAGAAACAAATTGGTCAGAACTGTTTTTTTCAGATGTTATAAATGAAAATTCTATGATAATTTCTATTCCTGTCAGAGGTGAAGGTATAGAAGGTGAAATAATTGGGTCGGCAAACTTACTTATGGATCAGAATGGTATTGACCATATTATTCATAACGGGATTGAAAATCTTGGAGAATCTGGTGATTCATATCTGATAGATGAAGATGGATTACTTTTAACAAATACTTTACTTGGTGAATATGCACAGGATTCTGCTTTAAAAAAATCTATTAATACCAGAGCAGTAGAGCTTCTATCTGGACCGATAAGCAGTGGAGATCTAAACTTTTCAGCTACAGAAACATATCTGGATTATTTCGACAATCCTGTACTGGGAGATGCTGCTGTAGTTGAATTTGGGGGAGAAAATGCTGGGCTGGTTGTTGAAATTGATCAGTCAGAGGTTTTTGCTGGGGTAAATCAACTCAGAACATATATGATAATAATTATACTTATTGTTGCTCTGGTAATTGCAATTATTGCTTTCTTTATTGCCCGCAGCATTGCCAATCCTATCATTGCAGCAACAGGAATTGCAGAAACAATAGCAGAAGGTAATTTGACTGAAAGAGTACCAGAAAAGTATAAAAATAGAAAAGATGAAATCGGTACACTTGCAAATGCTATTGAAAAAATGATTAAAAATTTAAAAAAATTAGTAGGTAGTGTAGCAGATATTTCTTCTAATTTATCAGCCTCAAGTGAGGAATTATCGGCTTCAGGAGAAGAGGTAGCCACAGCAGCTTCACAGATTGGAGATTCTATTCAGCAAGTAGCATCTGGTGCTGAAGAACAATCTGCACAAGTAGAAGAAACCAGCAGTAATATTGAAGAACTAATAATGCAGATACAGGATGTTAAGAAAAATTCAGATGAAATGGATAATCAAGCAGATAATGTAATGAACAATATTAATGAAGGTAATACTTCAATTAACGAATCAGTAGAAAAGATTAAAAACGTTAAAAATAATTCTACTGAAGTTTCAAATACTATCAACGGATTAGGAGAATTATCAAATAAGATTGGAGAAATAGTAGGGTTGATTAATGATATAGCAGCTCAGACTAATCTTTTAGCCTTAAATGCAGCTATAGAAGCAGCCAGAGCAGGAGAAGCTGGCAGAGGATTTTCTGTGGTAGCTGATGAAATAAGACAGCTAGCAGAAGAGTCAGAAGAGGCAACAACTCAAATTGATGGTCTTGTAAAAGAAATCCAAAGTGGAGTTGGAAATGCCGTCAGAAAAATGGATAATACAGAAAAAGTTGTAGATGATAGTGTTAATGCTATTGATACAACAGGTCAATCATTCAAAAAAATTAATGCTGCAGCTGAAACTTTAAGAAAACTGATTGCAGAAATCAGTAATAAAGCAGATATAGTAAATAAAGGTAGTAATGAAATTGATTCCAGTGTTAAAGAAATAGCTTCAGTAAGTCAGGAAGCAGCAAGCAATTCGGAAGAGGTAGCTGCAGCAAGTGAAGAACAGTCTGCTTCAACTGAGGAAATAGTAAGTGCTGCTGAAGATCTAGCTAATATGGCAAATAATTTAACAGAAGCTGTAAATAAATTCAAAATGTAATAATTGCAAATTATATTGAAACTAAGAGGTTAATGCAAAATAATTTATATTAGCCTTTTTTTCCCATGAGTTAGACTGCAGTTTATTTGGAGGTAATAAAATGAATAAAAATAATGACTTAGATTTAGAAAATCTTGACGAAATAATGGATCTGACGGGAGAATTATTGATCAATAAACCACGGCTAATTTCCTGATATAATAAGTTTAAGTAAAAAAGATATCAAACTTGAGATTGAGAGTGGAGATATTAAGGTTGATCGAGGAATAGTAAAAAAACTTAAAGAACCTTTAACTAAATTTGTAAAAAGCATAACTAAAAATATTGAAAAACAGGAAATTTTAAAAAGCAAAAAAATAAAGGATAATATTTCTAGTAAAACAATATTCGAAAGTTCAGAGAAAGAGATAACAAAAATTATAAATATATCACAAAAGGGGAGAAATTATGAAAAAACCACGCTTGTCATTAAGAAATCTATTGCTTTTAACCATCAGTCTGAGTATGATAATCATTATTTCAATTTTAAGCTATTTTATTTATTCCAACATGTCAGCAGAGATTATTGAGCAGGAAGAACAAAAAGTTAATGCAATTGCAGCCACAATGGAGACTAAATTAAATGATCTGCAAAAAGAAGGAGAAATTGCAGTCAGCTTAGTAGCTAAAAACACTATCGTTCAGCAAGCTTTTGCTGATAGAGATCGTGATTTACTGAGAGATATGTTTTTAGAGTCTTATCAGGATATAAGTCAGGAAATGGCTCAGTTTCAATTTCACCTACCTGATTCTACTTCTTTTTTAAGATTACATAGTCCTGAAAAATATGGAGATGACTTATCTTCCTTCCGTGATACAGTCAACCAGGCAAATGAGAATCGCGAATTGGTTGCTGGAATTGAAGAAGGTAGAGGTGGTTATGGCCTGAGAGTAGTTGCTCCTGTTGAATATCAGGGAGAGCATATAGGAACGGTGGAGTTTGGCTCCAGCCTGGGAGCAGGATTTTTAGGAGAAATTGAAGAATATTTTGCTGCTGCCCTTTGAAGATTATCAGGGAGAAATAAGCGGCTATTTTAAAGCTGCTTTTGATCGCAGTCAGATAGTCAGCAGTTCTGAGATAATGGACTGTGGAGAAGAAAGCTGTCCCGACTTTGATAGAGATGGAGTAACCTGCTGGTTTGATTTAGGTTCTTATGCACCTGAGTTTGGGAAAGAAGTGCACTGTCCAAAAATAAAGACTGGAGAATATGAAGAAGCTGTAAATGAGATTTCTGAAGTCAGCGAAACAGCTGCAGCTAATGCAGAAGAAGTTGCCGCCTCCAGTGAAGAACAGGCTGCTTCAACTCAAACTGTTGTCGATGCCTCAGAAGA
>JBHEOV010000033.1:0-18512 GCA_046260625.1 Halanaerobium sp. | reverse complement strand
ATATAAGGTGATTAATGATCCCAAGGTAATAAATCAGGCGGGTACTGATACTGCAAGAGTTGTAGAGCATGGTGCTGATAAGGTTATACTTTTAGAAAGCCCTGCAGCAGAACTGCCCAGTGCTTATCAACTGGCCCAAAATCTATTGGACGATGATATCGAGCGTCTTTTTATCGAGGGTAATACAATTATTAACTTTTTAAATCCTGATCTGATTTTTTATTTAGAGAACACAGATAAGCCTGAAAAAGAATCAGCAAAAATGGTAAAATAAATACCAACACTTTACTTTCAGCCGGTAAATTAGGAGACATTCCATTTAAAATTCAGCCAGAAAAAATGACCTGTTATCAGGCCCATCTTTTAGCTGATTTACTTAAAATGACAGTCGGACAGGTTGGAAAGATTGTAAAAGAACAGAATGTAAAGATAGTTAAGTGTCAGCTGGGTTTATTTTAACTTGGATTAAGTACCGTTGAGTTAAGTGAATTAAGTACCGGGTACCTGGTGATTTTTGGAATATTAGTAAATCCCAAAAATTTAATTGCTAATATTTACAAGTACCCGGCATCATATTTATTTTTTTTTGCTAAACTTGACTAAGAGTCGAAAAAATGATAAATTTTATATAGACAAACTAAGGAAGGTGAATATTTTGCGTAGAGCAACTATAACAGGTCTGGGTAAATATCTCCCGGATAAAGTAATGACAAATCATGATTTAGAGAAAATAGTGGATACAAATGATGAATGGATAAAAACAAGAACAGGAATAGAGAAAAGAAGAATTGCTGCTGATGATCAGGCAGCATCTGATTTAGGAGTTGAAGCTGCTAAAGAAGCTTTAAAAGATGCTGAGCTTGATGCAGCAGATTTAGATTTAATTATTGTAGCAACCATAACTCCGGATATGATGTTTCCGGCTACTGCCTGTATTATTCAGGATAAAATTGGAGCCAAAAATGCAGCAGCTTTTGATTTAGAAGCTGGTTGTTCTGGCTTTGTTTATGGAGTCAGTGTTGCAGCCAACTTTATTGAATCAGGAATGTATGAGCATGTAATGGTTATTGGAACCGAAGTTCTTTCTAAAATTATGAACTGGGAAGATAGAGGGACCTGTGTCTTATTTGGAGATGGAGCTGGAGCAGCAGTTTTATCTGCCACAGATAAAGGTGGAATTCTGGCTACTGATTTAGGTTCAGATGGTTCAGGAGCAGATACTCTTTATCAGCCTGCTGGAGGTTCAAGACAGCCTGCTTCACATGAGACAATTGATAATGCCGGCCATTATCTTTATATGGAAGGAACTCCAGTCTTTAAATTTGCTGTTAAGACAATGGGTAAAGCTTCACTAAAAGTTCTCAAAAAAGCTGGAGTTAAAAAAGAGGAAGTGGATCTATTAGTTCCTCACCAGGCAAATACCAGAATTATTGGAGCAGCAGCCAAAAGGCTGAAATTAACTGATGATCAGGTCTATGTCAACTTACCTGAATATGGAAATACATCAGCTGCTTCAGTACCGATTGCACTGACAGAGGCCAAAGAAAAAGGATTATTGAGGAATGGAAATAAGGTTGTTTTAGTAGCCTTTGGTGCAGGTCTGACCTGGGCTTCCGCAGTTTTAGAGTGGAATGATCTTAAATAATTAAGCTTTATAATAATCTTGAAACTTAGAAATTTTAATTTCTTTTAAATTTCTATAAAATAAATAAAAAACAGATAAAAAGATAAATTAATCGGAAAAGCAAGTGAAAAAATTATTTAACTGGAGGCTTTTTAAATGAGTGATAATTTAGTTTTTATGTTTTCAGGACAGGGTTCACAGTATGTTGGTATGGGAAAAGAATTATATGAAAATTATGAAGCAGCAAAAAAAGTTTTAGATGAAGCCAATCAGATTCTGGATTTTGACTTAAAAGAAATGATTTTTAATGGCCCCGAAGCAGATTTAAATAACACTAAAAACACACAGCCTGCAATTTATACAGTTAGTGCAATGGTTAAAGCTGTACTCAATGAAAATGGACTTCAGGCTGCAGCAGCTGCAGGTCACAGTCTGGGTGAATATTCAGCTCTTCAGGCAGTAGGTGTCTTATCATTTGCAGATGGTCTAAAATTAGTTCGCCGCCGCGGGGAGCTGATGGATCAGGCAGATCCAGATGGTAAAGGGACAATGGCAGCAGTAATTGGACTTGCTGACGAAGAAGTGGAAGCAGTTTTAGAAGAGATTGAGGGGATTGTAAGAATTGCCAATTATAATTCTCCCGGACAGGTAGTAATCTCGGGTGAGGTTGAAGCTGTGGGTCAAGCCGAAGAACTTCTGACAGAAAAAGGTGCCAAGCGGGTTATACCACTTTCAGTTAGTGGAGCTTTTCATTCACCGCTAATGGAACCTGCTAAAGAAGAGCTTAAAAATACTATTGAAGCAGTAGAATTTAATGATGCAGAGATTCCTTTAATTGCAAATGTAACAGCTGATTATGTAAAAACGAGCAGTGAAATTAAAGAAGCTTTAATCAAACAGCTGAATAACAGTGTGCGCTGGGTTGAGACTATTGAGCTCTTTAAAAAAGATGGTTACGAAGATTATGTTGAAGTTGGCCCGGGTAGAGTCCTAAAAGGATTAATGCGCAGAATTGATCGTTCACTGAATGCTTATAATGTGGAAGATGAAAAAAGTTTAAAAAAGACCTTAAAAAAACTAAAATAATAAATTTATTAGATTGATTTAGGAGGAGATTAACTAAATGAGTAAAAGAGTTGTAATTACAGGTGCAGGTGTTGTCCATTCTTTAGGAACAGAGTTAGATGAATTCTGGGAAAACATTAAAGCTGGTAAATCAGGGATTTCCAAAATAGAAAGTTTTGATGCCTCAGATTTTCCGAGTCAGATTGGAGCAGAGATCAAAGATTTTGATCCCGGGGAATACATAGACCGGAAAGAGGCAAAACGTTTGGCTAATTACAGCAAGTATGCTATTGTTGCTTCAATGAAAGCTTTAGAAAATGCCGAACTGGAAGTAACTGATGAGATAGCTGATCGGACTGGTGTGATTGTTGGATCCGGTATTGGGGGAATTGAAGTTTTTGAAGAACAGGTAGAAAAACTTCACAGTCGTGGACCAAGAAGAGTAAGTCCTTTCTTTATTCCGATGATGATTTCTAATATGGCAGCCGGAAATGTAGCAATTTATTCTGGTGCCAAAGGACCAAATATGAACACAGTAACCGCCTGTGCTTCAGCTACAACAGCAATTGGAGAGGCTTTTGAGACAATTGTCAGAGGTGCTGCTGATATTATGATTGCCGGTGGTACAGAAGCTTCGATTACTCCATCTGCTGTTGCAGGTTTTGGGAATATGAAGGCTTTATCAACCAGAAATGATGAGCCAGAAAAAGCAAGCCGTCCTTTTGATAAGGATAGAGATGGTTTTGTAATTGGAGAAGGTTCGGGAATTGTTATTTTAGAAACCTTAGAAAGCGCTAAAAAGCGCGGTGCCAATATTATTGCAGAAGTTGTTGGTTATGGAGCCTCAGGTGATGCTTATCATATTACCTCTCCTGCTCCAGAAGGTGAAGGTGCTGTCAGAGCAATGAAGGCAGCTATTGATAGAGCAGGGATGAAGCCGGAAGAGATTAATTATATTAATGCACACGGTACCTCAACTCCCTTAAATGATCAGTATGAATCAACAGCGATCAAAAAATTATTTGGAGACCATGCTTATAAACTAAAAGTATCGTCCTCAAAGTCAATGACAGGACATTTACTTGGAGCTGCTGGTGGAGTCGAAGCAATTATTTCGGCGATGGCAGTTAAAGAAGATATTGTACCTCCAACAATGAACTTTGAAGAAGGTGGAGAAGGCTGTGACCTGGACTATCAGCCAAATCAGGCAGGAAAAGCTGAGTTAAATGCTGCTTTAAGTAACTCTTTTGGTTTTGGTGGCCAGAATGCCTGTATTATTGTAAAAAAATATAAGTAAATAAATTGCTATCTCTTACAAAAATTAATTTTTGTAGAAGCTAATAGCAATTTAAATCATAAAGTTAAATTATTAAATAAAACCTGTCTCTTATCAGTTTAAGGGGCAGGTCTTTTTTTGTATTCATGCATAATTCTGCAAATATATGTTGTAATTTTCAGAAATATATTATACTATTAATATATAGTTAAATTATATTTAATTTTTTAATTTATAATTAATATTTATCTGGAGGTTATAGGATGAGACTGACAATCGCTTTAGGCGGAAATGCAATTTTAAAACCAGGACAGAAGGGAACAGCAGCAGAACAATTAGCCAACGTATATCAGAGCTGCCAGCAGATTGGAGACTTAGCAGCTGCCGGGCATGAAATTGTGATTACCCACGGAAATGGGCCCCAGGTAGGGAATATTCTATTACAGCAGGCTGCTGCCGCTAAAATACCTGCTTTACCCCTGGATTTTTGTGGAGCTCAGACCCAGGGTTTGATCGGTTATATGATTCAAAATAGTCTTTTAAATGTTTTTAAAGATAAAAAAATAAATATACATAGCACTTCAGTAGTAACCCAGGTTCTGGTTGATGAAAATGATCCCGCCTTTGAGCAGCCATCAAAACCAGTTGGTCCCTTTTTTGATCGTGAGCACGCTCAAAAGCAGGAAAAAGAAAAAGGAGAAAAGTGGGTGGAAGACAGCGGCCGCGGCTGGAGAAGAGTTGTTCCCTCACCTCAACCATTAAAAATTATGGAAAAAGATTTGATCAATGATTTAATAGAAAATAAGAGGATTGTGATTGCTGCTGGTGGAGGCGGAATTCCAGTTGTAGAAAAAGAAAATGAGTTCAAAGGGGTAGAAGCTGTGATTGATAAAGATCGAGCCGGCTGTATTTTAGCTCAAAATACTGCTTCTGATTTCTTTTTAATTCTCACAGATGTGGATAATGTGATGATTAATTATGGTACAGCAGCGGAAGAGGCCCTAAAAGAAGTTAGCATTTCTGAAATCGAAAAACACCTGGAAGAGGGACAGTTTGGTCAGGGAAGTATGGAGCCTAAGGTAGAATCTGCAGTTAAATTTGTCAGAGAAGGCGGAAAAAAAGCTGTAATTACCTCTCTTAATAAGGTAAGAGAAGCGGTTAAAGGTCAGGCAGGAACAATTATTGCAGCAGAATAGATAGCAAACAGGAGATAATTAATTATTTGTCTCCTGTTTTTTAAATTTATTCTATCAATAAATTGAAATTATCGTTAAAAAAATATATAATCAACCTGAGGTCAATTATTTATATTTTACAGAAAGAAGGTAATTTTAAAATTATGAAAGTATATGCTCTTGTTGGAGCCAGTGGAACCGGTAAAAGTCACCGGGCAGTCTTGCTGGCAAATCAGCATCAAATACCATTAATAATTGATGATGGTTTATTAATATATGGTGGTAAGATAATGGCAGGAAGTTCTGCCAAAAGAGAAGAAAGCAAGATGGGAGCAATCAGAAGAGCTTTATTTTTTGATGAAAAACAGACTCTTGAAGTTAAGAACTGCTTAAAAAAAATTGATGAAGATAAAATATTGATTCTGGGGACTTCAATTGGGATGGTCGAAAGAATTGATCAGATGCTGGAACTGGGAGGTATCGATCAGTATATAGATATTGAAGATATTTCTTCTGCAGAGGAGATAGAAAAAGCACTGTCAGTCAGAAATAATGAGGGTAAACATGTAATTCCAGTCCCTACAATTGAAGTAGAACAGGATTTCTCAGGTTATTTGTTACAATCTTTGGAACTGTTTTTCAAAAAAGATGATAAAACTATCAGACATGAAAAAAGTATTGTCCGACCAAGATTCAGCTTTTATGGTAATTTGAGCATCAGCAACCGGGTGCTGGTTGCCTTAATTGAGTATTTAATTGGTAAATATAAAAAAATAACAGCTTATAAAAAATTAAAAGTTGAAGAAATTAATAGTCAGTTATTTATTAATTTGTCACTGGAAATTACTTATGGTTTAAAAATCAAAAGGTTTGTTAATGAATTTAAAGCTGATTTAAAAGAACATCTGGAAAATAATACGGGAATCAATGTTCGGGAAATAAATATTAAAGTATATTCTCTCAAGCTGAGAGATTGATAAATTTAAGGAGGGGAAATGAGTGAGAACATACCATGCCAGAAAAATGGATAAAGAAGCTATTTATCCGGCTCAAGCCTGGAAAATTACAGAGGAAGAATTTTTGTTAGAAAACAACCATCACAATGAGGCTATTTTTGCCTTAGGTAATGGCTATATGGGTTTAAGAGGAACCCTGGAAGAAGATTATCCGGGCAGTGAGGAGACTACTACTCCAGGTTTTTATATTAATGGAGTTTATGCTTCCGAAGAAATTATTTATGGAGAAGAGGCTCCAAACTTACCGAAAAAGGGTCAGACAATGGTTAATCTGGCTGACTGGAGTGAAATTAATTTATATATCAATGAGGAAAAATTAAATTTATTAAAAGGTCAAATTTTAGATTATAAAAGAGAACTCGATTTACAGCAGGGAGTTTTAAGACGTGAACTGCTCTGGGAAGATCGTCAGGGAAGAAAAATTGAGATTAAAATTATCCGGCTGATATCTTTAAGCAGGGAACATATTGGAGCAATTAGATATCAGTTTAAAGCGATTAATTTTTCTGGTAAAATTAGTGTGAATTCTGCAATTAATGGAGATGTCAGTAATCACCATCACCTGCGGGATAAAAAAGCACTTGAGGTTATAGAAAGTGAAGTTGACACTAATACAGGCCACCTTTTACATAGAGTAAAAAGTACCAAATTCAAAGTTGCCTATGTAGTTGAACATATAATGGATGATTATTCAAAAGAAAACTGTGAGGTAAAAAAGCGCTCTTCTGATAACAGGGTTGACTGGGTTTTTGAGATCAGTGCTGTCGAAGGAGAAGAATACACCATTGATAAAATTGTCGGTGTAAATCACAGTCAGGAAGAGGGAGAAAATCCACTCAGTGATGCCCGAGCTTCAGCTGCGCGAGCCTCGATTACCGGTTTTGAAAATTTAGTTGAAGAACAGGCCGAATTCATGTCAGGTTACTGGCAGGATGTAGATATTAAAATTGATGGAGATGATTCACTGCAGCAGGCTTTTAGGTTTAATTCTTTTCATATTCTGCAGGCAGCAGGTAAGGACGGACAGACCAGTGTTGCTGCTAAGGGTATCAGTGGTGAATATTATGAAGGTCATTATTTCTGGGATACAGAAAGTTATATACTGCCCTTTTATGCTTTTCAGAGACCGGAAGTTGCAAGAAACTTACTGCTATTTAGATATAATACTCTGGAGAGGGCCCGCAAAAATGCAGAGCGGATGAAGCTTGATGGCGTATTATTCCCCTGGAGAACAATTAACGGAGAAGAAGCTTCTGGATTTTTTATGGGCTCAACCGTGCAGTATCATATCAATGCTGATATTGCCTATGCAGTTAATCTTTATTATCAGGTAAGCCGGGACCAGGAATTTATGGAAAATTACGGACTGGAAATTTTAATTGAAACAGCAAGGATGTGGCTCAGTTTGGGTAGCTATATCCCAATGAAAGATAATAAATTCTGCTTTAATGTAGTCTGTGGTCCGGATGAATATAAGCCTGGTGTCAATAATAATGCCTATACTAATTATATGGCCAAGTTTAATCTTGACATAGCTGTTAAAATGGCAGAAATTATAAAAGATAAATCACCTGAAAAATATAAACGTCTGGCAGATCGGATCGATCTTAATGAAAAAGAGATAGAAAATATGAAAGAAATTAAAGAGGATATTTATCTACCCTATAATAAAGAGCTAGAAATCACACCACAGGATGATTCATTCCTTTATAAAAATCCGATTGAAGTTGATAATATACCTGATGTTGAGCTGCCGCTTGTCAAAAACTGGCATCCACTCATTGTCTGGCGCTATCAGGTAATTAAACAGGCAGATGTTATTCTCTTAATGCTGCAGCTGGGAGATCAGTTTGGGCAGGATTTAAAAATTAGAAACTATGATTACTATGAACCAAAGACAACTCATGATTCCTCGCTTTCGCCAGCAATTTATAGTATAATTGCTTCCGAGATCGGTTATAAAAATCAGGCATATAATTACTTTCTGCAGACTGCAAGACTTGATCTTGATGATTATAACGAGAATGCCTATCAGGGAGTTCATACTGCCTGTATGGGAGGAACCTGGCTGTCTCTAGTTCAGGGTTTTGGAGGCATGAGAATGTTTAATGGTAAATTATATTTCCATCCTCATTTACCAGATGGCTGGAATAAATATCAGTTTAGACTGCGCTTTAGAGGAAGTCAGATTGAGGTAACTGTACAAGAAAATAAAGTTAAATATATGCTAATTTCAGGAGATAAAGTACAATTTAAACATTATGATCAGCTGATAGTTTTAGAAGAAAGCAGTTTAAGCCAGGAAGCAGAAATTAAATAATAGAAATCAGATAAAAATTAGAAAACAAATATAAATTTTAAAAAGCAGGTGTGATAGATGGAATTTAAAAAAAAGATATATATAATGCTAACTATAGGAATTTTCTTTTTATCACTCTCTGGAATACTTATTAAAGTAGTGTCTGCACCACCGCTGATAACCGCCTTTTACAGAATGTTTTTTACTGTACTGCTTTTAAGTCCCTATTTTTTCATTAAACATCAGGGTAAGGTGCGTTATTTTCTGGATTACCGACCTTTACTGGTCGGTTTTCTCTTAGCGGTTCATTTTATATTATGGATTAGTTCTATTCAATATACCGATATTTCGAATTCGGTTATTTTTGTAGCTCTACAGCCATTATTCACTATTATTTTAGAGTATTTATTTGCCAGAGAAGATCTTAAAGAAGGAGCAGTTATCGGAATTGTTATGGCAGTTATCGGCAGTACAGTTATCAGCATTGGCGATCTTTATCAGCTGGGAGATAAACTTTTTGGTAATTTTTTAGCTTTATCAGCAGCCTTATTTGCTTCCTCTTACCTTTTTATTGGCAGAGGAGTCCGCAAAAAGCTTGATTATTTTCCCTATCTCTATATTTTATATACATATGCAGCCTTATTTTTAGGCTTAGGTGTTTATTTATTTAAAATTCCTTTTACCGGTCATGGTTTAAATAACTATTTACTCTTTTTGGCCCTGGCTGTTGGACCAACTTTGATCGGTCACTCAATACTTAATTATGCAGTTCGCTATTTATCAACCTCAATTGTATCTTTATCAATACTGGGTGAGCCAATTTTAACCACATTTTTAGCCTGGTTATTATTAAATGAGGCAGTTCGGGTGACAACAATGATCGGGGGAGCATTTATTTTAGGAGGTATCTATCTGGCCTCAGTTTATAACAATCATCAAAAACAAAAAATGAGCAGTTTAAATAGCAAGCAGAGTTAATTTAAAACTTAAATTAATCTTTGTTGAAGTGAAAATTATGATAGATTAAATTATAATAATTTAATTGTCTGACTGGACTTTTAAGGAAAGAACATATAAAATAATACTTAAGAAAACTTTATTCAATTTTGGGAGGGATAACTTTTGTTAAAAGAAGTTGCAAACACAGTAAGAGGATTATCCGCAGACATTGTAGAAAAGGCAAATTCTGGACATCCAGGAATGCCAATCGGCTGTGCTGATATCGGTGCTTTATTATTTGGAGAAGTAATGAATTTAGATGCATCTAAATCAGACTGGCCGGATAGAGATCGTTTTGTACTGTCCGCAGGACACGGATCAGCCTTTTTATATTCATTTTTACACTTAAAAGGTTATGATCTAGCAATGGAAGATCTAAAAAACTTTAGACAGCTGCATTCAAAAACTCCAGGTCACCCCGAGTATGGAGAAACAGATGGAGTAGAAACAACAACAGGACCCTTAGGACAGGGTTTTTCTAATGCAGTTGGAATGGCACTGGCAGAAAAGATGTTAGCAGCCAAATATAATACAGAAGAACAGACTATTGTAGATCATTACACCTATACAATTATGGGTGATGGCTGTATGATGGAGGGTATCACCTCTGAGGCAGCATCACTGGCAGGTCACTTAGGACTTGATAAATTAGTTGCAATTTATGATGACAATAATATTTCAATTGCCGGCAGCACTAATCTAGCTTTTACTGAATCAGTAGCTGACCGCTTTAAAGCTTTCGGCTGGCAGGTAATAGAAAATGTAGATGGACATAATATTGATCAGCTGAGAGATGCAGTGGGTCAGGCTAAATCTGATAAAGACAGACCAACATTAATTATGGCTAAAACTCATATTGCTTTAGGAGCACCAACCAAGCAGGATACAGCTGATGCTCACGGTGCACCTTTAGGAGAAGAAGAAATTAAAGGCCTCAAAGAAAAATTTGATTTACCAGTAGATAAGAAGTTTTATGTGCCAGATGAGGTAAAAGAATTCTTCCGGACTCAGGCGGCTAAAATGCAGGATCAGCGCTTAGAATGGGAAAAAGAATTTAAAGCCTGGGCTAAAGCAAATCCTGAGCTCAAAAAAGAATGGGACCAGGCAATGAACTTAAAACTGCCTGCAGACTTAAGAGAAGAGATTATGGATTTAGAGATCGAAGCTCCAATTGCTACCAGAAAATCAGCCGGAGCAGCTTTAACTAAAGTATTTGAACTTGTACCATATTTAGTAGGTGGCTCAGCAGATCTTGCCCCATCTACTAAAACCTACAACGGAGAATATGGTGAGGTACAGAAAGATAATTATAAAGGTCGCAACTTCCGCTTTGGAGTTAGAGAACATGCAATGGGAGCTATCACTAATGGACTTTCCCTGCATCAAGGCTTAAGGCCATTTGCGGCAACCTTCTTAACCTTTGCTGATTATATGCGTCCTTCAATCAGACTGGCTGCTTTAATGAAACAGCCTGTAATCTATGTCTTTACTCATGATTCAGTTTTTGTTGGTGAAGATGGACCAACTCATCAGCCAATAGAACATGTTGAATCATTAAGAATTATACCAGGACTTAAAGTTTTAAGACCGGGAGATGAAGAAGAAGCAAAAGCTGCCTGGATTGAAGCCTTAGAGACAAAAGATCAGCCAACTGCTTTAATTTTAACCAGACAGAACTTAGAGCATATTGAAAAATATCAGGGAATGGATAAATTCAACAATGGTGGTTATTTTGTCACTGATCCCAAAGATGCTGAGACAGTAATCTTTGCCAGTGGTAGTGAGGTTAACCTGGCAGAAGAGACAGCTGAATTACTCAAAGCTAAAGGGATCAAAGCTGCAGTAGTTTCAGTCCCTGAAAGACAGAAATTCGAAAAATATGCAGCAGAACATGAGCTGCCTGAAGTTAAATTAAGAGTAGCTATCGAAGCCGGAGTAAAAAGCGGCTGGTATAAGCTTGTAGGTAGAGATGGTTTAGTAATTGGACTTGACCGTTTTGGTTTAAGCGGTAAAGGGCAAGAAGTTGGAGAAGAATTAGGCTTTAAAGCAGAAAAAGTTGCAGCAGAGATTGAAGCTGCTTTAAAATAACAACTAAGATTTTAATTTAAAAATAAATATAAACTAAGGGTTGAGTATAAAGATAAAATCCGTCCCAAAAAGATCAGATAATTGATCTAGTGGACGGATTTTATTACTTTTTTCTAAAAATTTAAATGAAATACCAGTTTGTGAGAGCAATTAGTGCTCCCAGCAGAACACCGGCAAATACTTCAAAAGGAGTATGGCCAATTAACTCTTTTAAATCTTCTTTGATTAATTGTTTATCATTAGAAAAACTTTTATCTTCCAGATGTTTGATTATATTATTTAAAACATTAGCCTGCATCCCAACAGCCCGGCGGACTCCACTGGCATCATAAGTAACTATCAGGGCAAAAACAGTTACGATTGCAAATAAATCAGAGCTAAAACCATGTTTTAAGCCAACTGTAATAGCCAGTGAGGAAACAAAAGAAGAATGGGAGCTGGGCATTCCTCCTGAAGTAAAAAAAGTATAAAAATTTATTGGTCTAATAAAAAATATTTTTAAGAATTGGGCAAAAAACAATGAAAATATTGAAATCTGCAGTAATGACATATAATCTCCTCCGAAATAAAATATATTATTTTTGTTCTTTTCTCTATTTTTGTGTATAATAATAATAGTGCCTTAATATATTTTAACTCATTTTTACTATTTAATGCAAATTAAGAATTGGAGGAAACGATGGATCCATTTAAATATATAAACTCGTTATCGTTATTTGGAACTGATGCCGGTTATAAACCAGGCCTTGCTAGAATTAAAAGGCTGCTTGATTATTCTGGTAATCCACATCAAAATTTAAATATAATTCACATTGCTGGAACAAATGGAAAGGGTTCGACTGCAGCCATTTTAGAGCGTATTTATAGAGAGGCTGGTTATAAAACTGGACTTTATAGCTCACCTCACTTTTTTCATTTCAATGAAAGAATAAAAATTAATGGTAGAGCCTGCTCAACTTATGATCTGGCTGAAATAGTAGAAGAGATTAAAACTGCAGCTGAAAAATTAAAGGCAGAGGGATTTGCAGATCCCAGTTTTTTTGAAATTGTAACAGCAGCAGCTTTTAAATACTTTAAGCAGCATCAGCCAGAAATAATAATTTTAGAAACAGGCCTTGGCGGCAGACTCGATGCTACAAATATCATAAAAAATCCGCTTTTATCAATAATAACTAATATCAGCTTAGAACATCGAGAATTTTTGGGAGATACAGCTGCCGAAATAGCCGCAGAAAAAGCGGGGATTATTAAAGTGAATTCTCCAGTGATCACTGCTGTAGAACAAAAAGAGGCTCTCAAAGTAATTAAAGCAAAAGCAGCAGAAAAAAACTCAAAATTTATTGATTTAAAAAAAGAGTATCCAGTAATTAAAAGCAGAGGTAATTTAAAAGAAAATATAATCAGTTTAAAAAATCAGGCTGGAGAAGAAGAAAAATATAGATTATCACTTTTAGGAGCACATCAGGCTCTAAATGCAGCCCTTGCTTTGAAAGCAGTAGCAGAACTGGCGGCTGATTTCCCGGTAGCCAAAAGTGATATCAGGTCTGCCCTCGCAGATATTTATTGGCCGGGAAGGATGGAAAAAATATCAGAAAATCCATATATTATTCTGGATGGTGCGCACAATCCAGCAGCTTTTCGGGAGCTTGCAAAAAATATTTATCATTCTCGCTCTGAATTTGAAAATTTACATTTAGTTTTTTCAGTTTTAAAAGATAAAGATTTAAATGCTATTTTAGAAGAATTTTTAAATTTTAAGCTCAATCCCAACTTTTATCTGGCTGAAAACAAATCATTTAGAACAGCTTCTATAGGTGATTTAATAAAAACAGTAGCAGCGAAAGAATTTGATCATCAGAGTTTCCAAAATATTGCTGAAGCCAGTGTTGCGGCTCTGGAGACTGCTGCTGACTCTGATTTAATAATAGCAGCCGGTTCCTTTAATACAGTCTTTGAAGCTGGGATTGAATTTATGTCTAAAAAAATTAGAGGTGGAGAAAATGGATAAAAATGAAAATGGTTTTTCTTTAGTTATTGTAGTGATCTTCATGTCAATAGCTGCTCTATTTATTGGCTATTTAATGGGAAGTTACTTAATTTCTTTTCTGGTAGAGGATAATTCTACAGAGACTGCTGAACAGCAGCAGAATACACCCAATGTTAATCAGCAACTGCCTGAAAACAGTGAAGAAGCTCCTGACTCTCCCGAGGAAGTAAATAATACTGAAAATAATCTGACTGCACCGACTGAAGAAGAATTAGAAATTGCTCCAGATCAGAGTGATCAGGATAAAGCTCAGGATACAGCTCAGGATGCAACTGAAGTAACAGAGACTCCGGATCAAAATGAGAGTGGTGAAGTAACTCCAGCAGAAAATAATGCTCAAAATAAAGAAATTGCAGGTGATTTTGGAGTTCAGATTGGCGCTTTTTCAAATTATAATAGTGCAATATCTGTTAGAGATAAAGTTGAAGAATTAGGTTTTGAGGTTGTTGTTACAGATTCCAGTCCACATCAGGTGCAGGTAGTTGGTTATGAAAGTAGAGATCAGGCTGAATCTGCAGCTTCAGAACTTGAGACAGAAGGATATCCTGGATTCATAGTCATTCGTGAATAAAATCTTTTTCTCGAATAATGTTGTTCTTATTTAACAATTGATATATAATAGTCTATAGTTTGGATTCTAATTTAAATTTATAGGAAACATTTTAATTATAAATTTTAATTAGAAATAATATATAAGGGGTGAAATTAAATAGTGAAAGCTTTGAATTTTAAACAGGGGATACATCCTGAATATAATAAAGATTTAACAAAGGATAAACCCCTAAAAAATGCTAAACGTCCTGAAGAAGTAATTATTCCTCTCAAGCAGCATATAGGTGCACCGCTGAAGGTGCTCGTCAGCAAAGGTGATCAGGTTGATCTTGGACAAAAAATTGCAGATAGTGATAGTTTTGTCTGTGCTCCTATTCATGCTTCAGTTTCTGGAACTGTTAAGGAAATCAGAAAAGTAACAGATCCAGGTGGCAACATTGTTGACGCGGTAGTGATTGAGTCTGCAGCAGAGGATACACTTAATTCTGGTTTAGAAAAGCATGACAGTCTGGATAATCTTGACGCAGCTGAGATCAGAAATATTATCAGAGAAGCAGGAATTGTAGGAATGGGTGGTGCAATGTTCCCAACTCACGTTAAGGTTTCTATTCCTGATGATAAAGATGTTGATTCTATAATTTTAAATGGTGCAGAATGTGAACCTTATTTAACAGTTGATTATCGAGTCATGGTAGAAAGACCAAAGAGTATTGTTTTTGGTTTAAAGGCACTGATGAAAGCTGCAGCTGCTACTAAGGGTATTATTGGGATTGAAGAAAATAAGCCTGAGGCAATTGAAAGTATGCAGGATGCGGTTAAAGATGAAAATAATATTGAAGTAAAGGTTTTAGAAACAAAATACCCACAGGGTGGAGAAAAAATGCTGATTGAAGCTATCCTGGGTCGAGAGGTTCCTGCAGGAGGTCTGCCGCTTGATGTAGGAGTTGTGGTTAATAATACTTCAACTGCAGCAGCAGTCGCAGATGCAATTAGAGATGGTAAACCATTATATGAGCGTTCTATTTCCATTACTGGTAGGGGAATTAACTCTCCGCAAAACTTAATCTACCGGATTGGCACAAATATTGGTGATCTAATAGAAGAAGCTGGTGGTTTAAAAGAAAATGCTGCTAAGGTAATTACAGGTGGCCCGATGATGGGTAAATCTCAAAAATCGCTTGATATTCCTGGAGTTAAGGGTACATCCGGTATTTTAGTTTTAACTAAGGAAGAGGTTGAAGATTATGAACCTTCTCCCTGTATTAACTGTGCTAAATGTGTAGATGCCTGTCCGATGTTTTTGATGCCGACTCAGCTGGTTAATTACGCCAAAAATGAGATGGTAGAAGATTTAGAAGACTGGCAGGTATTAAGCTGTATTGAATGTGGTTCCTGTTCATTTGTCTGTCCGGCTAAAATACCTCTGGTTCATTATCTGCGTCTTGGTAAGGCACAGGTTATGGCTAAAAAACGAGAAGAGAATTAAGGAGGATAATCAATAATGAATAATGAATTAATTGTAACATCCTCACCACATGTCAGAGCTCAGGATTCAGTTAAAAAAATCATGTGGTCCGTTGTTATTGCTTTGCTGCCAGCAGTTTTCGCTGCAGTCTATTTCTTTAAAGCAAGAGCAATTTCTGTAGTTCTGACAGCAGTAGTGGGGGCAGTTTTAACAGAATACATATTTCAAAAGATCAGAAATAAGAAAATTACAATTGAAGATGGAAGTGCTGTAGTTACGGGATTACTGCTGGCACTTACTCTACCACCTTCGATTCCACTCTGGACAGCTTTTTTCGGTTCAGTTGTGGCAATTGGCCTGGGTAAACAGGTTTTTGGTGGAATTGGACATAATCCCTTTAATCCGGCTCTAGTGGGAAGAGCTTTTTTAACAGCAGCCTATCCGGTATTAATGACAACCTGGACTGTAGATGGAGTTTCTACTGCAACTCCCTTGGCTCAGATGAAGGCAGATGGAATTGCAACTGATACCTGGAATCTTTTTGTAGGTCAGATCGGTGGTTCTCTGGGAGAGACATCAGCTTTAGCTTTATTATTAGGTTTTTCTTATCTTTTATATAAAGGCTATGTCAATTGGAGAATACCGCTGGCGATGATTGGGACTGTATTTTTAGGTACTTTTGCTTTTGGAGCAGATCCGATTTTTCATCTTTTTGCAGGTAGCTTAATGTTAGGTGCTTTATATATGGCAACTGATATGGTTTCAACTCCAACAACAAAAAACGGTCGCTGGATTTTTGGTATTGGAGCCGGTCTTTTAGTTGTGGTCATCAGACTCTGGGGCGGTTATCCCGAAGGTGTAATGTACAGTATTTTATTAATGAATACAGCTGTACCTTTAATTAACAGATATACAAGGCCTCGCAGTTTAGGAGAGGTGAGATAAATGGAGAAAAATAGTACAAAAAATCTAATTCTGACTCTGGCAGCAATTGGTATAATTTCAGCCCTTTTATTAACTTTTGTTTATGAGTGGACTACTCCCTATATACAGGCCAATCAGACTGAGGCCAGAAAACAGGCAATCAATGAAGTCTTACCAAATATAGAAGAGGTTGAAGAAGTAGAAAAAAACGACAATTTATTTTATGAAGGATATGACTCAGATGGTAATCAGGTCGGTGTTGCTTTCCAAAACACTGGCGGCGGTTATAATGGTGCGATCGAGATAATGGTCGGTGTTAATCTTGAGAGTGATAAAATCTATAAAATTAGTGTCTTAAATCATCAGGAAACACCTGGTTTAGGTGCTAGAATAACAGAAAATGAATTTAAATCCAATTTTGAAGATAAAGTTTTTGGAGATTATAGTGTTGTCAAAACTCCTCCATCTGAAGAAACAGAAGTTCAGGCTATAGCAGGAGCAACGATTTCTTCAGAAAGTGCTACTAAAATTATTGAAGATGCCTTAGATAAAATTAATTCAGCTTATGGAGGTGGAAATTAATGTCTTTAGATTTTAAACAAATAGTATCAGATTTTAAAAATGGACTCTGGGCTGAAAACCCAATTATCCGTCTGGTAATTGGTATGTGTCCAACACTGGCGGTAACTAACACTTCAGCCAATGGACTGGCAATGGGTCTGGCAACATCTTTTGTTTTGATTATGTCTGAGATCGTTATTTCTTTAATTAAAAAATTAATTCCAGCCAATGTTCGGATCCCAAGTTACATCTTGATTATTGCAACTTTTGTAACTTTTACTGATTATTTTTTAAAGGCATTTTTCCCAGGTATTGCAGCTTCGCTCAGTATTTTTATACCGCTGATCGTAGTTAACTGTTTGATTTTAGGACGTCAGGAAGCATTTGCTTCCAAGCATTCTACCCCGAGAGCGATTGCTGATGGAATTGGAATGGGGATTGGTTTTACCTGGATGCTGACTCTGCTGGGAATGATCAGAGAATTTTTTGGTATGGGTTCAATGTTCGGAATCCAGCTCTTAGGGGACTGGTATCGTCCAATGGTGATTATGATACTTCCTGCTGGAGCTTTTATTACTTTAGGTATTTTAATTGGGATTATGAATCAAATCAGCAGGGAGGGTAAATAATGGAAGAATTCACACAAATATTATTATTATTTATTAGTACGGTTTTAATAAATAACTTTATTCTGGTTAGATTCTTAGGGATCTGTCCCTTTTTAGGTGTCTCAAAACAGGTGGAAACAGCCTTTAGTATGGGGCTTGCAACAACTTTTGTGATGACACTGACTGCAGCTGCAACCTGGCTGATCAACACCTTTATTTTAGAAGCTTTAAATTTACCCTTTTTACAGTATGTTTCTTTTATTATTGTAATTGCATCTCTGGTCCAGTTTGTAGAGATGTTTATTAAAAAGACAAGTCCGGTTTTATATAAAGCATTAGGAATTTTTCTGCCCTTAATTACAACTAACTGTGCGATTATGGGATTAGCTTTACTGATTCCCCTAAACGGCTACAGTTTTATTGCCAGTGTTGTTTTTGGTTTTGGAGCTGGGGTTGGTTTTACCCTGGCAATTGTCTTAATGGCAGGATTGAGAGAAAAATTAGAATTTGGCGATGTTCCGGAAGTATTAAAAGGTGTGCCAGTTACTTTAATCATTGCAGGTATTATGGCAATGGCTTTTATGGGCTTTTCCGGTCTCATCTCAATGTAGTGGAGGTGGCAGTAAATTAAATGAATCCAACATATTTATATTCTTTAATTAGTATGGGAGGTATTGCAGCTCTTTTAGCTGCAGTATTGGGATTTGCTTCAAATCATTTTGAAGTAGAACAGGATCCCAGAGTCGGTAAAGTCGAAGATGCTCTGCCCGGTGCTAACTGTGGAGCCTGTGGTTATGCAGGTTGTGCGGCTTT
>JBHEOV010000032.1:0-18536 GCA_046260625.1 Halanaerobium sp. | reverse complement strand
ACTCGGAGTAATAGCGGGTTTAATTGCTCAGCTTGATCTTTATTATATTTCAGTTTATGTACTCACAATTTTCGCGGTTTATGTGCTGGCCGGAACTTTTTTAAACAAAGTATTACCAGGAGAATCAAGTGATCTGCTAATAGATCTGCCTCCGATTAGACTGCCTGATTTAAAAAATATTTTTAATAAAACATATCAGCAAACATTAGCTTTTGTTAAAGAGGCAGGACCTATTTTTGTTTTCGGTGCAGCTTTAATTACCGTAATGCAGAAAACAGGTTTGCTGGCTTTAATCACTAAGGGAGCTGAGCCAATAACTGTTAACTGGCTTGGCCTACCTGCAGAAACTGCAACGGCTTTTGTAATGGGAATTATTAGGCGTGACTTTGGAGCTGCAGGCCTAACTGCTATAGCTTTAACTCCAGCTGAAATTACTATTTCTTTAATAACTTTGACCCTATTTGTTCCCTGTATTGCCGCAATGATGATTATGGTTAAAGAGAGAAACCTTAAGGAAGCAGTATATATTTGGTTTGGAAGCTGGATTACTGCTTTTATTACCGGAGGTCTTGTTAATTTATTGATTTTTTAGTAGTCAGTAAATTATACTTTTGCTGGTTAGATGGCCAGCAGAAAGAAGGTGTTTCAGGATGAAGGATTGTGATTTCAATGAAAAGGTAGAAGAAGCTGATAAAATTATCTGTCCTACCTGTGGTTATAAAATGAAGGAATTTAAATCTATTAAATGTCCGCGCTGTAATAGTTATTTATTTAAAAAGTGTTCTGAATGTAATAAATGCTCTTTATTTTAGCCTAATTGTTTGTTAAAATATAATCGCAATGATTTAAATTAAAATTTTCTAGAAGGAAAGAGTGGTTATAAATGAAAGAGAGAGCCAGAGTAATCAAAAAAGAAGATGGTCAGAGTCTGGTTCAGATTATAAGAATGTCTGCCTGCAGTCACTGTGACGAAAAGTGTATGCTGGCTGATGATTCACATGAAATGGAAGAAATGGAAGTTTTAGTTAATGATCCGATTGGTGCAGAAGTAGGATCTATGGTTGAGCTGGAAATGGGGAATAAACCGATTTTAGTTTCTGCTTTAGTCGTTTATTTACTTCCATTAGTGGCGATTGTAGCAGGTTATTTTGCCGGCAGCAGCTGGTTGAATGTTTTTATTGCTAATTCAGAAATTGCCGGTATTGTTGGTTCAATCACCTCTTTTTTCTTATCATTTTTACTTTTGAAAGCTTTTGATAAAAAGGCAGGGTCTAAAAGTTATTTTCATCCAGAAATAACAAGAGTGGTAACCCACAATGGTTTTTATTATGATAATTAATTATAAATAATTTGAAGGTGATCAGGTGGCAGGAGATAATAAAGCAATTATAAATGAAGATAGTTCAACTAAAAAAGTAATATTAAAGCTTGCCTGGCCGGTAATAGCCGAACATTCTCTGGCAACAATTACACATATTGTTGATCTGATGATGGTTGGTAGACTGGGGGCTTCTGCTGTGGCTGCAATTGGTTTAACCATGCAGCCTGTATTTTTTTCTACAGCTTTAGCTTCAGCCCTGGGAGTAGGTACTACAGCTCTGGTTTCCCGCTTTATCGGTTCTGATGAGGATAAAAAAGCGGCTTCAGTTTTACAGCAGTCAATTTTACTTTCTATCATTTTTTCTTTAGTCTTTGCTGCTATTTTTTATTTTTTTGCACCTTCTTTATTAACTTTAATGGGGGGAGAAGCTGAAGTAGTTAAACTGGGAACAGGTTATTTAAGAGTTATGACTCCTGGTTTTATTTTTATGGTGCTGGCTTTTATTGTTACTGCAGCCTTAAGGGGGGCTGGAGAAACTAAAACTCCAATGAAAGTTAATATTTTAGTAAATATTTTAAATATTGGAGGCAACTATCTTTTTATCTTTGGTAATTTTGGTTTTCCCCGGCTGGGAGTAAATGGAGCAGCTCTGGCAACAACTTTATCTCGATCAATTGGCGGTATTATTTTATTGGGATTAGTTTTTTCTAATTTCAGTGTCTTAAAAATGAAATTAAAGGGCTTTTTTAAATTTGATATTGAACTGACAAAAAGAGTTTTAAAGATTGGGATTCCAACTGCGATGGAAGAATCAGTCAGGAGACTGGCTCAGCTTTTATTTGTGAGAGTGATTGCATCTCTGGGAACTACAGCTTTTGCTGCTTATCAAATTTCTTTAAATGCAGAATCAATTTCCTATATGCCTGGTTTTGGAATCGCAGTCGCCGCAACAACTATTGTCGGTCAGAATCTGGGTGCTAAAAATCCACGAGGAGCAGAAAAAGGAACTTTAGAAGCCTGGAAAATAGGTTCAATGATTATGGGCTTTATGGGGTTAATATTTTTAGTGTTTCCAGAACAATTAATCAGGCTTTATACCTCAGATCCAGAAATTATTAGATTAGCAGCTTTAAATTTAAGAATAATTGCTCTGGCACAGATTCCAATGGGGACTCATTTTATTTTTGCAGGTGCTCTAAGAGGTGCTGGTGATACAAGAGCAGTATTTTATTCTACAGCAATCTCAACCTGGATTTTCCGTCTACTTTTGGGCTATATTTTGGTTCATCCACTGGGTTTGGGTCTGCTTGGAGCCTGGACAGCAATGGTAATCGATTGGACGGTTAGAGGCAGCTATGTTTTTTATAGATTTAAAAAAGGAAATTGGAAATTAATAGATGTTTAAATTTTATCAGAATATTTTTACTTTTTTAAAAAACTTGCAATTTTATCAGTTCAGCTATATAATAATAAAAAATATAGTAAATTATGAAATAAACAAATCCGTTAAATGAGAGAGTAAAAATAATTTTACTTTAAAGCAAGTCGGAATAGCTGTGAGTCCGATAAGTAGATTATTTTAAAGCGCACTCAATAGGAGCTCTGCTGAAATTAGTAGGTAGAGACGTTAGACACGCGTTAAGTTTTAGAGTGGTCAGAAATTAACTGACAACTAGAGTGGTAACACGGGTAATTCCTCGTCTCTTATTGGATAAGAGTGCGGGGTTTTTTTAGTTTATATTGATTTTAAGCAGTTAATTAGCTTTTTTTAACTTCAAATTTTAGCATTTTAAATTATTAAAGTAACTAAGAGCAGTGAGCAGCTAAAAAATCATTTAAAAGCTAACGAGAATACAAGGAGGAGATTATTATGGCTTATAATTTAAAGGGAAGAAATTTACTGACATTAAAAGATTTTTCAAAAGCAGAAATCAATTATTTATTGACTTTATCAGAGGATTTAAAGGCCAAAAAGAGAGCTGGAATCAAAGGTGATAGTCTGGAAGGAAAAAATATTGCCCTGATTTTTGAAAAACCATCTACCAGAACCAGATGTGCCTTTGCAGTAGCAGCTAAGGATGAAGGTGGGATGCCGGAATATTTAGGTAAAAATGACATCCAGCTGGGCAAGAAGGAGACAGTTGCTGATACAGCAAGGGTTTTAGGTAGAATGTTTGACGGTATTGAATTTAGAGGTTATGAACATCAAACGGTCGAAATTTTGGGGGAATATGCTGGAGTACCCGTCTGGAATGGACTGACTGATCTCTATCATCCAACTCAAATCCTGGCAGATTTTTTAACTTTAAAAGAAAACTTTGGTAAGCTGGAAGGACTTAATCTGGTTTATACAGGTGATGGACGCAATAATATGGCTAATTCCCTGATGGTAGGTTCAGCAATTATGGGAGTTAATTACACAATTGTTGCTCCAGAGGAACTATGGCCTGAAGAGAATTTAGTTGCAGAATGTAAAGAACTTGCTGCTAAATCAGGAGCTAAAATTAATTTAACAGCTGATGTTAAATCAGGTGTTAAGGGTGCAGATGCGATTTATACTGATGTCTGGGTTTCAATGGGAGAAGAAGCTGAATTTGAAAAAAGAATTAAACTGTTAAAACCCTATCAGGTAAATATGAAAATGATTGAAATGACAGAAAATCCAGATCTTATATTTTTACACTGTCTGCCGGCCTATCACAATATTGAGACTGAAAATGGGCAGAAAATATTTAAAGAATATGGTTTAAAAGAAATGGAAGTTACGGAAGAGGTTTTTGAAAGCAAGTATTCTAAGGTTTTTGATGAGGCAGAAAATAGAATGCATACAATTAAAGCTGTCATGACAGCTACATTATAGGAGTGATTAAGGTGGTGACAGTAGTGGACAGTCAAAATAAGTATACATGTAGACAGGGATCTTTAGCTGATGCAGAAGAAATTCATATTTTAATGCAGCAGGCTTTTGCCGATTATGCGAAAAATAAGAATGAACAAAATGATGGGGAAGAAGTTATTAATTCTGCCTTAAGAGAAAAACTGGAAGATGTTAAAAGAGACTTAAAAAATAATATTGTTTTAGTTCTTAGTGATGGTGACCTGATAATTGCTTCACTTAGATTAGAAGAAATCAGTGATCAAAGATATCTCCTGAAAAGATTTGCTGTCTCACCTGATTATCAGAATCAGGGTCTGGGAACCATGCTTTTTCAGCAGGCAGTAAAAAAAATTATGGAATTAAATGCTCATTATCTGCAGTTATATTCTTCTTTAGAAAATAAAAAATTAGTTTGTTTTTATCGGCATCTGGGCTTTAACTGTCTGGAAACAGATCACAGTAAAGGTTATGAGCGTGGACTCTGGGTAAAAACTATTAAATAAAATTTGTCGAAATTCCCTCGACAAACTTCATTTTAAATAATCAAAAGTTATTTAAGGATGAAGAAGTGAGAACCCCACTTTGTTTTTATAAAAAGTGGGGTTCCTACATTTAATCTAATTTTTAAAAGCTATTATTTATTTAATAAGAATAATTATTAATAGAAAGCTTAAATTTGTAAATTGTTGATGTTCCAGGCTGGCAAAATTTATAAAATAAAAAAAACGAACTTTAAAAAGCTCCGGAGACATTTTTGATAACTGCTTGAATAACTGGAAATATCATGTTAAAATTATAAGAGAAAATATCTGGGAGTGGCTGTGTCCATGGTGGATATCCTGGACTTCAAATCCAGTGGCAGGCAGGCGGACCTGTCTGTGGTGGGTTCGATTCCCACACATTCCCGCCATTTTGACTACAGTTTAGAGGCTGTGGTTTATTTTTATTTTAGATTATTTTTGCTATTATTTTCAATTATATTACAGAATATAGTTAATCGAGGAGAATAAAAATGTATGGACTGGTGCTGGAAGGTGGTGGAGCTAAAGGGGCCTATCATATTGGTGCTCTTAAGGCTCTTAAAGAGCTTAATATTGAAATAGAAGCAGTTGCTGGCACCTCTATTGGAGCGATGAATGGAGCAATGTTTGCTCAAAATAAATTAGATGTTGCCTATGATTACTGGTATAATATTTCCTCTTCTAAGGTGCTGGATATAGAAGATAAATATTTATCTGAGCTTTTAAATTTGAGTATTAATCATAATAATTTATCTTATTTTATTAATAAAGCCAAAGAAGTACTGCAAAATCGTGGTCTTGATAATTCATTTTTAAAAGAGATTTTAGAGAATAATATTGATGAAAAAACTTTAAGAAATTCAAAAATAGATTTTGCCATAGTAACTTTATCTTTAAGTGATTTAAAACCACTGGAATTATTTTTAGAGGATATTCCTGAGGGGAAAGTAATTGATTATATTATGGCCAGTTCCTATTTGCCTGCATTTAAGATGCAGAGATTTGATGGTAAGATATTAATAGACGGCGGCTTTTATGAAAATTTGCCGCTTAAAACTCTTCAAAATAAGGGCTACAAAAAAATAATTGCAATTAGAACCTATGGACTGGGAAATATAGAAAAACAGGTTGATCAAGATCAGGAAATAATATTTATTAATCCAAGTCAGGAACTTGGTAGAATGCTTAATTTTGATCAGCAAAATGCTCGTAAAAATATTAAAATGGGTTATTATGATACTATGAGATATTTTAAAAACCTGAAAGGGAGTAAGTATTATTTAAAAGTAGAAAAAGATGAAAGTTATTTTATTAATTATTTATTGAATTTAGATCAAGATATTATTAAAAGACTTTTAAAACAATTATCTTTAACAGAAGAACCATGTCTTCGTTCTTTTTTTGAAAATTTAATACCCAAATTGGTTAATTTATTAGAAATTGATTATAAAGCTGATTATAAGTTGATTGTAATCTTATTATTAGAGGAGCTGGCATCTTTTTTAAAAATTGACAGATACAAGATCTATAGCTTTGAAGAATTATTAAAGGTAGTCAGGGAAAACTACCAAAAAAAGGATAAAAGTCTAGCCAGAAAACTTCCAGCATTTATTAAAACAAGCACTCTGCTGCCGGAACAGTTAAAAAAAGATTTACTTTTAGATATTGCTGAGAAGTTATTTATTCAAACAGGGGGAAGTAATCTTGAAAAATAAAAAAAACGAAGATAAAATATTAAATGCAGAAATAAAAATGATTAGGGAATTAAGAAAAAGAATCTATGGTGCTAGTGATTCCGGGCCTGAACATCCTTTTTCCGATAAGAACTGTATTTTTTGTGGGGCCGAATCTGAGCTGCAGGAATATAAAAATTCTTATATTTGTAATGATTGTCTTAAAGATATTAAAAAATAGATGATCTTAATAGAAAAAATATTTATCAATTATTTTAATAAAGAAATAAATTTATAAAGGAGTTAATTGAATGAGTGCACTTTTAATCGGAATAGCAGGAGGAACTGCTTCAGGTAAAACAACACTTGCAAAAATCCTAAAAGATTCTTTTCGGGATAATGTTACAATTTTAAAACATGATTATTACTACCATGATCGCAGCTATTTTAAGGTTGCAGATCATAAAATAAATTTTGATCATCCTGATTCTTTTGAGACAGATCTGCTGGTAAAACAGCTGCATAAATTAAAAGAAGGTAAAACAGTAGAAAGACCTGTTTATTCTTATAAAACTAATGAGCGTTTAAAAGAAACAAAAAGGGTTGAGCCAGCTCCAATTATAATAGTTGAAGGAATTTTGATTTTTCATTATGAAGAATTAAAAAATCTTTTTGATCTTAAAATTTATGTTGATACAGATGCTGATACCAGGTTATTGAGAAGAATTAGTAGAGATATTAAAGAAAGGGATAGAACCTTTGAATCTGTTAAAAATCAATATTTAAAAACTGTAAAACCGATGCATCAAAAATTTGTTGAGCCAAGTAAGTATCAGGCAGATATAATTATACCTCATGGTGGTTTAAATGAAATAGCAAATGATTTAATAATAAAGAAAATAAAAGATCATCTAAGACAGCTTTAATCAATAGCAGCTCCGGCTGCTATATTTTTTTGCATTTAATGTAAAAAAATTACAGGAAAACTAAATTTTATCTAGAATAAGATGTTAGGAGGTGCTATAATGTTCCAAAACAATAAAATAGTTTTTTTAATAATTGCTTTTTCATTAATGCTGATTCTACTTTATTATAATCAGAACATTCAGCAAAATAAAGTCTTAGAATCAGAAAACAGTTTAAATTTATTAGAAGTAGAAAATAGTAGAGAAAAATCTAAAGCAGAAGAGAGTGAGGTACAGATAATAGTCCATTTAGCTGGGGCTGTAAAAAATGCAGGTGTTTATAAATTAAATAAAAGTGACAGGCTGGTTGATTTGATAAAAGCTGCTGGTGGGCTTAGAGAAAATGCTGATTTAGCTCAAATAAATTTAGCTGAGCAGCTTTATGATGGACAAAAATTTACTATTCCAGAGATAATAAAAAATAAAGAGCTGAAAAATAATAACTTTTCTGAGCCTCAAACAGTTGAAGAAACAATGATTGATAATTATTCTAACTCAAGTAATAATGATTTGATAAATATTAATCGGGCTGATCAAAACGAATTAGAAAAATTAAGTGGGATTGGGCCAGCTAAAGCAGCTGCAATAATAAAATATCGTGATCAAAATAGCTATTTTTCTAAAAAGTCAGACCTATTAAATATTAGTGGAATTGGAGAAAAAACACTGGAAAACATTAAAGATGAGATTGTTTTACAATGAAGATCAAGAGAAGACCAGCTTTTTATTTGGCTTTAGCAATAATAACAGGAATTTTAAGCAGCTATCTTTTGCTTATTAATAATTTGAATTTTATTTTAAAATTATTAGTTATGATTGAAGCAGCTTATTTTTGTTATTATACTATTTTTGATTTAAATTTTACAAAGAGATCTATTTATATCTGGCTCACAATTATTTTTTTAATGATAGGAAGTTTTTTATACTGTTATCAGGAATATCAGTATAAAAGCAGCTATTCTATCAGAAATTTTGCCGATTCTGATTCGAGTCATGATTCGAGCAGGCTGTTGGCAGAAGTTGATTTGGATATCGGTGATTTAGAAAGTGATAAGGTTTATCTTAAGGCTTATTCTGTCAATGGACAAAGAGTTAAATATGGTTCTATTCTGCTTAATTCAAAAGAATTGAAAACTTTTAATGATGGTGATTTAATTAGTCTAAATTTAGAATTAGCAGCTCCAGCAGCAGCGCTTAATCCCGGCTCTTTTTCTTATGCAGACTACTTAAAAAAGAAAGGAGTCTATCTTCAGGGATGGAATCCTAAAAATATTAAACTAATCAGACAAAATAAATCTTTAAAAAATTTAATTATTCAGTTTAAAAAGTCTCTTTTAGAAAATATAAATTATTCATTTACAGAAACAAATGCTGCTTTCATAAAGGCTATACTGCTGGGTGAAAAAGAATATTTAAGTTATGAGCAGGAAACATTGCTTAGAAGTGCAGGAGCCAGTCATCTGCTGGCTATTTCCGGGCTGCATATGGGAATATTAATCCTGACATTTTCATTTATTTTATTTAAAATCTCTTCTAAAAAAAGAAATGCTCTTTATCTACTTACTTTTTTAACTCTGATTTATATAATTTTAGTCGGGGCTGCAGTGTCAATAATTAGGGCAGCTGTGCTGGCTTTATTATTTTTATGGTCAGATGAATTTAATTCTGAAGGAGATTTTTTAAATATTATTTCTTTGAGCTTAATTATTAATTTGATCCTTAATCCACAGGCTTTATTCAGTGTTTCCCTGCAGCTTTCTTATATCCTTGTTTTAGCTTTATTTTATTTAACACCGCTTTTAAGGAGCTTTTTACCCACCTTATTTGCAGTATCTTTGGCAGCACAGCTGGCTTCACTGGCGATTACTGCTTATTATTTTAATGAATATGCTGCTGTTGCTTTTGTTACAAACCTCTGGGCAATTCCTTATATTACATTTTTATTGCCTTTTATTCTTATTTTGCTATTGCTTTCTTTAGTTAGTCTAAATATTGTGCAGGTATTTGCAGTTTTGATCGAATTAGCTTTAGAATTATTATTTAAAGGACTTGAATTAATGACAGTTATTCAGGGCAGAGCTCTGGTGATTGCAAGACCAGAATTAATTATTATTTTTTTATACTACTTATTTTTATTTGCACTTCCTTTTGTCTATCAGAAAAGATATATTTATCTTAGAGCTAAAAAATATATATTCTGGCAGAGAATAATCCCTTTCTTTTTATTATTAATAATTATTTCTTTTTTTATTAGTCCCGGTTCTGATAATTTAGAAATTAATTTTCTAGCTGTAGGTCAGGGAGATGGAATATTCATTCAATTTCCAGGCGGCAAAAATATGCTGATCGATACAGGTCCTCCAGGTAGTAATGGTAGAAATATTGAATACAGTATTATCGCCTATTTAAATCATCTGGGTATCAGCAGTCTTGATTATTTAATGATCAGCCATTTTGATGCTGATCACGCCGGGGGATTAGCTCATCTGCTGCAGCGGAAAAAAGTAAAAAATATTATGATTCCACCTTTTTATAAAAAAACTTCTCTGCATAATAAACTGGCAGAGGCTCTTAGTAAAAATAATTCGAAACTACACTTTTTAACTGCAGGAATTTCATTTAAAATTGCTGACTGCAGCTTTGAAATTTTAAATCCTGAAGCAGATGTTATTAATCAAGACAGAAATGAAAACTCAATAGTTTTTTTATTAAGGCATAAAAAAAGAAATTTTTTATTTACCGGTGACTTATCTAAAGAGGGAGAGGCTAGAATAGTTAATGATTATAATTTAGCTAAAGTAGATGTTTTAAAGGCCGGTCATCACGGGAGTAAAACTTCAAGTGGAGAAATACTGCTTGATGCAGTCAAACCTGAGCTGGCAGTGATTTCTGTCGGCCGCAATAATTTTGGCCATCCCTCAGAAGAAGTTATTAATAGATTTAAAGATAAATCAATCAAATATCTGCGCACTGATCAGAGTGGAATGATCAAGGTCATATCTGATGGAGAAAATATTTATCTTAAGAGCTTTAGATAGCTAATTAAATTTTTTGGATTTAAAAACTGGAGAGCTGTAATAAAATATGTTAAACTAAATAAGAAGAATAAATAGTTGATGATGATTGAGGTGTAATTAAATGAAGATAGAAGATTTTATTAAAAAGGAAAAAGAAGCAGAAAAATTATATTATATTTATGCAAAGAACTCTTATCTTAGAAATAAATTTAAGGAAGAGTTTATTGCAAAATTTGTGCCGGAGGCAATTAGAGATTTCAATCTTTCTTATGTCAATCCTGGAGATGAGTATTTAAAAAGACTTTCAAATGCAGTTCAAACACCACCGATGGGTGCAGAAAAAAGATTTATAATTTCTCATTTTGAAGAGGATAATTCTTTAAATAAAAGTGAAAAGAAAAGGCTTTTAGAAATTTTTAAAAATATAGCTCAGAGTTCCAGTTTGGTTTTTTTAACAGGCAATAAGGTTGATAAACGAAGAAAGTTTTATCTTACTTTGAATAAAATCGCTAAATATCAAGAATTTGAAACACCACGTTATAAAGATTTAGATCAGTGGATTGTTTCTCGTTTTAAGGAAAATAATAAAAAAATTGATGGTCAGAGTGTAAAAATGCTGGAAAATATGTTCAGCAATAAACTGGAAATTTTAAATAGTGAAATCGAAAAAATAGTAACCCGTTATCCTAAAAAGCAGAGAATTTCTTATTCTGAGCTTAAAAACATAATCAGCAGAGAAAAGTTTTTGGAAGATGAAGAGATCTTTAGCTTTTTAGATTTAATCGGTGATAAAAAAACAGATCAGGCTCTTTTAAGTTTAAAAGAAATGCTGAACAAAGGAGTTTATCCTTTATATTTACTGACAATGCTTAAAAATCAAATTGAACTTTTAATGCAGGTTAAATTTTACAGTCAGTATACTCATGATAATCGAAAAATAGCAAAAAAGTTGGGTAAACATCCTTATCCAGTTAAAAAAGCACTGCAGCGGAGCAGGAATTTTACTCAAAAAGAATTAGAAAAGATTTTAGAAGAAATATTAAGAGCTAATTATCATTTTTTAACAGGTTACTATCCCGACCAAAATACTGCTTTAGAGATGATAATTATCAAATCAATTGCATATTAGATAAAAAAGTTCAGCCGAGTTTGATTATGGCTGAACTTATGCTTTAACTAAACAAAAAAACTCATCCAGAAGGATGAGTTTAATAATTTAAAAGATAGCTATCTTTTAGATATATTTAAAATTTAAATTACATATTATTATACATCTTTGTGAGGCGGGATTTTTTGCGGGCTGCATTGTTTTTATGAATAATGTTTCTGGTTACAGCCTTATCGATGACCTTTTTAGTCTCTTTTAACTGTTCTGCAGCAGTTTCTTTATCCCCTGCTTCAACTGCCTTTTCCATATTTTTAATGGCATCTTTAAGTTTTTGTTTCCATTCTTTATTCTGAGCAGTTTTCTTTGCTGTTGTTTTAACTCTTTTCTTAGCAGATTTAATAATAGGCATCTAACTTCACCCCCTCTTAATAATAAAAATTTATATTCTCAGACTTGATTTGCAACATTTCAATTTTAACATGTAGTTATCTAAAATGCAAGAGTTAAAGCTAAAAAATCATTGAAGCCGGAAGAGTTTTAAAATTTCGAACTTAAATTAGTCTCCAAAAAGAGAATTGATTAATAAGCTGAAGTATAATATAATTAAAGTGCTGTCAATATAATTTTTAGAATAGCAAAAATGTTTTAGTAAAAAGGAGGAAGTTTTTTGCTGACTGAACAGATTAGAAACTTTTGCATAATTGCACATATTGATCACGGGAAATCGACCCTTGCTGATCGTATGTTAGAATATACAGGAACAATTACAGACCGCAAAATGCAGGAACAGGTTCTAGATAAGATGGATTTAGAGAGAGAAAGAGGAATTACAATTAAGGCTCAGGCGGTGACAATTGAACACCAGGGTTATGAGTTAAATTTAATTGATACTCCAGGTCATGTTGATTTCGCCTATGAGGTTTCCAGAAGTCTGGCTGCCTGTGAGGGAGCACTTTTAGTAATTGATGCTGCTCAGGGGGTTGAAGCTCAGACAATGGCCAACATTTATCTGGCTTTAGAACATGATTTAGAAATTATTCCAGTTATTAATAAAATTGATTTACCCTCGGCCAATCCGCAGCGGGTTAAAGAACAGCTGTTAGAGATTGGTATTGATCCAGATGAAGCAATTTTGGCCAGCGCTAAAGAAGGTACAAATATTGATTTAATTCTGGATGCAATTATCGAGCGGGTACCAGCTCCATATAATGGAATCAATCAACCTTTAAAAGCATTAATTTTTGATACTCTATATGATTCCTATCAGGGTGTAATTGCTTATGTTAGAGTTATGGAGGGCTCGGTTAAAAAAGGGGATAAAATTTTGTTGATGTCCAATCAAAAAAGTTATGAAGTGGATGAAGTTGGATTTTTTGATCCAGCCATGCAGGAAAAAGATGAACTGAGTTCTGGTGAGGTTGGATACATTATTTCTGGAATTAAAGATGTTCGCAACTGCCGGGTTGGTGATACAATTACTTTAAAGAATAATCCTACCGCAAAAGCTCTGCCTGGTTATAAAAAAGTACAGCCAATGGTTTTTAGTGGTCTTTACCCTACTGATAATGCCGATTATGAAGTATTAAAAGAGGCTTTAGAAAAACTGCAGTTAAACGATGCTTCCTTTACCTTTGAGCCGGAAACATCGGAAGCTTTAGGATTTGGTTTCCGCTGTGGATTTTTAGGTCTGCTGCATATGGAGGTTATTCAGGAAAGATTGGAAAGAGAATATGATCTGGATCTGGTAATTACTGCTCCCAGTGTGGAGTATCAGATAATCAAAAAGAATGGGGAAGAACTTAAGATTGAAAATCCGGCGGCTTTTCCCGAACAGAGTGAAGTTGATATCATAAAAGAGCCTTTTGTAACTGCAGAAATACATCTGCCGGAAGAATATGTGGGGCAGGCAATGAAACTCTGTGAGGATAACCGGGGCGAATTTAAGGATATGCAGTATATAGATGAGGATCGAGTTACTTTAAAATATGAGATGCCTTTAAGTGAGATTATTACAGAGTTTTTTAATCAGCTTAAATCAAAAACCAGAGGCTATGCAACCCTGGATTACGAATTAGAAGGATATAAGGAATCCAAGTTAGTTAAACTTGATATTTTAGTTAATAAAGAAGTTGTAGATGCCCTATCTATAATTGTCCATGATGAAGATTCTTATCAGCGGGGGAATGCTCTGACTAGAAGACTAAAAGAAGTGATTCCAAGACATATGTTTAAAGTTCCAATTCAGGCTTCGGTTGGAGGAAAGATCATAGCTAGAGTTAATATTCCTGCTGTGCGTAAAGATGTGCTGCAGAAATGTTATGGTGGAGATGTGAGCCGTAAGCGCAAATTATTAGAAAAACAAAAAGAAGGTAAAAAGCGGATGAAGCAGGTTGGAAGTGTGGAAATTCCTCAGGAAGCCTTTATGACAGTTTTGGAAAGGAACGAAAATGGCTGATTTATATTTTGAAAATGCAAATGCCTTATATATTCATCTTCCATTTTGCAGCAGTAAATGTCCTTACTGTGATTTTTATTCAGTTAAATATACTAAAAAGAGGGTGGACCTGTATTGGGCCGCCCTTTTTAAGGAATTAGAAGAAGTATCTCAAAAAGTAAATAATAATTTACTGCAGACAATTTATCTTGGGGGAGGAACTCCTTCACTGGTGGATCCTTTTTTTATAGAAGAACTAATAAAAAGGATTAAAAGCAGATTTAGAGTGATTCCAGCTGCAGAAATTTCAATGGAGGTTAATCCTGCTTCTACTAAGGAAGAGAAAATTATTGCTTTAAAAAGAGCAGGGATTAATCGTCTGAGTGTTGGTATTCAAAGTTTTAATAATCAGCATTTAAATTTTTTAGGTCGTAGAAGTTCTGCAGCGAAGAATAAAAAAATACTGGCTTTAGTAGCAGAGCATTTTGATAATTACAGTGCTGATTTAATTTTTGCTCTGCCTGAACAGAGTTTAAAAGAATTTGAGAGTGATTTAGAGATAATGCTTAAATTTTTTCCTCCTCATATTTCTTTATATAATCTTGAAATCCATGAGGATACTCCTTTTTATCAGCGCTATAATCAGGGGGAACTTAAACTGCCAACTGAAGAACTTGATGCTGAAATGTACGAACTTGCTTTAGAAAAACTAACTGCTGCTGATTATCAGCATTATGAGATTTCGAATTTTGCCCGGAGAGGTTATCGAGCCCGACATAATTATATTTACTGGCTTTATCAGCCATATCTTGCTTTAGGTCCTGGGGCTGCTGGTTTTGATGGTAACTGCCGCTCGCAAAATATTACTGATCTTAAGCAGTACATTGAATATTATAATCCTCAAAATCTGACTTTTACTGAATTCAGAGAAAGGGAAGCCAGTCAGTTAGCAGGGAATTTAGAAAAAGAAAATAATCGCTCGAAAATAAAAATTAGAGAGTTAAACTGCCTGAGCCAAAAAGAGCAGATGGCAGAATATTCGTTTTTGGCTCTGAGAACAGCTAAGGGGTTATTTTATCATAAGTTTTATCAGCAATTTGAAGTTAAATTTCAGGCTATATATAAAAAAGAAATTAATGAATTGAAAAATGATAAGCTGATTGAAGAAAAAAATGGGCGCATTTATTTAACAGCAAGAGGCAGAGAATTAGCAAATAAAGTTTTTCTTAAATTTTTACTCGATTAAGCCAGAAATAATTTGACAAAAAATAATTAGTATGTTATTTTATAAATAGTTGTTAGCACTCTCCACGATTGAGTGCTAAAAGAAGAGGTGAGAAATGATGGTTGAAGAATTAGATCCGAGGAAAAAGCGAATACTGCAGGCCATCATTCAGGAACACATAATTTCTGCATCTCCAATTGGCTCAAGGACACTTGCAAAAAAATATAATCTGGATGTAAGTCCTGCAACTATCAGAAATGAGATGGCTGATCTGGAAGATTTAGGTTTTCTAGAACAGCCTCATACATCTGCTGGAAGAATACCTTCTGACCAGGGTTATCGTTATTATGTTGATCAACTTGTCAGCAGGGAAAAAAAAGAATCTCCTGTAATGATAGATAATATTCAATCATTATATCAGGATCTGCAGGATGTACAGGATATAATTTCTGGTATGGCAAAGATGCTTTCTAAGATGACTCATTATACAGCTATGGTAAGTGAGCCCAAAAGTCAGGTTAGCCGCTTAAAAAAGGTTGAGATAATGCAGCTGGCAGATAATTCTCTGCTTTTAGTGCTGGTTACTGATACAGGTATGGTTAATAATAAAATAATTAATCTGGATCAGAATTTATCTGCTCGCAAGATTTCTTATCTAAATCAGTTTTTAGCTGATAAATTGGAAAATAAATTGCTGGCAGATTTAGATTCAAAATATCTCGAGCAGATTGAAAAGGAACTTTTAAGCCGGATGGATCTGTCTGTTGATTTATTTAAACAGTTTTATAATGAGTTTGAAGGTGCATTTGAACCTGGTGGAGTTAAGGTTTATATAGGAGGTACCTCCTATATTTTAGAGCAGCCGGAGTTTAATGATCTGGAAAAAGTAAAAAAAATGCTCAAATTGCTTGATCAGGAAGAAATGTTAAACAAAATTATTAATAGTATTTCTGGTTCTGATCTTGAGATTAAGATTGGCCAGGAAAATGAAGTTGAAGATATTAAAAACTGCTCACTGGTTGTTGCAACTTATTATCTTTCTAATCGAGCAGTTGGGAAAATTGGTGTTATTGGTCCCACCCGAATGGAATATCCACGTGTTATTTCATCGGTTGATGTTATTTCTGATATTTTAGGTAAATTAATTTCTAAAGCTAGTGGGTGATAGTTATGGACAGAAAAAAAGAAAATATTGAAGTTAAAGAAAATGAAAAGAACGAAAATGAGGCATCCGAAAAAAAAGCACAGGAGGCAGAAAAAGTTGAGAGTGCTGACAAAGAGGAAAATGAGGCTGGAGAATTTAATGAGCTTGATGGACTTCAGATTGAACTTTCTCGAGAAGAACTAATTGAGGAAGTTAAAGAAAAAAATGAAAAAATTGAAGAAATGGATGCTGAAATTGATGATTTGCTGAGCAGACTACAGAGGCTGCAGGCTGATTTTGTTAATTATCGCAAAAGAAGTCAGCGCGAAAAAGCTGAGATGACTGCTCGAGGCAAGGTTAAGCTCTGTTCCAGTTTGCTGCCGGTAATTGATAATTTTGAGAGGGCATTAAAGGCTGAGGATAGAGAGGATGATTTCTACCAGGGGGTAGAAATGATTTATAATCAACTCTTAAAAAGTTTTGCCGACCAGGGAATTAAAGAAATTCTAGCAGAGGGTGAAGAATTTAATCCTGAGTACCATGAGGCAATTATGAGAGTTGAAAGTGAGGAATATGAAGAAGGAACTGTAACTGAGGTTGTTCAAAAAGGATTCAGTCTGGATGATAGAGTAATTAGACCGGCGATGGTTAAGGTAGCTGGATAAAATAAAGTTTTAATAAATTTTATGATTAATAAAAAAATAATTAATTAAATTTATTTTAGTTTTAAAAACTTTGATAACAATTTTATAAGGAGGAATATAAAATGGGTAAAGTAATTGGTATTGACTTAGGTACAACTAATTCCTGTGTGGCAGTAATGGAAGGTGGAGAACCAACCGTTATTCCAAATAACGAAGGTGCTAGAACTACTCCTTCTGTTGTAGCATATTCTAAAAAGGGAGAAAGAATTGTCGGTGAACATGCAAAACGTCAGGCAGTGACTAATCCTGACCAGACGGTTTCTTCAATTAAAAGAGAGATGGGATCAGACTATTCAGTAACTCTTAATGGAGAAGACCATACTCCACAAGAGATTTCTGCTATGATCTTACAGAAAATAAAAAGAGATGCTGAAGAATATTTAGGTGAAGATGTTGAGGAAGCTGTTATTACAGTTCCTGCATACTTCAGTGATGCTCAGCGTCAGGCAACAAAAGATGCTGGTAAAATTGCAGGTTTAAAAGTAGAAAGAATTATCAATGAGCCTACAGCTGCTTCTTTAGCTTATGGACTTGATGAGAAAGGTGAAGAAACTATCTTAGTTTATGACCTCGGTGGAGGTACCTTTGATGTTTCCATTCTTGATATTGGAGATGGAGTATTTGAAGTTATTGCAACCAATGGTAATAACCAACTGGGTGGAGATGACTTTGATCAGAAAATCATTGATCATTTAGCAGAAGAATTTAAAAATAGAACTGGAATTGATTTAAAGAAAGATAAAATGGCACTGCAGCGTTTAAAAGATGCTGCTGAGAAAGCTAAAATTGAACTTTCCAGTGTTAAACAGACAAATATTAATCTGCCGTTTATTACTCAGACTGATGAAGGGCCTGAACACTTAGATATTGATTTAACAAGAGCTAAGTTTGAGAGCCTAATCAGTGATCAAATTGAGCAGACAATGGAGCCCGCTCGTAAAGCATTAAAAGATGCTGGAATGGATAAATCTGATATAGATGAAGTTATCCTGGTCGGTGGTTCAACCAGAATACCCGCTGTTCAGGAAGCAGTGAAGAATTTAATTGGAAAAGATGCTCACAAAGGAATTAACCCTGATGAGGTTGTAGCTGTTGGAGCTGCAATTCAGGGTGGTATATTGGCCGGAGATGTCGATGATGTAGTACTACTTGATGTTACTCCATTATCTCTAGGTATTGAAACACTTGGAGGTAAATTTACAAAGTTAATTGATAGAAATACTACAATTCCTACTTCAAAAAGCAAGATTTTCTCTACAGCTACTGATAATCAGACAAGTGTAGATATTCATGTGCTGCAGGGTGAAAGAGAATTAGCCCAGCACAATAAAACCTTAGGACGTTTTCAGCTAACTGATATTCCACCTGCACCTCGGGGAGTACCTCAAATTGAAGTAGAGTTTGATATTGATAAAAATGGTATTGTTCATGTAGCTGCTAAGGATAAGGGTACCGGTAATGAACAGAAGATTACAATTAAATCTACAAGCGGTTTATCTGAGGAAGAGATAGAAGAAATGGTAAAAGATGCTGAAGAACATGCTGA
>JBHEOV010000031.1:0-18563 GCA_046260625.1 Halanaerobium sp. | reverse complement strand
ATATAATACAGGTAGAATCAGTGAATTATTTAAGGATGTGATATAAATGAAGAAGACAATTATTTTATTATTAATTTTAAGTTTTTTATCTTTTAATGTAGTAGCCCAGACTCCAGTAGAAGTTACTACTCCTGAAAGAACAGAAATTTCGGTTCGGGAAAGAATCACAGGTAATTTTTCTGCCTTCAAAAAGGTTAATATTCCGACAGAATTAGGTGGAATTGTTGATCAGATTATGGTTAAAGTTGGAGATAGTGTAGAAGAAGATCAGGAACTACTAAAATTAAATCAGGATAAGTTAAATATCCAAATAAAACAGGCTGAGGCTTCTCTAGCAGCAGCGAGTGCAAATTATCAGCAGTTAAAAAACGGAGCCAGTCAGGAAGAAATCAATAGAGCTCAGGCTTCTTATGAACAGGCTCAGGCTTCTTTAGAGGGAGCCAGATCCAATTTAAAATTGATGGAAGAAACATTTAATGACAAAATCAGCTTAAAACAGCAGTTAACTTCTGCCGAAAGTCAGCTGGCCAATGCCGAGCAGCAGCTGGCAAGTGCCAGAGAACAATCCAATCAGGCTGAAATTAATTTTGAACAGGCAGAGCGCGAATATGAGAGAATGCAGTATTTATTTGAAGAAAAAGTAATTACAGAAAAGCAGTTTGAGGGTGCAGAAAGTCAGTATAAAAATTCTAAATCAGCCCTAAATACAGCAAAGATTGGTTTAGAGCAGGCTAAAATAGGCTTAAATACAGCTCAGCAGAGTTATGAACTGACAGAACAGACCTTTAACAATCCAACTCAGCTAAAACAGCAGCTGGAAAATGCAAAGAGCCAGGTCAAATCTGCAGAAGCAGGTCTGGCAGTATCAGAAGCTAATTTAGAACAGGTAAAAAAAGGTGCAAGTCAGGAGCAGTTAAATGCCAGTCTGGCTCAGGTTAGACAGGCAGAAGCAGGATTGGAGCAGGCTCAATTAAGCCTCAAAAACTCTGTGATTAAAAGTCCAATCAAAGGTGTTGTTTCTGCGGTGAGAACTGAAGCAGGAGAAATTTTATCTCCCGGACAGCCAATTATTACTGTCATTGATATTGATCAGCTTTATCTCGAGGCTTCTGTGACTGCAGCTACTATGGGCAGATTAAATAAAGGAGATCAGGTGCGGATTATACCGGAAGCTGTTCGAGATGAAGAATTGATGGCTGAAATTGATACTATCAGTCCGGCAGCAGATCCAGCCAGCAAAAATTTCCCTGTCAAAATGCTGCTTGCTAATTCAGAGCATAAAATCAGACCGGGAATGTTTGCAGATGCAGTATTTAGTGTACAGTCAGCAGCTGATACTTTAGTTTTACCTATTTCTGCGATAATCGGTTTTGATTCTGCAGCCCCCTATGTTTATGCGGTTGAAGATAATCAGGCAGTAAAAAAAGATATAAAAATAGGTATAGTTTCAGATAATTTAATTGAAATTCTTGCAGGTGTTGAGGAAGATGACCGGATAATTACCAGAGGTCAAAATCGTCTTAGAGCCGGGGAAGAAGTTGAGGTGATTAACTAATGAAAATCTCAAACTTTTCTATTTCCAGACGAATCACTACTGCAATGCTCGTACTGCTGGTTGTTTTAATCGGAATAATTGCTTTCAGCAGGTTAAAAGTTGATCTTTATCCCGATGTAACCTTCCCGGGGGCTGCAATAGTAACTTCCTATTCCGGGGTTGGACCGGAAGAAATTGAAAATTTAATTACTAAACCGGTAGAGAGTTCTGTTTCTACAGTAACCGGTGTTAAATCAGTTTCTTCTACTTCAGATACCGGTCAGTCAACAATTGTGGCCGAATTTGAATGGGGAACAGATATGGATTTTGCTGTTTTAGATTTAAGACAGCAGATTGATTTAATCAGTGGTTTTCTGCCTGATGAAGCAGAGGATACCCTTATTTTTAAATTTGATCCGGCAATGTTTCCAATTTTAAGTTATGGTATTACAGGCGATCAGAACCTGGCAGATTTAAAAACTGAAGTTGAAGATAATATTGTGCCCCGTTTGGAGCGGCTGCCTGGAGTTGCTCAGGTTAATTTAGAAGGTGGTCTAACCAGAGAAATCTTAGTTTCTTTAGAAGGAGATAAACTATATAATTATGGTATTGATTTTTCAACAGTCAATGGCATTTTAGCTCAGGAAAATGTTAATGTTTCAGCTGGTGAGATTCAGCGTGGGGACAGAAATTTATTGATTAGAACAATGGGTAAATTTAATGGTCTGGATGACATTAGAAATATTAATGTCCCAACTGGAAACGACTCAACTGTAAAACTTTCTGATCTAGGAACAATCCAGGATACTTATGCAGAAAGAAATACAATTTCTCGGGTTAATGGTAATTCCAGTATTGGTCTTTCGATTCAAAAACAGACTGATGCTAATACTGTTCAGGCGGCTAATGCAGTTAAAGCTGAAGTAGAAAAAATACAGAGTGAATATGATGATCTAAATATTATAACTGCTATGGACCAGTCTGATTTTATTGAAAAGGCAATTGCAAGTGTACAGAGAAATGCCGTTATTGGTGGACTTTTAGCAGTTTTAATTCTCTTTATCTTTTTAAGAAATATTAGAAGTACAATAGTAATTGCAACAGCAATCCCGGTTTCCATTATAGCCACCTTTGTTTTGATGTTCTTTGCTGATTTAAATATTAATATTATTTCACTTGGTGGACTAGCTCTGGGGGTCGGAATGCTGGTAGATAATGCAATAGTGGTGCTTGAAAATATTTATCGTTATCGGAGTATGGGAGTCGGTAAGATTGAGGCAGCTAAAGAAGGAAGTGCTGAAGTTGGCATGGCAATTACAGCTTCAACTCTAACCACAATTGTTGTCTTTTTACCTGTGTTTTTTGTGGAAGGAATTGCAGCCAGATTATTTAAGGAGCTGGCACTGACAGTTAGTTTTTCATTATTCGCCTCACTTGCGGTAGCTCTAACATTAATTCCAATGCTTGCTTCTACTTTCTTAAAAGTTAGTCAGAAGGATTTAGACAGAGAAAGCAAACAGGGATTTGTAACTCGCAATTACAAAAGAATGCTTGGTTTTTCTTTAAATCATCGCTGGATAATTGTTGTAATTCTGATTGTTTTACTGACTGGAAGTATGGCTCTGGTTCCGGGTATTGGAACAGAGTTTTTGCCGGAATCTGATCAGGGGATGTTTACTATTTCCTATGATCTGCCGGCAAGTACAGTTTTAACTGAAAGTGATAATGTAGCTCAGTATGTTGAAGATGTGCTGGCCTCAATTCCAGAAGTCAAAACTGTTTTCAGCAGTGTTGGCTCAGCCGATATGATGGGGACTACTACCAGCAGTGATTCTGGTAATATTACAGTTTTAATGAAAGATCTTGATCAGAGAGATAGAAGTACAGATCAGATTATGGAAGAAGTACGTCAGCGTTTATCTCTACCAGATGTTAATTTTGAGGTAAGCACCCAGTCTGGATTTGGCGGTGGTGGTGGCGGTGGCGGTAAGCCAATTAATATAAAACTTAAAGGAAATGATTTTGCAGTTTTAGAAGAATATACAGCTCTGGCCAGAGAAGAGATGAAAAATATTGAAGGCCTAAGAGATATTAGTGACAGTTTTGATGAGGGACGACCTGAACTTAGAATTAATTTAAATAGATCCTTGATGAGTCAATTTGGTTTAAATGCCAGACAGATTGCAAATACTGTTAGAACTGCTGTCAGCGGCAGTGTTGCTACTCGTTATGAAGTTGCAGGAGATGAATATGATATCAGAGTTCAGCTGCGGGAAAGTGATTTAAGCTCTGTGGCTCAACTTTCTAATTTGAATATTAATACTCCAGCTGGAATTAAGGTTCCACTTAAGAGATTTTCAGATTTACAGGTAGAAACTGGTCCCAACCAAATTCTGCGGATTGATCAAGAAAGATATGCTGAAATAAATTCTGATTTATTTAATATTGATTTGGGAACAGCTGTAGAAAGGATTCAAAACAGGTTGAATGAAAATATTGAACTGCCTGAAGGCTATGAATTTAGTTATGAAGGACAGTTTCAGGATTTACAGAGTTCATTCCAGAGTCTGGCCTTTGCCTTTTTGCTGGCGATAGTGCTGGTCTATATGGTTATGGCCTCTCAGTTTGAATCACTGATTCACCCTTTGATAATTATGTTTACTGTGCCACTGGCGATTATTGGAGTAATTTTAGGAATTGTTATTACTGACAGTACTATCTCAGTTGCTTCTCTAATTGGTTTAATTACTCTGGCTGGAATAGTAGTAAATAATGCGATTGTAATGGTTGATTATATTAATCATCTAAGAAGAGAAAAACAGGAAAAAAATACAGCGATTCTTGAAGCAGCTGCAGTAAGGTTAAGACCAATTATGATGACAGCTTTAACTACAATTCTGGGTTTGATCCCACTTTCTTTAGGTAGAGGAGATGGGGGAGAGCTGGCTCAGCCAATTGCAGTTGTAGTAATCAGTGGTTTAACCTTTGCCACTTTCTTAACCCTATTTATAATTCCGATCTTTTATTCACTATTAACTTCATTTAGGGAAATAGTACTGGCTAAAATTAAAGGGGTAGATCGTTCAGAATTAGAAGAAACAATTTAAGATAATTAAATTAAAGAAAAAGGCATCTTCAATCATATTTTTAGAAAATATTGATTAAAAGAGGATGCCTTTTTAAATTTTTATTAGTCAATAAAATATTTTCTGATTTAAAAAGGCTTTTTCTTGTCTAAATTATTGTTTTTTTATCTTTAGTATGTTAAAATTAAAGCTGTGTTGAATAATGGATATCTAGCAATATTTTACTTAACTACTGGAGGTGAGATTAAAATGTTTGCCCTTAAAGTTTTACATTTTATTATAGCAATTGGAGTCATTGTTGGGGTTTTACTGCAGTCTGGTAAGAGTGCCGGTTTATCTGGAGCAATCGATGGTGGTGCTACAACTTTTTTCGGGAAATCAGGAAAGAAGATGGAGGATAAGATCAGTAAGGCAACAACTGTAGCAGCAGTATTATTTATGATTAACTCTCTGATTTTAGCTATATTTTAAACTTCATAATTAAGTAATAAGTAGTTATTGATAAACAGGGCTTTAGTTATTATTAATGAAAAATTATTTAATATTTATAGGGGATTCTTAAAATATTTGAATGCAATATATACCAGATAAGATGCTAAATTAAAATTAGCATATAAAAAATATAAATTAATAAGGAGGTTGGTGCATGAATTTTTATACACCGTTAGCAGGTATAATCGCGTTAATTTTCGCTTTTATTCTTGCTGGAAAAGTTAAAAAAGAAAGTATGGGAACAGAAAGAATGGCAGAGATATCAGATGCAATCAATGAGGGGGCTATGACATTCTTAGGCCGTGAGTACAAAATGCTTTCAGTATTTGTGGCAGTTGTAGCTGTAATAATGGCTGTTGTACCTAGTTTAGGCTGGCAGTATGCAGCTTCATTTATTTTGGGTGCATTTTTCTCTGCTTTAGCTGGATTTATTGGAATGCAGATTGCGACTCAGGCAAATGCCAGAACAACACATGCTGCTCGCTCAGGCTTAAATGCAGCACTGAAGGTTGCTTTCTCTGGTGGAACAGTAATGGGGATGTCTGTTGTAGGTTTAGGAACTTTAGGTCTTGGAATCTTATATATGTTCTTTTCTCATAATGTAGAATTTATTAGAGGTTTTGCTTTTGGAGCAAGTTCTATTGCTTTATTTGCCCGTGTTGGTGGTGGTATTTTTACCAAGGCTGCTGATGTTGGTGCTGACTTAGTTGGTAAGGTAGAAGCTGGAATTCCAGAAGATGATCCTCGTAACCCTGCTGTTATCGCTGATAATGTTGGTGATAATGTTGGTGATGTTGCAGGTATGGGAGCAGACTTATTCGAATCTTATGTCGGCTCAATTGTTGCTGCTATGACTTTGGGAGCAGCTTTAAGTGTTGATCATGTTTTATTACCAATGTTAATTGCAGCTTTAGGAATTGTTGCTTCAATTATTGGTACTCGTTTTGTAAGAGCTAAAGAAGGTGGAAATCCCGCTAAGGCTTTAGAAAGAGGAACAATGAGTGCTGCAGGAATTACAATTCTTGGAGCTTACTTTTTAGTAACTTCTTTAACCGGTCAAGTTGGGATTTTTATAGCAATCATTTCTGGTTTAATTGCCGGAACTTTAATTGGTAGAATTACTGAATATTATACTTCCGAACATTATGGGCCCGTAAAACATATTGCCCGTCAGTCACAGACTGGTACAGCAACTAACATAATCAGTGGTCTAGCAGTTGGTATGAGAAGTACAGCTCTTCCAATTTTAGTTATTACAGCTGCTATTTACTTAGCATTTAATTTTGCCGGTCTCTATGGTATTGCAATGGCTGCTGTAGGTATGCTTTCTACAACAGGTATTACACTTTCCGTTGATGCTTATGGTCCGATTGCTGATAATGCCGGTGGAATTGCCGAAATGGCAGAGCTTGATTCTTCAGTCAGAGATATTACAGATAAATTAGACTCTGTTGGTAATACAACAGCTGCGATGGGTAAAGGTTTTGCAATTGGTTCTGCTGCTTTGACAGCTTTATCATTATTTGCAGCTTTCTCACAGGCAGTTCAACTAGATTCAATTTCTCTAACTAATCCTCAGGTTATTATTGGACTCTTCCTGGGAGCTATGCTTCCTTTCCTATTCTCCGCGATTACTATGGAAGCTGTAGGTAAGGCTGCAGGAGAAATGATCGAAGAGGTAAGAAGACAGTTTAAAGAAATGCCAGGGATTATGGAAGGTACTCAAAAACCTGACCACAAAAAATGTATTGATATTTCTACAACAGCTGCCTTAAAAGAAATGATTTTACCAGGTCTTTTAGCAGTAGTTGTTCCAGTAGTCATTGGACTCTGGGATGTGCAGGCACTTGGTGGTCTATTAGCTGGAGCTTTATCTTCCGGTGTACTATTAGCTATTATGATGGCTAACTCCGGTGGAGCCTGGGATAATGCTAAAAAATATATTGAATCAGGAGCTTTTGGTGGTAAGGGTACAGATACTCACTCTGCCGCTGTTGTTGGTGATACAGTAGGAGATCCATTTAAGGATACATCTGGTCCATCCTTAAATATCTTAATCAAATTAATGACTATTGTTTCACTTGTATTTGCTCCTTTATTCATGTAAAATTATAATAGTAGTAAAGGATTAATCACCCTCCTTGTAGTTAATGCTGCTGGGAGGGTTTTTTTGATAGAAAGGTAGTGATTCAATGCCGGAAGTAGAAGATGGAATGTGTTTTGCCTGTGGCGAAAATAATCCGATTTCTTTAGCCCTCAACTTTGAAGAAGTCAATGAAAATAAAGTTCGAGCTGAATTTAGACCCGGAGAATATCATCAGGGTTATCAGGGGATTATCCATGGTGGTTTAACGGCAACCCTACTGGATGAAGCAATGGCACATGTAATTGGATTTAAGGGAATTAAAGCTTTTACTGCCGAGTTAAATATTAGGTACAGAAAAGCAATAGAAATTGGAGAAAAGTTAGAGTTAGTTGGCAAATATAAGAGTTCTAAAAAAAGTTCTATTGCTGTTGTGCACTATACTCAGGCAGAAATTTTTGATCAAAAAGGAAACTTGAAGGCAGAGGCAGAAGCTAAGTTTATTGAAGCTTAAAGCTAAGTTAACTTTGGAATTTGACTAAAAGATTTAGATTTTTAAAAGGAGGAGTTATAATGCAAAGAGAAGAAGCGCTTGAACTGATGCAAGAAAATATTAAACAGAAGAATTTACGCAAACATTGTCTGGCAGTTGAGGCTGTAATGGCAGAGCTGGCTGATTATTTTGATCAGGATCAGCAGAAATGGCGTCTGGCAGGTTTGCTGCATGATATCGATTATGAAGAGACTGCAGATCAGCCAGAAAAGCACAGTCGAATTGGTGCAGATATGCTTGAGGAAATGGGAATGGAAGCAAAAATAGTTGACGCTGTCAGAGCCCATAATGGGATGCACGAACTGCCCCGTCAAACTTTAATGGCTAAGGCTTTATATGCAGCAGATCCCCTAACTGGTTTAATTGTTGCTTCAGCATTAATTCATCCTGATAAAAAATTAGAAGCACTGGATACAGAATTCATTTTAAACCGCTATGGAGACAGCTCTTTTGCTAAAGGTGCTGATCGGGATGTAATTGCTTCCTGTAAGGAAATGGATTTAGAGTTAAAAGAATTTATAGCTCTTTCATTAAATGCTATGCAGGATATTTCTGATGATTTAGGACTTTAAATATATAGTTTCAACAGTATAAATAAATTTAGTTTAAGCTAAGAATCAACAAAAAGATTGGGGATGATTATTTATGAGTGCTCGCAGTGAATTATTAAAAAAATTAAGAGAGGATGTACACCGTCCTTTAACAAAAGAAGATATTTTTCAGAAATTTGAAATAGCAAAAGATCAACAGCAGATTTTTTCTGATCTCCTGGATGATTTAATTAAATCAGGTCAAATTTTCAAAAACTCTCAGGGTTTATATGGGGTACCGGAAAAATTTAATTTAATCGGAGGTCGAGTTGAAAAAATTGCTTCCGGAAATGCTTTTTTAATTCCGGATGATCCCGAAAAAGATGATGTTTATATTTCTTCAGCTAATATGAATGGAGCCATGCACAATGATAAGGTTTTTGTGCGCCCTGTTCATTCTAACCGTGGTAAAAGCCAGGCAGGAGAAGTTGCAGAGATTGTAGAGAGAGTTAATAAAGAGATAGTTGGTAATTTAGAGAAATATAAAAATTACGGATTTGTGATTGCAGATAATAAAAGAATCTGCAATGATGTCTTTATTCCACCTGAAGCTTTAAATGACGCTCAAAATGGACAGAAGGTTGTGGCTAAAATAACCCGCTGGCCGGAGAAAAACAGGAATCCTGAAGGTGAAATAATTGAGATTCTGGGTAATAAAGATGATGCTGGAGTTGATATTGAGGCAATAATCCGCCAGCTTGATTTACCGGGAGAGTTTCCGGGTCAGGTTTTAAAGCAGATTGAAAATATTCCGGACGAAGTGAGTGAAGAAACAGTAAAAAAAGATGATGAGCGCGAAGATTTAAGAGATTTAAAACTGGTGACTATTGATGGTGCAGATGCTAAAGACTTAGATGATGCAGTTTCTATAGAAAAATTAAGTAATGATGTTTATCGGTTGGGAGTTCACATTGCTGATGTAAGTCATTATGTTACTGAGGCCAGTCCTCTGGATAATGAAGCTTATTCCCGTGCGACCAGTATTTATTTAGTTGATCGGGTTATTCCAATGCTGCCTAAAAAGCTTTCAAATGGAATTTGCAGCTTAAATCCACAGGTTGATCGTTTAACTATGTCAGTTTTTATTGAATATCGACTGCAGGGAAAACATGGAATAGAAATAATTGATCATAAAATTACTAAATCAGTTATAAATTCCAATCATCGTCTGACTTATGATAATGTGCAGAATATCTTAGAAGATGATCAGAGTCCAGACGGGGATCAGTACAGTGATTTTGTAGAAGAACTGGAGATGATGAATGATTTAAGAGAAAGACTTCGCCGCAACCGCTTTGAAGAGGGAAGTATGGATTTCAACTTTACAGAGGTTAAAGTAGAGCTTGACGAAGAAGGCCATCCAGTTGAGTTGAAGAAAAGAGATCACCGAGAAGCAGAACAGCTAATTGAAGAATTTATGATTGCTGCTAATAGAATTGTTGCTGCCGAGATGTCCTGGCGGGAGATGCCCTTTATTTATCGAGTCCATGAAGAACCTGACCTGGATAGGATGCAGCAGTTTAATGAATTTATTCATAACTTTGGTTATCGTTTAAAAGGAGTCAAAAATGGAGTCCATCCCCGAGCCCTGCAGGAGATTTTAGAAGATGTACGGGGAACAAAAGAAGAGAAAATAATTGAAACAGTAATGCTGCGCTCACTCAAAAAAGCAGTATATTCAGAGAAAAATTTAGGTCACTTTGGTTTGGGAATTACTCATTATAGTCATTTTACTTCTCCAATCAGACGTTATCCGGATCTGACAGCTCATCGAATAATTAAAGAAACTATTACAGAAGGTTATTTAAGTGATGAGCGCCAGGATGAGCTGGATAATGAGCTGCCTAAAATTGCTGATCACTGCTCACTGCAGGAGAGAAGAGCAATGGATGCAGAGAGGGATTCGGTTGATCTTAAAAAGATTGAATTTATGGAAGATAAAATTGGTGAGGAGTTTGAAGGTATTATCAGTGGAATTACCGGTTTTGGAATGTTTATTGAACTGGAAAACACTGTAGAAGGTCTGGTTCATATTAAAAATCTCCGTGATGATTATTACCACTACGATGAAGAAAAATATCATCTAATCGGAGAAAGAACTAAAAAGATTTATAGAATCGGTGATGAAGTTAGAATTAAAGTTACAAAAGTTAATAGAGATGAAAGAGAATTAGACTTTGAATTAATAGAAAAAATTGATTAAGAGAAATATATGCTTAAGGATGTGGTAGTTATGGCTAAAGATAAGGATATAGAAATTATCGCAAAAAATAAAAAAGCCAGACATGATTTTTATATAGAAGAAACTTATGAAGCAGGGATTAAGCTTCAAGGTACAGAGATTAAGTCAATTAGAAATCATAGAGTTAACTTAAAGGATAGTTTTGCCATAGTGCAGGAGGGAGAGGTTTATCTGCATAATATGCATATCAGTCCTTACAAAGAGGGTAATCGCTATAACCATGAGCCAGAAAGAAGAAGAAAACTTCTGCTTCATAAAAATGAGATTAGAAAACTAATTGGTTATACAACCCAGAAAGGTTATACTCTGGTGCCCCTGACTTTATATTTAAAGAAAAACATCTGCAAGGTTGAACTTGCTGTAGCTAAAGGTAAACAGCAGCATGATAAGCGAAGAGATATTGCTAAAAAGACCGCTCAGCGGGAGATGGAAAAAGCATTTAGACGCCGTCAAAAAGAAGATTATTAAATAAATAGCTCTTTCTAAGATTAATAAAACTGCTTGGATAAAGATTAAAAACTGAAAAGCTCAGTCTGAAAAATATAATTTGACATTTCCTGACCTTTGCGTTATAATAATTATGCTAAAAAGAAATTAGCTATTCAGGGGGTGTTCTGGCTTCGCCTGGATGGTGAACCTCTTAGAAGCGAGCCGAGGAGTTCCTTTCACTCGTTAAACACTGGATATATAAAATTATCTGCAAACGATAATAGTTATACTTTAGCTGCCGCGTAGGCAGTTAACGCCTAACCGGATCCTGTCTGTGGAGTCGTCTTAGGTGCCATACAAAACAGGCTAACCTGCTTCCGATGTCTGTAAGAAGTAGGGACATTTAACAGGCTGGCAGTAAGTAATCCAGTTCAGCGGAGTGCTTACTGTGAGATTAAAAGTTGAACTACGCTCGTAGAAACTATTGGGTGGGCCATCTAGTACGTGGGTTCGACTCCCACCACCTCCACCAAATTATTAACAAGGAAATATTAGATATTTTTAAGAACCTGATTCTAAAGGGTTCTTTTTTTAATATAATAGCAGGAAATATAGCTGAGATGTTTAATATATATAGTAGAACGTGAAACGAGGTGTTCTTATGTCCGGGACAGAAATAAAAGAATATATTTTAGAAAATAGAGAGAGTCTGGTTGAAAAGATTATGGCTCAGCAAATGGAATTGATGCCTGAACTAAAAGACAAATATAATTCAGCCATGATTGAAAAAAGTAAAAGTGATACTTCTCATAATTTAAATTATCTGGCTCAGGCTGTGTTTATAAACGAAAAAAACATCTTTTCTAACTATTATAACTGGTTACATACTGTTTTAAAGGAAAGAGGAATTGGGATAGAGCTTTTAAATAAGCATCTGTTGGCCATAAAAAATGTTTTAAAGTTAGAACTGAGTCAGAAAGATTTTAAGCTAATTGAAAATTTTCTCGAGGATGCTGAGCTGAATTTAAACAGATCTAACAATCATTATCGTTCTTTTATTAATCAAGATAATCTCCTGCAGCAGGAAGCAGAAAAGTATCTTACTTTTTTACTGGAGATGGAGCGGGAAAAGGCAGTAAAGTATATTGTGGATTTAGTAGAACAGGGAACTGCTATTGAAGATATTTATTTGAAAATTTTTCAGGTGGTTCAGTATGAGATTGGAAGACTCTGGCAGCTGAATCAGATCAGTATTGCTCAGGAACATTATGCTACTTCAGTTACTCAGCTGGCTATGTCTCAACTGTATCCTAAGATCTTTACTTCCTACAAAAAGGGTAAAAAAGCATTAACCACCTGTATTGGTGATGAACTGCACGAATTAGGTATCAGAATGGTAGCTGATTTATTGGAATTAAATGGCTGGGATACAATTCACCTGGGCTCAAATACTCCAGCAGCTGAAATTTTAAATCTTCTTGCTGAAAAAGAAATTGATCTACTAGCTATTTCTGTGACCCTTCCCAATCAATTAGAAGAGAGTAAAAATTTAATCAGTGCCGTTCGGGAAAGCGATAAATTTTCTAAGCTCAAAATTATGGTAGGAGGCAGACTCTTTCTGCAGAGCAGTGATCTCTGGCAAAAGGTTGGAGCAGATGGTTTTGCCAGTAATGCAAAGGAAGCAGTTAAGGTGGCGAATTCGATATTATGATTAAAAAAAATGAAATAAATAGTGGTTTTATTTTAAAAATAGATGAGGACAGTCAGATTAAAGATGTAATTTTTAATTCTAATAATGGAATTAAATTTGAAAAAGAAAATTTGAGTCATTATATAGATGAGGGCAGTCTCCAAAAATATTTTTCTATTCTCAAAGAAGTAAAAGAAAAAGAAGTAGTATTTGGTAGAGAAATTAATCTTCATTTGGGAGAAAAATTAGAATCATATATTTTTATTATGCTCAAAAATGTTGGTAGTGATAATATTTTAATAGCTGCCAATCAGTCTGAGGGAATAATTAAATATTACGAAGAATTAATGAAAATTAATAATAATTATGTAAATGATTTAAGGCGCAGTATAAAAGAAAAAATAGCTGAAGAAAAGCCTTTTAGTGATGATGAAATTTATAATGAAATGAGCAGATTAAATAATGAACTGGTGAATCTGCAGCGGAAATTAAATAAGCAGAATCAGCTCTTAAAAGCAGAAAAGGAAAAATATCGGATTACTTTAGCAAACATAGCCGAAGGTGTAATAACAGTTGATCAAAATGATTCAATTGTTTATTTAAATTCTAAGGCGGAGGAAATGCTGGGCTGGTCGCTGGAAGAAGCAAGAGGTAAAAAATGCAGAGAAATATTTAAGATCTTAATCGAAAAAAGTGATGAATATGATTTAGAAATTATTTCTAATGAGATCAAAGATATTGAGGAAATTAAAATTTCTTTATCAAAATTACTTAAAAATAAAGGAGAAATAAACAATCAGCAGGCAGTTTTAACTTCTAAAAATAACCAGAGTTTTCCGATTGAATTTTCAGCTGCTTCTGTGGATGAAAACCAGGGAATAGTTATTATTTTTAGAGATATCAGTCAGCGCAAAGATATGGAAGATCGTTTAAAACATTATGCTTCTACTGATCTATTGACCGAGGTTTTAAATAGAAGAGCCGGTCTTGATTATCTGCAGGAAGAAATGGAAAGAGCAGAAGCAAATGAAGACATTCTCTCAGTTATTTTTATTGATGTTAATGATCTTAAACTGGTCAATGATAATTTTGGCCATCAGGAAGGTGATGAACTGCTGCAGCAGTTTAGCGATATTTTACAGCATTCTCTGCGCCATAATGATAAAGTTGTTAGACTGGGTGGAGATGAATTTTTGCTTATTTTACCTCAGAGTAACAAAGATTCTGCAGAAAAAATCTGGCTGCGGATTAAAGAAAAGTTGAAGCTGGCTACCCAAAATAACAAAAAGGAATATAAAATTTCAGCCAGTCATGGAGCTGCGGAATACAGCTCAAATTATAAAAAAACTTTAGATCAGTTGATTAATGAAGCTGATAATGCAATGTATCAAGAAAAGAAAGAAATAAAATCTTTTGAGAATATTAGCTAAGGAGGAAGTCTGATGCAGGAAATCGGTCTGGGTACAATACTTTTAAATAATAGTATCGGGAATTATCTTTTGGCATTATTATTTATATCTGCAGTGTTTTTTATAATCAGAGTTTTTGATAAATTCCTGCTGGGGAAAATGGATTTATTTATTGAAAGATTTTCTCATTCTTTTTCAGTCTTATTAAAAAAGGTAATAAAGAAAAGAATATATCCTCTGTTATATTTTCTGGCTTTTTATTTAGCTTTTAAAGAACTGCAGACAAGTACTCAAATTGATAGTTTTATTAATTTAACATTGATGATTTTGACAGTAATTTTTGTTGTGCTGGCTTCGCTTGATGTAATTACCTACAGCCTTAAAAAATACTGGGCTAAAAAGCAGCGGAGTGAAGAACAACAGAAAGTTTTAAGTATTACACTTTTTATAATTAAAATTGTCTTTTGGATTATTGCTTTTTTATTTATTTTAGATAATTTAAATATTCAAATTACAGGTCTGGTAACCGGGCTTGGAATAGGTGGTGTGGCAATTGCCTTTGCTGCTCAAAATATTTTAACTGATCTTTTTAATTATTTTACCATCTTTTTTGATAAACCATTTGATATTGGAGATTTTATTATAACTGGTGATTATAAGGGGACAATTGAACATATAGGTGTTAAAACTACAAGAATCAGAAGCTTAAGTGGAGAACAGCTTGTTATCTCAAATACTGATCTTGTTAATTCAAGGATTAATAATTATAAAAGAATGCAGCAGAGAAGAATTAATTTCAGTTTTGGTCTGACCTATGACACATCACTGGAAAAATTAAAAAAAGTTCCAGGAATAGTGGAAGAAATTATTAAATCTATTGATAAAACAGAAGTTAATCGGGTTCATTTTGCGGAGTTTGCAGCTTCCAGTCTGCTTTTTCAGGTAGTTTATTATGTTAAAGATAGTGATTATAAGGTTTATATGGAAATTCAGCAGCAGATTAATTTTAAATTAAAAGAAAAAATGGAAGAGTTAGGAGTAAGTTTTGCTTTTCCAAGTCAAACTATCTATTTTGGCGATCAAAAAATTTCAGAATCTAAGGCAGAAAGTATTCGGAAAATAGATTCTAAGGAAAATCAGAATCATTTAAGTAATGAGCGAATAAATTAAAATAAGGGGAATTAAAAATGTTAATTGCCAGCTGTGAAATTAAATTATATTTGCCAGGAGCGGCTACCTTAAAAGATAAACGGCGGATAATAAAAAGCCTGCTGCAGAAAAGTAGAAATAAATTTAATTTTTCTGCAGCCGAAGTTGATGCTCAGGATTATATCCAGACGGCTATACTTGGTGTAGCACTTGTAGGTAGTGATTATAAATATTTACAGCGTGTGATGGATAAATATCTTGATTTTCTTGAATCGTTTCCGGAATTTTTACTCACAGATTTCGAAGTGACAATCAGCTGATAAATCTTCTTGATTAATTAGAGAAGCAGCTTCCTGATCCAGTAAAATTGTAATCTGGGGGTGGCTCTGCAGTAGAGAGGCCGGTTCCTGAGTCGATATTTTACCGCTAACGGCTTTTTTTATTGCCTCAGCCTTATTTTTTCCACTGGCCAGCAGTACAATTCGATCAGTTTTTAAAATAGTAGCCATGCCCATGGAAATTGCTTTTTTAGGCACTTCAGCTTCACTTTCAAAATAACGGCTGTTGGCTGCTATAGTTTCTTCAGTTAAATCTACAAGCTCAGTTGCAACATTTAGACTTTCTGCAGGTTCATTGAAACCTATATGTCCATTAGAACCAATTCCCAAAATCTGAAGATCAATTCCTCTAGCATTTTTGATAGACTCTTCGTAATCTCTGCATTCTTTTCTAAAATCTTCTGCACTTCCATCTGGAATATGGATATTTTCTTTTTTGATATTTATTTCTTTGAAGAAATTATCATTCATATAATAGTGATAGCTGTTTGGATGATCAGCTTCAAGTCCACAGTATTCATCCAGGTTAAAAGTCTGTACCTCACTAAAATCTATTTCATCTTCCCTGTACATTTCAATTAATTTATCATACATCACCAGTGGAGTTCCACCAGTTGCCAGCCCTAAATTGCTGTCAGGCTTTAATGTGATCTGGCTTGCTACCATTAAGGCTGCTTTTTTACTCATCGCATGATAATCTTTTTCTACAATAATTCTCATTTTTACACATCCTTTTTATTGAAGTTTAATTTAAGTCAAAAGTAAATTTGAATTTATAATTATCATTTCTGTAATAGGCAGAGGTATATTCTATAATCTCTGACTTTTCATTTTTGCTGAACTGCTCAAAATAAAGACCGAGCATTCCTTCTTTGACCTGCATTTTATTAGCAATACGGGCATCAAAAATAACTGCTTCAACTTCTGCTTCTGCAGTACTCAGCTGAATATTATATTTATTTTTAATAATTTTAAAAAGTGAATTATTTTCAAGCTCATCTTTTTTTAAATCTCGAAAATTATCAGCGGCTAAAAAAGTATTTTCCAGCAGAAATGGTTTATTTTCTATCAATCGTAATCTTTCAAGCTGATAAAGTTTTGTTTCTGGCTGCAGATTCATTTTTGCAGCTGCCTTGAGATCTGTAATTTCAGCGAAATTTAAAATTTTTGTAGTATAATTCAAACCCTTTTTTTCCATTTCTTTAGTAAAACTTAAAAGAGGAGAGATGCTGTAGCTCTGCTGATAGTCAGTGACAAATGTACCACTGCCCTGTTTTCTAATTAAATAGCCATTATCAACCAGAATATCAACTGCTTTTTTTACGGTCATCCGGCTGATGTTATGATATTCAGCCAGTTCTCTTTCGGAAGGAAGGCGCTCACCCACCTCAAATTCTTTACTTTGAACAGCAGTTAAAATACTTTCTTTTAATTGATAATAGAGCGGTAAAGGACTGGTTTTATTAATTTCCTGCATAATATTACCTCCTGTATAGGAATATACAACATGTGGTCTATACCAATTATATTATAAGAAATTATTATCTGCAAGTATTTTTGAGATAATAATTTTAGAGATCTTAATTTTAAAATTTAAAAACTATACCAATCAGAGCTGCCGAAACTATGTAAATTATTGGGTGTTTTTTGAAGATGCGGATTGCTGCAAAAATAATCAACAATAGTAATAGTGATTTATAATTGAAAAAGTCAAGCAGATTATTATTTAGCTGCAGCATTTCTAAATTGAAAATTCCACCTCGAGCCAGCTCAAAGGCAGCTGAGGCAATTAATCCAGCTACTGCAGGTCTGATACCGCTAAAAGCAGATTCAACAAGTGGATGCTGATTAAATCTTCTAAAATAATGGGCAATAATTGTGATAATAATAATTGAAGGTGCTGCCAGTCCAGCGGTAGCTATAATTCCGCCAGCAATTCCAGCAGTATTAAAACCAATAAAAGTGGCGGTGTTGATTCCGATTGCTCCCGGAGTTGATTCTGAAATTGCAATCATATTTAAGAGTTCTTCAGCAGTCATCCAGCCATATTTTACTATTAGATCCTGCAGAAAAGGAAGAGCAGCCAGTCCACCACCTAAAGCAAAAAGCCCAACTTTAAAAAATTCTAAAAACAAAGTAAGATAGATCATTATTTATCACTTTCCTGATTATCAGTTTGATAGTCAAGATATGCTGCCTCTAAGTTGCCTCTAAAATATTGGATTAAAATACCGGTAATGGCTGATCCTAAAATAACAAATACTGGTGAAAGGTCAAAAACGACCAGCAGCAAAAAGGCAAGCAGAAATATCAGCAGGCTAATTTTAGTTTTATCTGATTTCTGCCACATTTTGATTACTATATCGATAATTAAAGCCACAACAGCGATTTGAATAGCTGCAAAAGCATGCTGAAAAAGAATTATTTGCTGAAAACGCTTAAAAAATGAAGCAATAAGCGTTATAATAATAAGCGAGGGCATAACAAAGCCAGAAGTTGCTGCAAGTGCTCCTTTAACACCTCTGAGACTGTAGCCGGTCATTGTTGCAGTATTAACTGCTATGATACCGGGAGTGCTCTGACCAATTGCATAATAATCATAAATATCTTTTTCTTTAATCCAGCCTAAATTGTCTACCAGCTCTCTTTTAATAATTGGCAGCATCGCATAACCACCACCAAAGGTAAAAGAACCAATTTTAAAAAATATCAAAAATATTTTTAGTAATTTTTTCACTTTTTATTAAACCTCCGGCTAATATTATAACATATTCCAAAAAATATAGCTAAATATAAAATCTTTAAGCTTTAATCACTTAAAAAAATTAAATAAAAAGGATAATTTAATTTTTTAGAGAATAATTATATATAGACATGTGTTTATCAATTTTATCTATGCATTCGAAAGGAGGGATTTTTTATGGCGGAATTAGTGGGGATTATTATAATAATCTGGGCTCTTGTTTAC
>JBHEOV010000030.1:989-18813 GCA_046260625.1 Halanaerobium sp. | reverse complement strand
ATTTTTTACTTCATAATTAACTGTATTATATAATTTAGAGCAATGCCAGGCTAATTCCCTAATTATTACTAACTGCTTATGGTTTAATTTAGGCTTAAATTTAAATGATAATCGCATTGATTTTTTACCTCCATTCTACTATAATTATATCATACATGTGTTTGTATATAAAAGAAAAAATGGAGGGTTAATTTTTGGTCTAGAAGCTACTACATTGTGTCTTCTGGTGGTGCTAATATTGAAACAATTAAATTTTAAATAGCCAATTTATCTCCACCCAATGCATAGCTTGGATGGAGTTTTCTTGACAGTTTTAGATAAATTTAATTTAATACTATTTCGATTGAATCATTTCTATCGAAGAGACTAATTATTTGGGTTATTTTATTTTTAAAAATATGAATTGATTAGTTTAATGTAGTATAATAGAGTTAGAAGTTTATTCTAATCCATATTTAATTAAAAAAGAGAAAAATGCATGGAGAAATGCGGTGAGCAAATAAAGGAAAGTGATAAAAAATGGAATTACAGAAAAAACTCGAAATTTTAAGTGATGCAGCTAAATATGATGTTTCCTGTTCCTCCAGCGGCAGCAGTGGTCGTGGTAACAGTTCAAGTCTGGGGAATACTAAAGCAGGCGGAATCTGCCACAGCTGGACTGATGACGGCCGCTGTGTTTCCCTGCTTAAAATTCTTTTTACAAATTACTGTATTTATGACTGTCAGTACTGTGTTAATCGGGCCAGTAATGATCGCCCACGAGCTTCTTTTACGCCAGAAGAGGTGGCTCAGCTGACTGTTGATTTTTATAAACGCAATTATATTGAAGGATTATTTTTAAGCTCTGCTGTCAGTAGAGATCCAGACTGGACTATGGAACAGCTTTTAAAAACAGTGCAGCTGCTCAGAAATAAACATAATTATCAGGGCTATATTCATTTAAAAGCAATTCCTGGAGCAGATTTTAAGCTGATTTATCAGGCGGGACTCTTGGTAGATCGGATGAGTGTTAATATTGAGCTGCCAAGTGAAAGCAGTCTCGAAAAACTGGCTCCTCAGAAGAAAAAAGCAGGTATTCTGGCTCCGATGAAGGGAATTGGAGAGGGAATAGAAAATAATATAGTTGAGCGCAAAAAATATAAAATTAAAGATAAATTTGTGCCTGCCGGACAGTCGACTCAGCTGATTGTGGGGGCCAGCCCCGAATCTGACAGGCAGATAATTTCTCTTTCAGAAGGCTTATATGATAATTTTAATTTAAAAAGAGTTTATTATTCTGCTTATTTACCTGTCAATAATTCTTCACTTTTACCAGCTTTACCCGGACCCCCACTAAAGCGGGAGCATCGGCTCTATCAGGCGGACTGGCTGCTGCGTTTTTACGGCTTTAAGGCAGGAGAGTTATTGACTCCCGGCAGAGAAAATTTTGATTTAAAAATTGATCCCAAAGCAGACTGGGCTTTAAATAATTTAGATCAGTTTCCAGTTGAAGTCAACACAGCAGATTATGAGATGCTGCTCAGGGTGCCCGGGATTGGACCCCGCTCAGCCGCTAAAATAGTTAAGGCCAGAAAAGAAAAAAACTTAAGTCATTATAATTTAAAAAAGATGCGCATAGTTTTAAAAAGAGCCAATTTTTTTATTACCTGTAATGGTAAATATGCGGCTGCAGTTCCTTTTGAAAGTGAGATTATTTATAACCGGCTGGCAGAAAAAGAATCTCAGCAGCTTTCCTTATTTTCAGCCAGTTCTGACAGTGATCAGGGCTGGGAATTGGATAATGTATAGTAGTTTTTGTTTGAAATAAAGGATTTATTAAATTAGAGAGGTAAGCTAATTATGAAAAATAAGCAGAATGATAAAAAAGTATATATTTATGACGGTAGTTATCAAGGTCTGTTGACTGCCCTCTATTTTGCCTTTAAAAAAAGGGAGGCACCAGTCAAGATTTCAGCTAAATCAGAGTTTCGAGATGATCTTTTTTATCAGCAGGAAAATATTGTTACAGATCTTAAAAAAGCTGAATTTTTCAGCAGACAGATTAAAGAACATATCTCAGCTCAGGTTTTAAATAATATTTTCCACTCTTATTTATCAGAGTCCGAGAAAATGGAACTTTATATTTTCCGTTATTTGTTTACCGGTTTTAAAGTAGGAGAAAAAGTAGACGAATTTTTGACAAAAGATTATGTGAGACAGGTTCAGGATCTGGCACATAAGGTCAGACACGAAAGTCACCGGCTTAAGGGCTTAATTCGTCTGCAGGAAGCAGCTGGCGGCAAATATTATGCAGCTGTTGAACCTGATTACAAAACTTTAGTTTTGTTAGCTCCTCATTTTAAAAATAGATTTTCAACAATGGACTGGATAATCCATGATCTAAAAAGGGAAGAGGCTGTTATTTTTTCAGCGGCAGAGAAAGAATGGCTTTTAATTGATTTAGAAAAAGAATTTAAACCAGAGTTATCTGCAAGAGAAGAGGAAGTACAGGATCTCTGGCGTGCGTTTTTTTCTGCAGTCAGTATCAAAAATCGTCATAATCCCAGAACTCAGCAGCAGTTTATGCCTAAAAAATACTGGCAGTATCTGATAGAAAAACCAGGCAGCAGCAGACAGTTTAAATTGAAATAGTATTTACTTTAGAGTTTTTTAATTATATCATTAGAGATAGTAATCAATAAATTAATAAAATGAATTAGGATGATTAAAATGCAGAAAAAAATAATGGCAGTTTTCGGTACCAGACCAGAAGCAATCAAAATGGCACCTTTATTAAAGGCTTTAAAGAAAAATAAAAATTATAAGCTGATCATAACTGTTACAGCTCAGCACAGGGAAATGCTGGATCAGGTAATGGATCTTTTTCAGCTTGAGGCAGACTATGATCTGGATATAATGAAAGAGAGACAGACTTTAAGCGGACTTTCAGCCAGAATAATTAATAAATTGGATGGAATACTGGCAGACGAAAAACCAGATCTCTTATTGGTTCATGGAGATACATCTTCTACCTTTATTGGCGCTTTAACTTCTTTTTATCATCAGATTGAAATTGCTCATGTTGAGGCTGGACTGAGAACTCAAAATAAATATTCACCCTTTCCTGAGGAGATGAACAGACAGCTGACCGGTGTACTTGCTGATTTAAATTTTGCCCCGACTAAAAGGGCAAAGGAAAATCTGATGCTGGAAAACAAGGCAGCAGAGAAGATATTTGTGACGGGAAATACAGTTATTGATGCCCTGCTTTCGGTGGTAGATGAGAATTATAAATTTGAAAATAAGCTGCTTAAAAATTTAGATTTTGAGAGTAAAAAAGTGGTTTTGCTGACAGCGCACCGACGTGAAAATTTAGGAGAACCGATGAAAAATATTTTTAGAGCAGTTCAGCAGCTGACAGAAAAAATTGATAATTTAGAGGTGATTTTTCCGGTTCATCTCAATCCGGTGATTAGGGAATTAACAAAAAAGATGCTGGCTGGTAATCAGCAGATTCATCTGATTGAGCCCCTGGATTATCTGCCTTTTGCCAATTTAATGGCCAGAGCTGATTTAGTTTTAACTGATTCGGGTGGAATTCAGGAAGAAGCTCCTTCACTTGGCAAACCGGTTTTAGTCTTAAGAGATAATACCGAAAGACCGGAGGCGGTTGAAGCGGGAACAGTGCTCAAAGTCGGAACAGATGCTGAGGCTATTTTTGAAGAAAGTCTAAAATTATTGACTGATGCAGAAGAATATCAAAAAAGAGCAGCTGCTGTTAACCCCTATGGTGATGGTAAAGCAGTAGAAAGAATTATCAGGGTTTTAGATTATCATTTTGGAACTCAGACTAAGCGGCCGCAGGATTTTGAGACAGAAAAAGAGTTATAAGAGTCTTGAAAAAAAATAATATGAGAAATTTTAGAGCACTCTCAGTTAAAATATATTTAGCTGGGAGCTTTTTTATGACGGGAATGATAACTATTATTATTATTTGATAAATCGAAATCTTTAAATAAAAGAAACAAAATATTTCCAGTCTGAAGCAGGATTTAACAGCTATCTATTGAATAATATATATAAGAAACAGAATTACTCAATTTTTGTAGAAAATTAAAAAGAAATTTTCGAAACTAGAAAAGGAGGTAATAAGATTGGATTTTAATATTGTAATTGCTGGAGAAGCGGGACAGGGTTTAAAAACTGTCGAAGCGATGTTGACCAAAACTTTTTCCCGTCATGGTTATTATTTATTCAGCACTAAAGATTATATGTCCCGAGTTAGAGGTGGACATAACTTTATGCAGATTCGAATAAGCGATAAAAAAGTAGAAGGTCCAGATGAAGGAATAGATCTATTATTGGCCTTAAATGAAGAAAGTGTTGAAATACATCGTTCTGAGATGGAGGAAGATGGTACAATTTTATCTGAGATTGAATCAGATAATGATGATTTGGTATATATTGATGCTAAGGGAATTGCCAAAGAGGTTAATCCCCGGGCAGTAAATACCGTTTTTGTAGGTGCTGCTTTCAAGATAATGGGACTGCCAACTGATCAGGCTGAAGAAGCTGTTAAAGAACATTTTGCTAAAAAAGAATCAGTTATTGATGATAATCTAGAGCTGCTCAAAAAGGGTTATCAGGCAGTTGATCAATTATATAATCTTAAAGATCTCGGCAAAAACGAAGATAATATGGTAATTGACGGAAATAGTGCTGTTGGTTTAGGTGCCTTACTGGCTGGTTTAAGTTATTATACAGCCTATCCAATGTCACCATCTACCGGTATTCTGCACTACGTAGCAGGTAAACAGGAAGAACTCGGAATAGTTGTAGAGCAGTCTGAAGATGAGATTGCCTCAATTAATATGGCTCTTGGTGGTTCTTATGCCGGAATGCGTTCGATGACTGGTACTTCAGGTGGAGGACTTGCTTTAATGGCAGAGGGTGTTGGTCTGGCTGGAATTGCAGAGATACCAATTGTGATTGCAGATGTTCAGCGTCCTGGTCCTGCAACAGGTCTGCCAACCAGAACCGGTCAGGGAGATTTACTCTTTGCAGTTAATATTGCTCAGGATGAATTTCCAGTGATGGTTTTAGCCCCTAAAGACCAGGAAGATGCAGTTTATCAGACATTTAGAGCCTTTAATCTGGCTGATAAATATCAGATACCTGTAATTATACTTTCTGATCAATTTATTGGTGATGGTTCTAAAACAATTAAAGAAATAGATACATCTGAGATGAAAATCGAAAGAAATCTAGTTGACCCGAAAGAGGTAGAAGGAGAATATAAGCGCTACAAATATACTGAAGATGGAATTTCTCCTCGCGCCTATCCGGGCCAACTTAAAGATAATATTGTTCTAATTGATAGTGATGAGCATGACGAATATGCACACATTGTTGAAGATGGAGAAACCAGAAATAAAATGGTAGAGAAAAGAAATAAGAAAATGGAAAAATTGCAAGCAGAAGATCTGCTGAAACCAGAATATACCGGTCCGGAAGCACCAGATTATATTTTAGTAGGCTGGGGTTCAACCGCAGGTCCACTTAGAGAAGGTAGAAAAATTCTCTCAGATGAATATAAAGTAGGTCATTTAGCCTTTAATGATCTCTGGCCGCTGCCGATTAAGACTTTAACAGAAATGGCAGAGACTGATGCCAAGCTGATATTTGTAGAAAATAATGCTGGAGCTCAGTTTGATAGACTGGTCAGAAGTGAAACAGGAATTAAAGCAGATTATAATATTCTAAAAGATGATGGCCGACCATTTTCTGGTCAGGAAATCTATAGAAGATTTAAAGAAGAGGTGAGTAAATAATGGTAGATGTAAATGTTTATCAGGCTGACCGTGAAACTGCCTGGTGTCCAGGCTGTGGTAATTTTCCCTTAAGAACAGCTCTGGCTGATGCTTTAACTGAGTTGGACTTAAAACCAGAGCAGGTTACAATGTATAGTGGAATTGGGCAGGCAGCAAAGATGCCTCATTATATTAAAGTTAATGGTTTTAATGGACTACACGGACGCTCAGTCCCACCTGCTATTGGAATGAGGGTAGCCAATCCAGAGATGACAGTAATTGTGGAATCTGGTGATGGCTGTAGTTATGGTGAAGGTGGCAATCATATTCTGCATAATATGAGACGTAATCCAGATATTATTCATCTGGTCCATGATAATCAGATTTATGGTTTAACCAAAGGCCAGGCTTCACCAACCAGTGTGCCGGAACTGAGAACTCCAGTTCAGACTCATGGAGTTAACGCTGAGCCCCTTAACCCGGTTCAATTTGCAGTGGGAATGAAGGCCAGTTTTGTGGCCCGCAGCAGTGTTGGAGATCGGGAACACTTAATAGAAATGATTAAAGAAGCTAAAAAACACAAAGGTTATGCTCTAATCGATGTCTTTCAGCCCTGTGTTACTTTTAATAAAATTAATACCTATCAGTGGTACAATAAACGGGTCTATAAATTAGAAGATCATGATCCAACTGATTATGAAGCTGCAATGAAGGTAGCGCAGGAATTTGGAGATAAAATTCCAATTGGAATTATCTATAGAGAAGATAAGCCGACTTTTAGAGATAGAATGCCCTATCTAGAAGATAAAGCTTTAGTAGAGCGCGATGTCGAGGTTGATGACTTAAAATATTTAATTGATGAGTTTAAGTAAAATTAATAATTAATTACTAATTCATCTTTGATTGAATCAGAAAGTTTAATGACTTAAAAATTCAAGGAGGTTTTATAATGAATATTTATGACTTCGCTATTGACTTTGAGATTGAAAATCGTGAGTTTTACGAAGAGTGTGCTGCTAATACTTCTCATCAAGATTTAAAGAAAGTATTTTTAGAATTAGCTGGCGAAGAGAAAAAACACGCAAATATTGTCCGCCAGTTAAAGAAAAATAAAGAGGTTGATGAAGTTGAAGCAGGAATTCTGTCAACGGCTAAAGAAGCTTTTCAGAAAATATCTGATACTATGCCTACTGGTGAAAGTCTTTTGCCTGAAGAGCAGGTAGATGTTTATAAAAAAGCAGTTAATTTAGAAGCAAAGAGTTATGAATTTTATACAGAAAAAGCAGAGGAATCAGATTCTGAGCTGGTTAAAAAGACATTTAATCGTCTGGCTGAAGAGGAAAAGAAGCACGAAAAAATTATAGAAAATATTATTGAAATGGTAGATCGTCCTAATACCTGGCTGGAAGATGCCGAATGGAATCACCTGGAAGATTACTAAAAAATATAAACTAAAATAACTGAATAAATATTTCAACAATACCTGCAGCTGGAGTTTAGAATAGATTTGCACGCTAAAATGGTTATTTGCTGGATTTAATTGTCCTATTGGAGTTGATTTTCTTTCAATTGTACAGCCAGATAGATAATTGTAAGTGTAAGTTTAAGTAACTTTGGCTGCAGGTGTTTATTTAAAAGATTGTGTTTTTGTTCTCAATTTTTAGTAACCAATATTAAATAGTGATAGATTTTCTGCGCTGTGTGATATACATCATAGAAGAATAATGGGAAAAGTATATAATAATACTTGAGTGAAGCACTTGTAATTCAAAATTTTATTACTGACTGCAGAAAAAATTAAGATATTAATTTAAAACTGCAGTATCTAATTAATTAAAAGGAGGAACAATTTATGTCTATGTTTTGTTATCAGTGTCAGGAAACTGCTAAAAATGAAGGCTGTACAGTAAAAGGTGTCTGTGGTAAAGATGCAGATGTTGCAAACTTACAGGATTTATTAGTATTTGTACTTAAAGGAATTTCTGTTTATTCAGAAAAAGCCAAGGAAGAAGGGCTTAATCTTTCTGATAAAACAGCGCCATTTATTATGGAAGGTCTATTTGCCACAATTACTAATGCTAACTTTGATACCGACAGATTTGAAAGTTTAATTGATCAGGCTTTTGAACTAAGAGATGAAGTTCAGGAGAAATTCGAAAAAGTTTATAAAGAAAATCACGGTGAAGAATTTAGTGGAGAGCTACCTGAACATGCTACCTGGTATAGTGAAGATATTAGTGATTATTATGATAAAGGTACTGATGTAGGTGTGTTAGAAACTGAAGATGTTGATGTAAGATCTCTACGTGAGCTTGCTACATACGGACTCAAAGGTATAGCAGCTTATGGTGACCATGCTAGAATTTTAGGTAAGCAGAAAGAAGAAATTGATAGATTTACTCAAAAATGTCTGGCCGCAACTACAGATGATAGCTTAAGTGTTGATGATCTTGTTGGTCTGGTAATTGAAACCGGTGAAAAGGCAGTAGAAACAATGGCTCTCTTAGATGAAGCTAATACTTCTGCTTATGGTCATCCAGAGCCAACTGATGTAAATATTGGTGTTAGCGATAATCCTGGTATTCTAATCAGTGGTCACGATCTTAAAGATATGGAAGAATTATTAGAGCAGACAGAAGGTACTGGAGTAGATGTTTATACTCACAGTGAAATGTTACCTGCTAACTCCTATCCAGAATTCAAAAAGTATGATCACTTTGTTGGTAACTATGGTAACTCATGGTGGAAACAGGATGAGGAATTTGAATCATTTAATGGTCCTATCTTAATGACAACTAACTGTATTACTCCTGTTAAAGATTCTTACAAAGATCGTATCTTTACATCAGGTATGGCAGGATATCCAGAAGTTACTCATATCCCTGACCGCAAAGAAGGAGAGAGCAAAGACTTCTCCGAAATTATTGAATTAGCTAAAACCTGTGATTCTCCAGTTCAGATAGAAGAAGGAACAATCCCTGGTGGTTATGCTCGCAATACAGTTATGAGTGTTGCTGACAAGGTAATTGAAGCTGTAGAAAATGGAGATATCGGCCGCTTTGTAGTAATGGGTGGTTGTGATGGACGATTTAAAAATAGAGAATACTTTACAGATGTAGCTAAAGAATTACCGGAAGATGCAGTTATTCTGACAGCTGGCTGTGCTAAATACCGCTACAACAAGCTTGATCTGGGAGATATCGGTGGAATTCCAAGAATCTTAGATGCAGGTCAGTGTAATGACTCTTATTCCTTAGCTTATATTGCTTTACAGTTAAAAGAAGCTATGGGTGTAGATGATATCAATGATCTACCGATTTCTTATGATATTGCCTGGTATGAGCAGAAAGCAGTAGCAGTATTACTTGCACTTCTATCTCTGGGAGTCAAAGGAATCCGTCTTGGACCCACACTGCCGGCATTTGTTTCCGAAAATGTGCTTAATGTATTGGTTGATAAGTTTGATATTAAGCTAACCGGTGATGTTAAAGAAGACGTTGCAGCTATTATGGCTGGTGAGTAAATTTTAATAGATTTAAAAAGAGCTTAAAAACATGTTGAATATATAGTCGTGACTTTGAGAGATCATATTTTTAAAGAAAACAATATTTTATTTGCCCAATTAGAAAAAAATTGAAATAGAAATTTAACTAAAATATAGATTAAAATATCAAAACCCCCTGTCTGGTTTAACAGTCTGCAGGGGGTTATTGCTTTGAATTATTAAATTATAGTGAGTAAACTTTACTCAACTTTAAATTTAGAAATCATATTTTTGAGATTATCTGACATTTCGGATAATCTGTGAGCAGCAGAAACAATTTCCTCAGTCGAAGCAATCTGTTCTTCACTGGAGGCAGCAACTTCTTCTGCATTGCTGGCAGCTTCATCACTAACAGCTGCTACATTATTGATCATATTATTTACATCCTGACTTAAATCAGCCATCTCCATTGTTTCAGTGTCAATTTCTGTAATTAAACGGCTGAGCTGATTAACAGCTTCTTCAATATTATTAAAGACTGATCCAGTATCTTCAATTACTTCCACACTATTATTAACTGCTTCTTCTGTACCATCCATTTTCTGAACAGCATTATTAACACCTGCCTGAATTTTATCAATCAACTTAGAAATATTATCAGTAGCTTCGGCAGATTCTTCAGCCAGCTGTCTTATTTCATCAGCTACAACAGAAAATCCTCGTCCTGCTTCACCGGCTCTGGCAGCTTCTATAGCTGCATTTAAAGCCAGTAAGTTTGTCTGCTGTGAAATATTATTGATTAATTGAACGATATCTCCAATCTCTTCTGATAAGTCTCCCAGATTATTAATGGTAACTCCAATTTCTGCAGAATTATCTTTGACTTGATTAACCTGTTTAATTGAGCTCTGCATTGATTCAGTTCCAGTTTTAACATTTTTGATAACCTGTTCTGAAGATTGATCCATTTCTTTTGATTTTTTACTGGTTGTTTCTATTTGAGAAATTAATTGTCCTAAATTTTTGCTTGTTTCAGAAATCTGTGCGGATTGTTCTTCAGCACCTGAAGCAACATTTTCAATTGCTCCGCCAACCTGTTCGGCAGCTCTTTCTACTTCCTGACCGGAAGCAGCAAGTTCCTCACTTTGAGCACTTAACTCACTGATTTCCATCTGAATTTCAGCCACCATTTCTTTTTGTGCTTCTGCAGTTTTGTTATAGGCCTGAGCCAGTTTCCCAATTTCATCATTACTTTCCATTTCCATTCTATAAGTTAGATCACCAGCTGCCATTTTATTCATTCCAATTAATACCTTATTGATACTTTTTGATATATAACGGGAGATAAAGATAATTATCAGTGTGAAAATAACTGCAGCAACTAATAAGAAAATAATTAGCGCAGTTGAAATTTCTCCAAGAATAGTTTCCAATTCAGCTCTGACCCCATTTACCTGACTATTGATTATTCCTTCATAGGTTCCGGCACCAATAAAATAGTCTGTACCTGCAATTGGAGCTACATAACTTATCTTGTTTTCAGCTTCTCCTGTATCTGGATTGGCATAAATATAATCAACAAAACCTCCACCATTATTTGCAGTCTCTGCTAGAGACCGAACTATGTACTTTCCATTTGCATCCTGCAGATCCCATCTATCAGTACCCTCAATTTCTGGAGAAGGAGGAAGGGCAACAGTATTTCCATTATTGTCATAGATAAAGAAATATCCGATTTCACCAAAACCTATATTTTGATTATAATCTTTGATAATTTCCTGTAAATTCTGTTCATTTAAATCACTGTTTGCATTACTTAATTCCCCTAAAAATTGTGAGGCAGTTTCTGTAGCATTCTTTATTCTCTCTTTTTCTAAATCTAATAAATGGCTGCTGACTGTTTTTGTGTTTTTTTCACGTAAATTATTAAATTGTTGATTGAAAAAATAACCCATAATTAGGATTAAAACTAAAAAACTAAGACCAATTACTAAAAATATTTTTTTAGCAATATTTAAATTTTTAAAAGACATATAATTTCCTCCCTATTTTAATTAATAGTGTGAAAATTGTCGTAAAAAGTAAATACATTGCTTATTATATCATATGAGCACTAAATTAAAAGTAATATTGATAATTATTATAAATCATAAATATTATATTTTAAATATAATTTACTATAAACTAGTTAAAATTGAGTTTTAATTTAAGCTTGATTATTGTGAATTTAAGTTCTTGTTATAAACCATTGATTTTTGCTTTTAAAAATTATATATTAATTAAGTCGAAACATTATATTCCATATTATAATTTGAATTTAAAATATTATAATTAAAATTGGGGGAGAAAAAATGAAGAATAATCTAATTGATGTTTTGGTAGAAATTCCAAAAGGCAGCAACAATAAATATGAGTATGATAAGGAAAAGGGTAAATTTCGTCTGGACAGGGTAATGTATTCACCTGTATATTATCCAGCTGATTATGGATATATAGAAGAAACTTTAGCTGATGATGGAGATCCACTTGATGCTATGGTTTTAACTACTTTTCCGACTTTTCCAGGCTGTATAATAACTGCTAAAATAATTGGGATGTTTATAATGGCTGACGAAAAGGGTAGAGATGAAAAAATATTTACTGTTCCAGAACATGATCCTCGTTTTAGAAATACAAATACCTTATATGATTTAGAAGAGCATCTACTTAAAGAATATGAGCATTTCTTTTCAGTTTATAAAAACTTAGAAGAAAAAGAAGTAGAGATTATTGGCTGGGCAGGTGTAGAAGAAGCACTTCAGGTTATTGAAAAATCGAAGGCGGCTTATGAAAATCAAAAATAAGATTTCAAACTAGAAAAAGTCCTGTGAAAATTAAATCCCAGGACTTTTTAATATTTTCGAGAAACTTTTCAATTTATCTTTTTAAAAATATAATTTAGCTAACTGCTCTAAAATAGATTAGGTGTATGATTTAATTTTTTCAAGCTGATAGATATTTATTTTTTTACGAGAAGTTTTAATTAAACCTTCACTTTCAAACTGTCCTAAAACTCTGGAGACAGTTTCTCTACTGCTGCCGATCATGCTGGCCAGCGCCTGTTGTGTTAAAGAAATATCTAAAACAATCTTATCTTTTTTTGTTTTACCGTATTTTTCAGCTAAAAAAATTAATAGACCGGCAACTCGAGCAGAACTATCTTTTAAAGCCAGATCTCTAACATTTTGCTGAGCTCTACGAAGGCGACCACTCATTTCCCGGAGCAGCTTAACCCCAATTGAAGGATGTTTTAGAATTAATTCTTCCAGTTCAGATTGATCGAAAACAATGACTTTAGTATCAGTCATCGTAACAGCAGAGGCAGGATAATTACCCTTGTCAAAAGCAACAATTTCTGCAATTATATCATTATTACTAAAAATATTTAAAATTTGTTCATCTCCATTTTTAATCATTTTAGTCAGTTTAACCTGTCCATTTTTGATAATGAAAAATTTATCACCTGCTTCACCTTCAAAAAAGATATATTCGCCTTTTTTAAATTCTTTGTTTATGGCAATATCATCGATTAAATTTAATTCTGCTTCTGTCAGCAGACTAAAAAAAGGTATTTCTTGAACGACACTCATATATTCCACCTCTAATTCATTTTCTATTCCTATCATAAGCAATTATCTAAAAAAATGCAAGTAAATTGCTCATCTTTGAAGTATAGTGATAAAAAAGTTTTATTTGAGTGAGTTATGTCACAGAAGAAAGTTGAGTAAAATGCTAAACTTTAAATAGTCAATAAAAATTATCGATTATATATTGGTACCTGTTACAAAATAGCCGTTTTGTACCAGGTAGTGCGCCAGGCTAAGGGCGTAATATATACTGAGTGGAAATCTCAGTGAGTAAGATTTAGCAAATCACTCATAGCGAGTTTTGGACACTGATGGGTGACCAGCAGTGTTAAGCGTAAACAGCAAGACAGTAGGCGGTAAGCATTGTGCTGAAGGGATTGAGCCTCGAAACACCTTTAAATGAATGAGCTGATGCTTTTACCTGAGCAGAAAGCAACATCCAAGCAGATTAAAGCTAGTCTGTCTGAACATTCCGGGGTCGTAGATCACCGCATGCTGGATACTAATATATTATGTCAACCTGGGAGGTCCTTGAAAACTACACAGAGAGTAGGATGTAGCAAGCGATACAAAGTTAGCACATCCAGATGCTCAAGGAAGTCGGATGTCTGCATAGTACTGAAGAAGCTGAGTAATGTCAGTGGAGGGAAGGCAGTCACACAATATCAATCTTAGAAAGGGAAACACATTCTATACTCGGAGATAGGTGAAAATGTGGAAACGAAACTGGAAAGAATAGCGGAAATAGCAAGGAATAGACCTGAAGAGAAATTTAATGCTCTGATACACCATATTAATAAAGATATGTTAATAGACTGTCATTATGAGCTTGATGCTGACAAGGCAGCAGGTGTAGATGGAGTGACAAAGAAGGAATATGAAAAGAAACTGGTTGAGAATATAGAAAATCTGATCGCTCGAATGAAAAGTAAATCCTACAGACCACAGCCGGTTAAAAGAATATATATAGACAAGCTCAGTGGAGGTAAAAGACCACTGGGGATACCGACCTATGAAGATAAACTGGTCCAGAGGGCAATTGCAAAGATTTTCAACGCAATTTATGAAGAAGATTTTCTGGAATTCTCATTCGGATTTAGACCGGAAAGAAGCTGTCATGATGCACTGAGAATGATTAATGACATTTGCGATAAGGATAAAATTAACTATGTGCTGGATACAGATATTAAAAGTTTCTTCGATAACGTTGACCATGAATGGTTGATGAAATTCCTGGGGCACAGAATTTGTGACCCGAACATGCTCAGATTAATTGCGAGGTTCTTGAAGTCAGGTATAATAGAGGATGGTCAGAAAAGGGAGACGAAGAAAGGAACTCCTCAGGGAGGAGTCTGTTCGCCAATTCTTGCCAATATTTACCTGCACTATGTGGTAGATATTTGGTTTGACCGTAAAATAAGTAAAATGCTCAGAGGCGAAAGCTACATGGTTAGATATGCAGATGATATCATATTTTGTTTTGAGCATGAGTATGATGCACAGCGTTTTAAGGAAGTACTTGCAGAGAGGCTGGGGAAATTTGAGCTGGAATTATCAGAAGAAAAGACAAGTTTAGTAAAATTGGATGATGATGAAGATGATAATGACAGTGGTAAATATGAGAGGACCTTTGATTTTCTTGGATTTACCAACTATATGGGTAAATGTAGAGATGGAATTAAAAGACATAAGGTTAAAACCAGCAGTAAAAGATTTAATAAGAGTGTTCGACGCTGTAAAGAATGGATTAAGGAAAACAGGACACTACCGGTAGATGAGTTTATGAAAACACTAAACAGAAAACTGGTGGGAACCTACAATTATTTCGCTGTCTCAGGCAACTCCCGAAGTGTCAGTTCACTGTATTACAGAGTCAGAAGACTTGTATACAAATGGCTGAACAGAAGGAGTCAGAGGAAAAGCTTCAACTGGAATAAATTCCAAAAGTTTCTTGACAAGTTCAAACTTAAAAGACCAAGAATTAAAGTTAATATTTTCAAATCAGGTACTGGTTCTTGCTATCTAAGTAAAGGATAGAGTGAAGAGCCGTATGCCATAATATGGCACGTGCGGTTCTGTAGAGGGATTGGGGCTGTGAAGTCCCGTCTACTCGACCTTATTCAATAAAAAGGAGTGTTTTAAGAGTGGAAAGAAAAATTGATGTTAATAAAAATTTATTTGAGATAACTGAAGAATATCCAGAACTTATTTCAGTACTGGTTAATAAAGGTTTTAATCAATTGGATGAAGAGGCGAAGAGAAAAAGTTTTGGTAAGCAGATTACATTAAAGCAGGCGGCAGATCTTAAGAATCTGGATTTAGAAAAGCTTGTTGATTTAATGGAAGTAGAAATAGAAAAGACTTCTGCTAAAAATGTAAGTGGAGATAAAATAAAAGTTTCAGGCTCTTTACCCTGTCCGGTAAAGATACCAATGACTGAGGAATTAGAAAAGTTAAAAACTGAACTTGATTATGAGGTGGAGCTTGATTTAAAATCAGCTTCTCAGGGACTGGAATGGCTGCAGGATGGATTTGAAGAAATACAGTCAGCAGATGAACTTTCTGATATTTTTATTTCAGCTGGATTTGATCTTTTCTTTGATAAAGATTTAATGGATCGCTTCCGCCGTCAGGATGTTTTTAAAGATGCGACTGGAATTACAGAGCTCAACCAAGATTTCACTGAAGCTGGTGTTGATCTACTCGACCCTGAGGGAGATTATTCAGTTTTAAGTATTGTTCCCGCAGTATTTCTGGTTAATAAAGAAGAATTAGACGGGAGAGAAGTTCCACAGAGCTGGGAAGAAATTTTAAGTGAAGAATTTGCCAATAGTGTCAGTCTCCCTGTTAGTGATTTTGATCTTTTTAATGCAATTTTATTAAATATCTATAAAGCTTACGGTAGAGAAGGAGTTCAGAATCTGGGGCGGTCAATGAAAAAGGCTCTGCATCCATCTCAGATGGTTAAAGAAGGTGGAAGAAAAGCTGATGATCAGCCGGCAATTACCATTATGCCTTACTTCTTTACCCGGATGGCCAAGCGTTTTCCACATATGGAATTTGTCTGGCCGGAGGATGGAGCAATTGTTTCTCCAATCTTTATGCTGACTAAAAAAGAAAAAAATGATAAGATGCAGCCTTTGATTGACTTAATGGCTTCGGAAAAAATGGGTAAAATTCTGGCTGAACAGGGACTGTTCCCGAGTGTGCTGCCAGAAGTTGATAATGGACTGCCCGAAAAGGCTCAATTTATGTGGCCTGGCTGGGATTTCCTGAGAGGCGAAAATCCTGGAGAACTTTTAAGAGATTTAGAAGCAGAATTTAATCAGGCTGTGGAGGTGGCTGCTGTATGAATTTAGTTACTTTTTCGGGACCACCTTCTTCCGGTAAAACTGCTGTAATCTTAAAAACTATAGAAGCTATTCAGCAGCGTGATCTTAAAGTTGGAGTTGTAAAGTTTGACTGTCTTTATACAGATGATGATCAACTTTACCGTAAAGCAGGGGTGCCAGTAAAAAAAGGTTTATCCGGCTCACTCTGTCCTGATCACTATTTTGTCAGTAATATCGAAGAGGTTGTACAGTGGGGAAAAGAAAGAGATTTAGATCTTTTAATTACAGAAAGTGCGGGTTTATGCAACCGCTGCTCCCCTTATATTAAAGATATTAAGGCAATCTGTGTGATCGATAATTTAAGTGGAATCAATACACCTAAAAAAATTGGACCGATGTTAAAAACAGCCGATATTGTAGTAATCACCAAGGGAGATATTGTTTCTCAGGCAGAAAGAGAAGTTTTTGCTTCCCGGGTCAGTACAGTTAATCCTGATGCAATGGTGATGAATGTTAATGGTTTAACCGGTCAGGGAGCCTATGAATTTTCAACTCTGCTCTATGATGAGGAAGATCACATTGAAACAGTAACCGGTAAAAAATTAAGATTTTCGATGCCTTCTGCTATGTGTTCTTACTGTCTGGGTGAAACTAGAATTGGTAAAGAACATCAGTTAGGTAATGTTAGAAAAATAGAACTGGGTGATGAGTAATGATTAAAAAAGATAAATTAAAAAATTCAACAATTAATGAAATTATAGAGGAATATCCCTATACTGAAGGCTTTTTTGATGGTCAAAAGTTAGAAGTAGATGATCAGGATAAAACACTACGAGAAATTTTTTCAGAATTAACAGTAGAAGAAATGGAAGATGTAGTTTTTGATCTGGATAAGTTTGCAGATAGTCTGACTTCTCACATCAGGAATATGCAGGAATTTTTAGGTGAAAATGATTCTATTGTGGGAAAACTTTCTATTCTGGCCGGCAGGGACAAGGATGGAAAAAAAGAAAACTACGAAAAACTCAATATAAAAAGTGGTGAAATTATTTCAATTGTTGGACCAACTGGCTCCGGAAAAAGTCGTCTGCTGGCAGATATTGAATGGACTGCTCAGCGAGATACTCCTACTGAAAGACAGATTTTAATTAATGATGAAGTCCCTGATAAAAAATGGCGCTTTACCGGTGGTAAAAAGCTGGTTGCTCAGTTATCACAGAATATGAATTTTGTAATGGATCTTTCGGTTATGGAATTTTTAAATCTGCATGCAGAAAGCCGCCTGATTGATAATCAAAAAGAAGTTGTAGAAAGAATTTTTAATGAAGCAAATCAGCTGGCAGGAGAGCAGTTTGGTCGTGAGACTCAGATTACAAGTTTAAGTGGGGGCCAGTCTCGGGCCTTAATGATAGCAGATACAGCAATTTTAAGTTCTTCTCCAATTATTTTAATTGATGAAATAGAAAATGCCGGTATTAATCGTGAAAAAGCACTGGAACTATTAGTCGGAGAAGAAAAAATTGTTTTAATGGCTACTCATGATCCAATCCTGGCTTTAATGGGAGATAAGAGAATTATCATCAATAATGGTGG
>JBHEOV010000030.1:0-979 GCA_046260625.1 Halanaerobium sp. | reverse complement strand
CTAAAGAAGTTATTGCCAATAAAAAAGAATTGAATAGAATTAATCTTTTTCCGGTTGCTGATGGTGATACCGGCAGTAATCTGACGCGTACATTGAGTGTGGTTCAAAATGAAGCAATTAAAGATAATTCGCTAACTATCACCCTTAATTCTATGGGAGAAGCAGCTTTGAGAGGTGCGATTGGAAATTCAGGAATAATTTTCGCCCAATTTATCAATGGTTTGAAAAATAGTGTGGATCGAGAAGAAAGTATTAACGTTAAAAAATTCGCTCAGGCAGTTGAAAATGCTGTTAATTACACCTATCAGGGAATTAATAATCCTGTAGAAGGTACAATTTTGACTGTAATGAGAGACTGGTCTGAATCTTTAAAAAAATTGAAAAATAAGAGCAATGACTTTGCAGAAGTCATGGAAGAATCTTTAGATACAGCGTGTGATTCTCTAATAAAAACTAAAAGCCAGCTTGAAGTTTTAAGAGAAGCTGATGTTGTGGACTCAGGAGCACAGGCTTTTGTACTTTTTTTAGAGGGGATCGTTGCTTTTATTAAAAGTGGTGACCTTAAAGATTTAAAAGTGGAGACATTTTCGCGGATTGAAAGCTTAGATGAGGAAGAAATCGGTAAAGAAGAAGAACTTAAATTTCGTTACTGTACTGAAGCTTATCTGTCAGATTTAAAGTTAGAATTACCCGAATTAAGAGCAAAGATTTCAGATCTTGGTGATTCTCTGATTGTTGCTGGTGATAAAAATAAATTGCGGGTTCATATTCATACAAATAATCCACCAGAATTATTTATTAGATTAAATAAATATGCTGATATTATTGATCAAAAAGCAGATGATATGCAGCTGCAGCAGGCAGTAATGTATAAAAGAAAGCATAATACTGCAATTTTAACCGATTCTATTGCAGATCTGCCGGCTGAATATAGAGATCAGCATCAGATTCATTTATTCCCCTTAAATATTTTAGTTGA
>JBHEOV010000003.1:0-61640 GCA_046260625.1 Halanaerobium sp. | reverse complement strand
TCCTTGAGACGGGGCAACGACTGACGGAAAGCTGTATACGGGAGAACCGTACGTGCAGTTTGACGAGGGGTCCCAGCCGAAAGGCTGGTCCTACTCTATTGGGGGTAAATCCTGTGAAGATCCTGCCATTTAAACATAAAAAATAAGAACTTTTTAAAAAGCAGAATAAAGTCTAAACTGATAAAAAAGAAGGGTTTTAATATGCTCTCAAGAATAAATTGTAATATAGGTCCTAAAACGTTTTTTTAGTTAAGAACTATTATAGAAGCTAATAATCTGAGTGTTATCTTAACTAAAAATAATTTTAATCATAAAAAAGCAGCGGTAAAAATTAAAAAAAGGAGTTTTAACTTATGAAATATTCAGAAGTGCGTGGATTTAATTACCAGCCCAGTTACGGGAGTACCAGCTTTGAAAATTGGCTTTACTTTGATCCTGAAATTATTGAATTGGAATTAAGGCGCGGAAAAGAATTTTTCCCGCTTATGAATACAGTTCGCCTCTGGTTATCCTGGGCAGCTTTTATCCGTAACCCCCAAAAATTTATTGCAGATTTCGAAAAGGCATTAAAAATTTGTGAGAAATTAGAGCTTAAAGTTATGCCTGTTTTATTTAATCGCTGGCACAATGAATTTCTAGACTGTGGCGGTATCTATATCGATCATTTTATGAAGGGTTGGAATTGGATTACTAGAAAAGATCAATTTTCCGAATATATAAATGAACTGATAGGTGCTCATATTCAGGATGAACGAATTTTAGCCTGGGATATCTGCAATGAGCCTTTTACCTATGATAAACCCTTAGAAGAAATGAAACAAATTGAAAAAAACGAATATTTGTGGCTGGAAAGTATTTATAAAAAAATTAAAGCTAAAGATCCTGATGCAGTAGTCGGGGTAAGCCTGCACGCGGGTCACAAAAAACAGGGTTTAGAAAGGGTTTTACCGATCAGTGATATTTTATTAATTCATCCCTATTTTATGGCGGAGCAGGATGATCAAAAAGCAAAAGAAAAATTTTATAATTTGTTAGATGATTATTTAGAAGTAAGTGAAAAAGCAGATAAGCCATTATTAGTGACAGAAACCTGCTGGGGTTCCTTGGATGATCAGTGGCGGGTTGAAAACATAAAATTTACACTTAGAGAATTGAAAAAGAGAAACATAGGCTGGCTTGCTCATGCCTTACATTACAGTTTAGTTGCCGATTTACATTATTCAGAAGATGGACCAGTTGGACCTCCTGGAAATTTAGCTTTTATTGAAAAAGATGGTTCTCTGCGTGAGGGACATGGAGTTTTCAATGAGTTTTAATAGATTTAAACAGAAGGACTGATAATAAATGAAATTATTTGCCGGAATTGATATCGGTACAGATGGCGCCAGAATTGACGTGATGACAGAAGAATTAGAATTAAAATATGAAAATTCTATCAAATATGATCTTTTTTCTCCGCAGCAGGGGTGGGCAGAACAGGATCCGGATCAAATCTTTCAGGTGGTTTCTACTTTACTGACTGAAGTAGCAGAAAAATTTGGAGAGGAAGAACTATATATAATTTTTTGTTCAGTAATGCACAGTATTATGGCTGTTGACCAGGAAGGAAATAAATTGAGCAATTTAATTATTTGGGCTGACAGCAGGGGAGAAAGATACCGTGATCAGCTGAGTCAGAATTATGGTTCAGATTTATTTTATTCTCGAACCGGTTGTCCCCTTCATTCTTCCTACTGGCCGGCTAAAATAATGTGGCTAAAAGAGAATGTTTCGAAAAAAATAGATAAATATGTTTCAATTAAGGAATACATTATTTTTCGTTTAAGTGGTGAATGGAAAACTGATTATGCCCTGGCCTCAACTTCGGGGATTTTCAATTCATTAAATAGAGAATATGATAAAAAAATAATGAAAATATTAGGTCTAAATGAAAATAATTTAGCAGAAGTTTTTTCCGGTCAGCATATTTTTAAATTCCAGATTGCAGGCATTGAACTTAAGGGGGTTTTAGGTTCTACTGATGGTGCTCTGGCGAATTTGGGGGCAGGTTCAATCAATGAAAATAGAATTGTCTTAACAGCCGGTTCAAGTTCGGCAGTCCGCTATAGTTCAGCTGAATATATTCCTGACCCTAAAGGGAGAGCCTGGAACTATTTTATTGATGAAGATCTTTATATAATTGGTGAGGCAACTAATGGTGCTGGAGTAGTTTTTAACTGGTATAAAGAACTGTTTGATTATGAAGATATTAAAAAGTTCAGCAGAGATAATCTGCCGCAAATTCCTTACCAGGGAAATGAACTTATTTACATTCCGACAATGATGGGCGAACGGGCTCCCAGTTATAATGAGAAAACGAGAGGTCTTTTCTACGGACTTTCTTTAAATCACAGCCGAAACGATATGGTGCTTGCTGTTTATGAAAGTATTGCTTTTCAGCTAAAACTTATTTATGATGATCTATTGAGATTAAATAATAGTGAGCAAATAGATCTTATTATGACCGGAGGTCTCGGCTTGACCCCACATTTTATGAAATTGATTTCATATCTGATTGGGGAAATAAAATATATTCCAGATTATGAACAAAATTCAGCTTTAGGTGCTGCTATGCTGGGAATTAAAGTTGTTGACGGAAGATCTTATCAGGAGCTCTTAAAATATTTTCCTGATTATAAAACTGTTAAGAATAATGCAGATCCTGACTTTGCAGCTTATCTAGAATCTAAATATCAGCACTTTTTTAAAGTATATCAACATCTGCAGGAAAATTATAAAGTCTTTAATTATCAATTTGAAAAATAAAATTAGCTTTAAAATTAAGAAAGGTAAGATATAATATGAAAAATATATTAGTAGTAGATGACACAACCTTGATTCGTTTTAGAATAGCAAGTATTTTAAAATTAGAAGACTTTAATGTTTACCAGTCTGATAATGCTGCAGCTGTCAGGCAGAATACTTTTTCCAAAGAAATTTCTCTGCAGGATATTGACTTAATATTACTTGATATCTATTTGAGTGGGGAAAATGGTTTTGATTTATTGAGTTTTTTAAGTCAGCGCTACCCGGATATTGATGTAATAATTGTCAGTGGAGCTAATAAAACAAGTATAATTAAAAAAGCTGTCAGTCTGGGAGCAAAGGATTTTATTGCTAAACCTTTTGATAAATCAACTCTCCTCTCAAAGGTAAATAATATAGACTCAGCAGCTGACAGTAGAGATATTTTCAAAAAAGCAGAATCTTATAAAACGGCTTTAAGTCTTGAATTAAATAGATCGATAAGATCGGAGATTCCTTTTTCAATAGTAATATTGGATCTGCCACATAAAATTGATCAGAAATATTATATTGATATTAAAGATCTTATTACTTCTAGAATCAGAAATATAGATCAAATATTTTTTCTAGAAAATTTTAAATATCTTTTTATTTTGCCTCTGACTGATAAAGAAGGGCGGGAGGTATTTATAGAAAAAATAACCAACATTTCTTTAGAAAACAAGCATCTGGTTAAAGATAATTTTGGGGTTAAGGCTGTAACTTTTCCGAAAGAGATAATAGAAGAGGGGAAATTAGATCCAGAAAAATATAATGAATATAAAAACAAATTATTAACAACTTTGAATTTGAAAAATTAATTATATTAAAATTTAAGAAGAGGTGATAGAAATTAATATTCTAATTGTTGACGATGATCAAGATATGGGTAAACTTCTGGAAGTATATTTAAAAAAATTGCCAGAAGTTAAAAAAATATATTTTTCAGATACAGCCCAAAAAGCTTATCAAATTTTAAAGCTGGCTGATCCTAAAACTGAGCCCAGAGCTGATTTGATAATTCTGGATATTATTCTGGGAGAGGAAAATGGAATTGAAATTTGCAAAAAAATAAAAAAACATCCAGCTTATAAAGAAGTTCCGATAATTATGATTACAGCTCAACAAGAAGAAGATTATTTAAAAGATGCTTTTGAGGCAGGTGCAGTGGATTATCTTAGAAAGCCGATTAAAAAAATTGAATTTATGGCCCGAGTTAAGTCAGCCATTAGATTGAGAAAAGAAATTAAGGATAGAATTGAAAGAGAAAAAAGGCTGGTTGAGCTTTCAGAAGAATTGAAAAAGGCCAATCAAAAACTAGAAAAAATGGCCTTAGTTGATGGCTTAACAGGTATTTCGAATAGACGATTATTTGATCAAAAAATTGAGGAAGAGTTAAAAAGAGCTAAAAGAAAGCAGTCAGTTTTATCTTTGATTATGCTCGATATTGATAATTTTAAAGAATATAATGATACTTACGGCCATCAGCAGGGAGATCAATGTTTAAAAGAAATAGCAAAAATTTTAGACAAAAATACTAAAAGAGCATCTGATTTTGCTGCCCGCTATGGGGGAGAAGAATTTGTTGTTATTCTGCCGGAGACTGCCAAAGATGGTGCTTTGAAGATAGCAGAGGATATTAGAAAAGGAATTATTAATTTAGAATTAGAACATAAAAATTCTACTGCTGCTGATTATGTAACTGTTAGTTTGGGAGTCAGCAGTATTTCTACAGAAAAAGAAATTAATCAAGAGTTGATCAAAGCATTTATCGAAACGTCTGATCAGGCTCTTTATCAGGCTAAAGAAAATGGAAGAAATAGAACAGTATTCAAAAGATTTGAAAGCTAAAATCTGAATAAAATCTACTGAATAGAAGAAAAGGAGATGTTGGAGTTGGAAAAAAATAAAGTTTATATTGATCCAGATCTTGAATTTTTAATTCCACAATTTTTAGAAAATAGAGAAGAAGATATTAAAAATTTAAAAAAATTATTAGAAGCAAAAAACTATGATCAGATTAGAATCATTGGCCACAGTATGAAAGGTTCTGGCGGCGGTTATGGATTTGATTATCTGACAGAAATCGGGGCTCAGATTGAAAAAGAAGCTGAGCTAAAAAATAAAGAAGAAATAGCTAAACTGATAAATGAGCTAAAAAATTACCTGGATAATCTAGAAATTGTTTATCAGGAAGAATAAACATAAAGATCAAAACAAATAAGGAGGGATCTTTTGGCTGGTTTTAGTCTAGAAAAAGAATATGAAATTGTATTTAATAATACACAGGATGCGCTTTTTATTATAGAAATAGATCAAAATAAAGACTTTCGTTTCCTTAAATTAAATCCAACGCATGAGAATTTAACCGGAATGAAAACTGAAGAAATAGCTGGTAAAACTCCAGTAGAAGCTGTGGGAGAAGAAGTAGGAAAAGAGATCCAAAGACGTTATCAAAAATGTCTGGATAAAAAGGAAACGATTACTTATGAGGAAGTATTAGATTTGCCGAGCGGTAAAAAAGTCTGGGCAACAAGGCTGAGTCCTGTAATAGAAAATGGGGAAGTTACCCATATTGTTGGTAGTGCACGCAATATTACAGAAAGAAAAGAACTGGAAGAAGAAAAGAAAGAATTGAGCCGGAGATATAAACTGGCAACCAGTGCTGCGGGGATAGGAGTCTGGAAGTTAGACTTAAGAAATGATGAGTTAATCTGGGATAAATATATGCTTGAAATATATGGAATTGAAAGTGATGGCAAATATAGTTATCAAAACTGGACTGAGCATATTTATCATAAAGATAGAAAAGAAACATCTGAGATCTTTAAAAAGGCAGTAGAAAATGATGAAATTTTCGAGCATGAATTTAGAATTAAAACTTATTCAGGTAAATTCAAATATATTAAAGCTTTTGGAAGACCAGTTCTAGATGAAGAGGGTAAGGCAACTGAAGTTATTGGGGTTAATTATGATATTACAGAGAGAAAAAAGTATGAAAAAAAATTCAAAAAGATTTTTGATGAGTCATTATTTGGTTTAGCTTTAGTTGATCCAGAAACAGCTAAAGCAGTTGAATTTAATAATACTGTCTGTGAGATGCTTGGTTATTCCAGTGAAGAATTTGCTGAGCTTAGAATATCAGATTATGAAGCAAAAGAAGATGAAGCTACAATTCGTAAAAAATTGCAACATATTAAGGCTGGGAAAATATTAAAATTTGAAACAAAACACAGAAAAAAAGATGGTACAATTATTGATGTTTTAATTAAAGCAAGTACAATTAATGTAGATGGAAGAGATCTGCTTCAGATTTTATATGTTGATATTAGTGAAAAAGTAGAAGCCGTAAATAAACTAGAAGAATATTCACAAGAGTTAAAACTGAAAAATCTTGAATTAGAACAGGCGCGAGACAGAGCACAGGAGGCTTCCAGGGCAAAATCAGAATTTTTGTCAACAATGAGCCATGAGATTAGAACTCCAATGAATTCGATTATTGGCATGGCAGAACTTCTGCAGGATACTGATTTAAATGATCAGCAGCATAAATATGTAAATATTTTTCAGAATGCTGGAGAAAGCTTATTGACCTTAATTAATGATATACTTGACCTCTCTAAAATTGAGGCAGGCAAAATAGAGCTGGAAGCAAAAGAATTTAACTTAATAGACACAGTTGAGGATATTGCAGAAATGGTCTCTGTCAGAGCTTATAAAAAGGGCTTAGAGATGCCCTTGAGGATTTCTTCTGAGATACCAGAGTGTGTAGTTGGCGATCCAGAAAGATTGAGACAGATTTTAATTAATTTACTGGGTAATGCAGTCAAATTTACTGAAAAAGGGCAGGTTTTTTTAGATCTGAGAATTGACAGGGATTATTCAGTGTCAGGGAAAAGAAAAGTGATCTTTGCAGTTAAAGATACAGGAATTGGTATTGCAGAAGCAAAGCAGAAACAGATATTTGATAGCTTTACCCAGGCTGATGCTTCGAGCACAAGGGAATATGGTGGTACGGGGCTTGGTTTAACTATTTCCAAACAGATAGTAGAATTAATGGGAGGAGAAATCTGGCTGAAAAGCACTCTAGGTCTTGGAAGCACTTTTTATTTTTCTCTGCTGCTGGAGCTTGCAGGTGATAAATTTAGTTTTCAAAAAGAGGAATCACATAAATTTAATAAATTAAGAATATTAACTGTGGATGATAATCCGACCAACAATTTCATTTTAAAAGAATTATTGTCTGATCAGGGGGCTGAGGTTAAAACTGCTAAAAGTGGTGAACAGGCAGTAACGGCTTTAGAAAAGAGTATAGCAGCTGATAATCCGTATCAGATTATCTTGATGGATAATTTTATGCCGAAAAAAAATGGACTGGAGACTGCAGCAGAGATTAGAAATAAATTTAAATTAGAAAAATTGCAGATTATTCTTCTTTCTTCAGATTTTAAAAATAATTATTTAGAAAATAATAAAGAATTAATTGATGATCATATGATGAAACCAATCCGTAAAAAGGAATTATTATTTCTGCTGGAAAAAGCTGCAGCTAGATATGATAAAAAAGAGAGAAATAATAATTTAGAGCAGCAAGAAATCAAGCTGCAGAAGCAAGAAAAGAAAAAAGAAGCAGCTGCTAAAAAAATACTGGTGGTTGAAGATAATCCAGATAATAGATTTTTAATTGAGGCTTATTTAAAAAAGAAAGATTATCAGCTGGAAATGGCAGAAAACGGTCTTGAAGGTGTAAAAAAGTTTAAAAATAATAGCTATGATCTGGTTTTAATGGATATTCAGATGCCCGAAATGAATGGTTATCAGGCTGTAAATAAGATTAGAGCCTGGGAAGAGAAAAAAGAGCTGAACAGAACTAAAATGATTGCTTTAACTGCTTATGCATTAGAGTCAGATAAAAAGAGAGCAATTAAAGAGGGATTTGATGCTCACCTGACCAAACCGTTAAAAAAAGATAAGTTATTTAAAATGATAGATCATCAAACATCAGGCTGATATTTTATTTTAGACCGGATTATAATATCCGGTCTTTTTGTGTTTTAACTTAAAAAATGCTAAAATTAAGCTAGATAAAAGATTTTAAGGTTCTGGAAGGGGAATGATTTTGTTAAGTATTATAATCGGGTTTCTAATTTTAATCAGCTTAATAATTTTAAAGGTAAGTATAGTTGTTGCAGCTCCTTTAGCATCAGCTGTAATTCTATACTTAAATAATTTAAATATTTTAGAAATATTAAATAGCCAGTATCTACCTGGTTTTGCAGGTTTTGTTCAGGATTACTTGTTCATTTTTTTATTGAGTGCTATTTTAGGAAAGATTATGGAAGAGTCAGATGATGCTACTGCGATTGGTGAATTTGTGCTGGATGTTCTCTCTCACCGCTATGCAGCAGTAGGAATCTTTTTTGCCAGTGTACTGCTCTCAATTGGTGGTATTTCAGCCTTTGTTCTAATTTTTACAATTTACCCAATAGCTAAAGCTGTTTTTGAAGAAGCCGGCCTGCCCAAATCATTAATTCTGGCCTCAATAGCCGGGGGGAATATTATAGTTGGTATACCTTTACCAGGTAGTCCCCAGGTCCATAATTTAATTATGATGGATTATTTAAGCACTTCTGCTCTGGCCGGTTTGGGCTTAGGTCTGATCAGTATTTCTGCAGGAACAGCTGCTGCTATAATTTATCTAAGATACAGAAGTAAAACTATGCTGCCTGAAAGCAAAAACTTAAATGACAGTATTTTTAAAAAACCGGATTTAAAAAAATTATTAAATTTTTCAACAGCAATGCTGCCGCTTCTGACAGTTTTTGTTTTCCTTGCTGTTTTATCCAGACCGCCGGTAATTGCTCTTCTGCTGGGAGTTGTTTTTTCTATTATTAAAAACTTCAGGAAAATTGATCTATTAGAAATTTTAAATGACAGTATTTCAAATGCCGTTTTACCTTTAATGTTTGCAGCTTCAGCCATGGGTTTTGGTCAGGTTATTTCTTCTCTGCCGGTTTTTAAAGAATTTCTGCAGACTCTACTGAATTTATCGCTGAATCCTTATTTATTAATTGGGATCATAACCAATATTGCGGCTGGATTATTGGGCAGCGCCTCAGGTGGAATGCTTTTAACTTTGAGTACAGTTGGAGAAAACATTGTAGAAGTTGTTGATCCCGGGAAATTACATAGAATTATGCTCATAGCTTCAACTGGGCTTGACACTCTACCTCATAACAGTGCTTATCTGGCAATGTTAGCCTACACAGGATTAAAATTCAAAGATACTTATTTTGATTATTTTATTGTGACTGTTTTAGTACCGCTAATTTCTTTGAGTGTCGCAGTGTTACTTGCTTTAATTTTTTAGTCTTAAAATTTAGTAGATAATAATGAAGTTAAGGAGTGAGGGGAAAATTGTCATTGACTAAAATTTTGCTGATCCTGGCAGCAGGTGTTTCAGCTGGCTTTATTAATACCATGGCCGGTGGGGGTTCTTTAATTACTCTGCCTCTGCTAATTTTTTTAGGCCTCCCGGCTGCTGTGGCCAATGGAACAAATAGAGTTGCACTACTGGTTGAGAATCTGACAGCCGTTATAAATTTTAGAGATAAAGGCTATTTTGATTATAAATTTGCTTTACTTCTTGCTGGACCTGCAGTAATAGGTTCTTTAATTGGCGCCCAAATAGCAATTTCTATTTCTGAGCAGCTTTTCAATCAAATTTTAGCAGTAATTATGTTTATTATGTTAATTTTGATACTCTGGAATCCTGCTAAAAACATTAAAATCAGCAAGGGAAATCGCGATCAAAAAAGAAAATTAATTTCCAGCTTTGTATTTTTCTTAATTGGAATTTATGGTGGTTTTATGCAGGCAGGAGTGGGCATCATTATTATTGCAGCCCTTTCACTCTTAACTGGTTTTTCCTTAGTCAAAATTAACAGTCTTAAGGTATTTATCGTTGCTTTCTATATTCTTTCTTCTCTTAGCATTTTTATTTTCAACGGCAAAATAAATTGGGGAATAGCTTTGCTTTTAGCTTTAGGTAATGGCACTGGCAGCTGGTTGGCCAGTACTCTAGCAGTAGAAAAGGGAGAAAAATTAGTTAAAGCTATATTAACGATTGTTGTAATAATTATGGCCTTATATTTGTTTTATCAAAGCTTTTAATTAGGAAAGAAAAAAATTTAGTTCATCAAAATTTCAAATGATAAATTCAAACTACTAACTAAGCCAAAGCAGAGGAGTGGTTAAAATGAAATCAATACGCAAATACTTATATTTTAACACAGATGAGAGAGTTGAGCTGATTAATATCACCCAAAAGGTGAGAGAAGTTTTGGCAGAAAGTGGAATTCAGGAAGGATTATGTCTGGTTAATGCAATGCATATTACAGCCAGTGTTTTTATTAATGATGATGAAAGCGGTCTGCATCAGGATTATAAAGAGTGGCTGGAAGAATTAGCCCCACATGAGCCAATTTCGCAGTATGCCCACAATGGTTTTGAAGAAAATGCAGATGCGCATCTAAAGAGACAGATTATGGGGCGAGAGGTTGTTGTTGCAGTCACAGAAGGAAAACTTGATTTTGGTCCCTGGGAGCAGATTTTTTATGGAGAATTTGACGGTCGGCGGGAAAAAAGAGTCTTAGTCAAAATTATAGGGGAGTAATAAAACTATGACAAATAAAAAAAGATATCCAGAAGCAACAGTAGGTGCTGTTATTTTAAACGCTGAGAATAAGGTTTTGATTTGTAAATCCAGTAAGTGGAATCATAAATATGTAATACCAGGCGGTCATATTGAGTCTGGAGAAACGATGGAAGAAACCTTAGTTAGAGAAATACGAGAAGAGACCGAACTTGAAGTTTATGATATTCAACTGCTGGGGATTACTGAAAGTATTTATTCTAAATCATTTAAGAATCAGAAACATTTTATCTTTGTTGACTTTATCTGCCGCACTGACTCAAATGAGGTTGTCCTGAATGAAGAGGCAGAGTCCTACAAATGGATTGAACTCAGTGAAATTGAAGATTATGAGCTGGAAAAGTTTACTGCTAATCTGTTAAAAGAGTTAAGAAAAGGCGATAAATCAAAATATAAACAGGAAATAATTTACGGACTTTAAGCTTGTTAATATACACCAATTATCGGCCCTGGCCAAAAGAGAAGCATTAACAATTAATAATGAGTTAGTGTGAAATAACTTGACAATTGAAAAATTATCATTTATAATTTGATTATGTTAATTGTTAACAGCAATTTAATAATGCTTAATTCGTATGAAGCTTAAAGGAAAATACTAATTTGTAAAAAATTATGTTGCCAACGGGGGAAGGAAGTAAAACTTCTGAATCTGACCAGGTAGCCGAAACTTTAAGTGGACGACCCTTTGAACTATAACTTTTATGGGACTGAGGAAAACCATTTTGGAATAGATGGTTTTTCTCGGTCCTTTTTTATCTTTAATTAACAAAAACATAAAATTATTATTAACAGGAGGTGAAATCAATAGATTTATAGATAATAACAGATCTCAAGTAAAATTAAAAAAGAGGTGAAAAAATATGGAGAAAAAATTAATGGAAGCTATTAATATTAATGGTTTGTCATTAAAAAATCGTATTTCCATGGCTCCAATGTATACAAAATATGCAAGTGAAGCTGGAGAAGTAACTGATAAATTGATAGAATATTTTGTCAGAAGAGCTAAGAGTGGAGTTGGCTTAATTATATTAGAAAATACCTGTATTGAGTGGGAGCAGGGAAGAATTTATGGTAATCCTGTCGCAATATATGATGATAGATTTCTTCCAGGTTTAAATGAACTGGTTAAATCTGTTCATCGTTCTGGAGCAAAAATCATACCTGAAATTCATCATGTTGGCAGACAGGTATTTAGTTCCAATTTAAATGGTAGGCCTCCTCTGGCTCCTTCAGCAGTCAAGTCAAAAGTTGGTGGAGATATGCCGAGAGCGATGACAGAAGAGGAAATAGCAGGAACAATCGAGGCATTTGCAGAGGCTGCTTTGAGAGCAAAGAAAGCTGGTTTTGATGGAGTTGAACTGCACGGCGCTCACGGATATTTAATTCAAGAATTCATTTCTCCCTTAACAAATCTTAGAAATGATAAATGGGGAGGAAGTTTTGAAAACAGGTGCCGTTTTGCTGTAGAAATAATCCGCAGAATACGCCAGAATGTAGGAAAAGATTTTCCTTTGTTTTTTCGCGTAAGTTTAGAAGAGTCTTCAGCAGGTGGTTTAAGCTTAGAAGAAGGATTAAAATATGTAAAAGTGCTGGAGGAAGAAGGGGTAGATTGTCTTGATGTAACTCATGGCAACTATGAAAGTTTAAAACATTTCCCAATGCAGGGTGATCCATTTGATCAGCTGGTGTATTTATCAGAAGCAGTAAAAAAAGAAGTGTCAATTCCAGTTATTGCAGTTGGCAGTCTTGGCATAAAACCTGAGATTGCTGAGAAGGTGATAAAAAATGGAAAGGCTGATTTAATTAACTTTGGGCGCGAATTTTTAGCAGATCCTGATTTTGCTAAAAAAATAAAAAATGATAGGACAGAAGAAATTAGAACCTGCCTTAGATGTAATGAGTGTACAGGAAGTGTTGATACCGGTAAATATCTGGCCTGTGCTGTCAATCCAGAACTGGGTTATGAATATAAAGAGTTATTAAAAAGAACCCAAACACCTAAAAGAATTGTTGTAGTTGGTTCCGGACCGGCCGGTTTAGAGTTTTCAATTACTGCTTCAAAAATAGGTCATAATGTAACACTTTTAGAACAAAATGATTATATAGGTGGCCTGACTAAAATAGCTTCAATTCCAGCCTATAAAAATACTGAGTTTAAGGGCTTATTGAATTATTATAGTGTAATGATAAAAAAATATGGAGTTGATCTTAACTTATCTACTACAGCAACAGTTGAAAAAATAGAGGAATATTCACCAGAGGTAGTTGTTTTAGCAGTTGGCTCAAAAGCGGTAAAATTGCCAATACCGGGTAGTGAATATATGGAGCTGGCAGTTGATAAATTATTAAATGGAGCTAAAGGCCTGGGTGAAGATATCTGTGTTATAGGAGGCAGTGGAGTTGGTCTTGATGTTGCTATGTATTTAAAAGAGAAAAATAAAAATGTTAAGGTTTTGGAAATGAAGGATACGATAGCAGAAGAGCTAAGCCCAATGCTTGCTTCTCACCTGCGAGAACTTATTAAAGAAAATCAAATTGAAGTATTAACCTCACATCTGGTTAAAGAAATAAAAGAAAATAGTGTTATTGTAGAAAATAAGGGCTCTCAAAAAGAAATTTTTTGTGACAATATTTTAAGTGCTGTTGGGTTTCAGCAGTTAGATATGTCAGAAATGGAAAATGAGTTATTAGAAAAAGATTATGAAGTATATTCTTTAAATGCGGGAGTTGGATGTGGACATATTATGGATGCAACAAGAAATGGGTTCTGGAGTGCTTTGGAATTAGATAAAAACTTTTAAGGAGGAGATTATTTATGATTAAAAGAGGTAAAGATGACGTAGAACAGGTTTATATTGAGACTCTCGGGGGTAAAGGCAAGATGTATATAACTCAATTAATGGGAAAAGATGAAGCTTTACCGGATGTTGATGGATTTCCTGATGATTTTGATTCTTCATTACATTTTTTACATGAATTAATTTTAGAACCAGGAACACAAATTGGAGAACATACTCATCAGGGAAGTGAAGAAATCTATTTTATGGTAGAGGGTACTGGCGAAATGACAGTTGATGGAAAGCTTGTTAAAATGAAAGCTGGTGATGCTGTTTTAACCAAAAATAATAGCACCCATTCTTTTGTAGTTACAAGTGATAAGCCAGTCAAACTTTTTGTGGTAGAGGCAGGGGTTTAAAAAATAAATTTAGAATTAAAAGGAGGTAGCGGTATAATGGAAAATCTTTATCCAATATTAGAACAGCTGCTATTAATGGCAGTTTTAATTGCACTTGGTTTTTATTTAAAACGATCCGGTAAAATTAAGCAGGAAGCAGAAAATGGAATAGCAGAGTTAACAATTGATATTGCTTTTCCAGCCTTAATATTTACTAATATAGTTAAGGATTTTAATTTAAATATGTTAAAAAGATATTTAGTTATGCCGTTATCCTCTTTTATTATAACCTTAAGTTCAATTATAATAATTATATTGATTACTAAGCTTCTAAAATATTCGAAAAAAGAAGGAGAAGAGATTGCTTTTGTAACTTCCTTTAGTAACAATATTTTTGTAGGAGCACCAATTTGTCTTGCAGTTTTCGGAAGCCAGGGTTTGATTTTAGCTATTCTTTATGATTTTGGAATGCATTTAGTTATTTGGACCTTTGGAATTTGGCTGCTTAATAATAATAGTAAGAATAATAAAGCTGATTTTTTGAAAAACATTTTTTCTCCCCCCATAATTGCTCTCCTAATTAGCATAACTATTGTCATTATTGGGATTAATATACCAAACTTTTTAGTTAATATAACAGGAAGTATCGGAAATATCACAGTTCCACTTGCTATGATCTTTATCGGTTTACAGCTTGCTAAGAGCAGACTCAATAATATTATTTTTAATAAAAAAATATATTTAGTTTCTTTTTTAAGACTTTTGTTTTTTCCAGCGCTGGTATATTTTACTCTCAGATTTTTTTCTTTACCAGCTCTTTTAAGCGGTGTAATAACCTTATTATCAGCAATGCCTGTTTTTGCAAGTTCACCAGTCATCATGCGAAAATATGATCATGCAAGCGATTTCGCTTCAGAAGCGATTTTTGCTACAATAGTTTTAATGATATTTACAATTCCATTTTTTATTTATCTACTTAGTTAGTTTTAAATTTCAAATAATAGATTGTGAATTTTTTCAATTAGTTTAAATTAATTGGCTAAATTACTTGACCTTAAGCTCAATTTCGATTATCATTATATTATGTTAACAATTACAAGTTAATATATATCTTTAAATTTCTGCTTTTTAGTTTGAAGAAAGATTAAAATCTTCAAATGCCAATAAGTAAGTAAAAAAATAATCTTAATTTATAAGGAGGTAATAATTATGGCAGAAGAAAAAACAGTTCAAATGAGAAATAAAACTGGAATGCATGCTAAGCCAGCAGCTGAATTTGTAAAAAAAGTTAGTCAATATACTTCAAAGGTGAGTATAACATTTGAAGGAAAAGAAGTTAATGCTAAAGATGTGATGGCAGTTATGGGTCTTGGTGTTGCTAAGGGAAATAAAATAACGATTAAAGCTGAGGGTGAAGATTCAAAAAAAGCAGTAAATGAAATTGCCAATTTTATTGAAAAAGATATGGTTAAGGATGACAACTAGTAATTTAATAATTAAAGCTAAATTATTAAACCACTACTTATCTTTTTCTAATAAGTAGTGGTTTATCATATTTATGAGAGGAGGATTTTTTATGGATAATAATAAAAAAGAATTTAATAAAATTATATCTCGATACATTAAAACTGACTATGAATTTTCTGATAAATTAGGTCATCAATATAAAAATCTTGGTGATGAAGTTTATGAAATAATAAAAATGAAAATTATTAATCATGAAATAAAACCCGAGGAAAGAATTATTGATAAAAATTTAGCTGAAGATTTAGGTGTAAGTAGAAGTTTAGTTAGACAGGCTCTAACCATACTTGAAAAAGAAAATTTAGTAGAATCAATTCCGCGTAGTGGGTTTTATGTTAAGGAGATTAGAGAAAAAGATGTTATAGAAATTTATGAAATCAGAAAAATATTAGAAAAGGCAGCAACTGAAAAAGCAGTTAAAAAAATTCCTGAAAAAGATATAGAAGAACTAGATAAAATATTTAAAAATGCAAAAAAAGATCTGGATAAAGATAAGGTAGAACAATTTATCAGGGCTGATAATAAATTGCATAAAGTAATTATTAATAATTGCGGCAACGAAAAACTAATCGAATTAATTAATAGTTACAATACTCATATTACTTTTTATAGAGTTGCTGATTTATCAAGAGTCGAGAGATCAAAAGAAGCTTATTTTGAACATCTAGAAATTTTTGAGGCTGTTAAGAAAAGAGATGTAACTAAAGCTGTAGAATTAATGAGTGCTCATATAGAAAATGCAAAAAATATAATAATTGACAATTTTTATGATTACACATACAAATAAATTTATTATCTGTAAAAAAACTAACTAAATAGAGCATTTAAAAGTTTAAAAGAGATAATTTTATTTAAAAGCTTATAAGAATCAGTTGAATATCGTAATTTTATTGACAAATCTCCCAAAAAAAATTACACTATTATTATCAATTTTGATTGTTAACAGTTATATAAAAAAATTAGCAAAAAATTATTTTTTTGATTATAACTTTTAACAGTTAACATATATACCCAATCTGAATATTTTTAACTAAAATATTCAGAATTTTTGTTAAAGAATAATATATTTTAAAGGAGGTTGAAAATGAAAGAAATACTGCTTATGAAAAACATATCTAAATTTTTTCCTGGAGTTAAAGCTCTAGATAATGTTAATTTTTCAATTAATTCTGGAGAAATACATGTTTTAGCAGGAGAAAATGGAGCTGGCAAATCCACCTTAATTAAGATACTTTCTGGAGCTTATTCAAAAAGTGAAGGAGAAATATTTTGGCGAGGAGAAAAAGTTGATATCGGTGATCCAATTAAAGCTAAAAAGTTAGGGATTAATGTAATTTATCAAGAACTTGAATTGTCTCTAAATATGAGTGTTATGGAAAATATATTTCTTGGGAAACTACCTTTATCAAACCGGGGCTTAGGAACTGTTAATTTCAATAAGATATATAATGAAACTGAAAAAATACTTAAAAAATTAGGGTTAACATTTACTCCTAAAGCAATTGTTGGGGATTTAAGGGTAGCAGATCAACAAATGGTTGAAATAGCTAAAGCACTTTTAGGGAATCCAGAAATATTAATTATGGATGAGCCAACATCTTCTTTGTCTGATAGTGAAATAGAAAGATTATTTTCAGTAATTGAGGATTTAAAAAAATCTGGAAAAAGCATAATTTATATTTCACACAGAATGGAAGAACTTTGGGAAATAGGAGATAGAATTTCCATTTTGCGTGGTGGAAAAATGATAACTACTGATAGTTTAGATAATCTAAATGAAAATGATGTCACTAAAGCAATGGTAGGAAAAAAAATAGAAGATAAATTTCCAAAAGAAGAAATTGAAATTGGGGATGAAATGTTAAAAGTTGAGAATTTAAGCCGCAGTAACAAATTAAATGATATCTCACTTAAAGTTAATTCAGGAGAAATTGTTGGAATATCTGGATTAGTAGGTGCAGGAAGGACTGAACTTTTAAGAGCAATTTTTGGAGCAGATAAGATTGAAAAAGGTTCTATTTATATTGAAGGAAAAGAAGTAAATATTGATAATCCAACTGATGCAGTTGCTGTTGGTTTGGGACTAATTCCTGAAGACAGAAAACAGCAGGGTTTAGTTTTAGATATGAATATTAAGGATAATATTACTCTTCCAATCTTAAAGTCTTTATCTAAAGCAGGAGTGGTTAGTCAGCAAAAAAATAAAAGTATTAGCAATAAGTATATTGACAGGTTGAGGATTAAAACTCCAGATATGAATTTTAAAAGTAAACTTTTAAGTGGAGGTAATCAACAAAAAGTTGTTTTAGCAAAATGGTTATGTGCACAATCTAAGGTTTTTTTATTTGATGAACCAACTCGCGGTATTGATGTTGGAGCTAAAGTAGAAGTTTATGAGTTAATAGTAGAATTAGCCAGAAACGGAGCCGGAATTATTATGGTTTCTTCAGAAATGCCAGAAATTTTGAATATGAGTGATAGAATTTTAGTAATGCATGAAGGATCTATAACAGGAAATTTTATAACTGCAAAAGCAAAAGCAGAAGATATTTTAAATTGTGCAATGGGGGGTAAATTAAGTGAATAATTCAAAGCAGCTAACAAATGACAACAATAATTTTAACATTAAAAGTTTTGCTTATAAATATGTATATCTAGTCATATTACTATTATTTGTTGTTTCTTTAACAATACTATCACCACATTTTTTATCATATAATAATTTTATTAATATCTTTCGACAGGTATCAGTAAATTTTATTTTAGGAGTAGCATTGACTTATGTAATTATAACTGCTGGTATTGATTTATCAGTTGGTTCTATTTTAGCTTTTGCTGGTGTTACAGCTGGTTTATTTTTAAAAACAGGGGGCAATTTTTTAATAGCAATTTTGTTAGCTCTGATAATTGGTTCAATTTGTGGTTTAATTAATGGTATTTTAGTTTCAAAAGCAAAATTAGCGCCTTTTATAGCAACTCTTGGTATGATGAGTATTGCAAGAGGATTAGCTTTAGTTATTACTTCAGGGAGTTCTATAACAATCGATAATCGAAGTTATACATTTTTGGGATCTGGTGCTATTTCTTCGATACCAATGCCGGTAATAATTGCGATTATAGTATTGATTATTAGTTCTTTTGTACTCAGAAAAACCTGGTTTGGTCGTTATTTATATGCAATTGGTGGAAATCACGAGGCTTCAAGATTATCTGGTATCAAAGTAGATAAACTTATTATGATTACATATACTATTTCCGGATTTTTATCTGGACTTGCTGCTGTAGTTTTAACTGCAAGATTATGGTCTGCCCCTCCTATAGCAGGACAGGGATATGAATTGGATGCAATTGCTTCCGCGGTTATTGGTGGAGCCAGCCTAATGGGCGGAAAAGGAACAATTTTAGGCACATTATATGGAGCCATGGTAATCGGAATAATTAGAAATGGGCTAAATTTATTAGGGGTATCTTCATTTTTACAGCAGGTGGTTATCGGAGTAATAATAATTCTGGCAGTGTTTATGGATAAATTGAGAAATAAAAAAGACCAATAATCTTAAGTAAAGGAGGTGAGATTAACTTCAATTAATTCAACTGATGGGGAAATCTGATATGAATAACATAATAGGAGGTATTTATGAAAAAAACAATTAGTTTTATGATGCGTTTGGGTATAATATTTTTAATTTTGGGATTGTTGACTACAGGAGTTCAGGCAGAGGATGATGTAATTGGTGTTGAAGAAGAAGAGGCTGATTATACAATAGGATTTATAGTTAAAACAATGGCTAATCCATATTTTGCAAGAATGAAAGAAGGGGCTGAAGAAGCTGCACTTGATTTTAATATAACCCTCAATTGGGTATCAGCACAGGAACATACAGATTCTGAAGGGCAATTAAATTTAGTTGAAGATATGATTCAAAGAGAAGTTGATGCTCTTGTAATTAATCCAGTAGGACCTTCGGCAATTGTTCCAGCAATAAACAAGGCCAACGAACAGGGAATACCGGTTGTTATTGTTGATACTACTGCAGAAGGAGGAGAAATAGTTACCTTTGTTGGAATGGATAATGTAGATGCTGCAGGTGAAATGGCGGAATATGTTGCGAAAGAATTAAATGAGAAAGGTAAAATTGCAATATTAGAAGGAGTAAGGGGCCATTCGACAGCAGAAGAAAGAATAGTTGGATATAATGATGTCATTGATCAGTATCCTGGATTAGAGGTAGTTGCTTCACAGGCTGCAAATTATGATAGAGCAGAAGGAATGAGAGTGACAGAAAACTTTTTAACCAGTAATCCAGATTTAGATCTTATTATTTCTTCAAATGATGAAATGGGTCTTGGTGCTATTAGAGCTATTATGGCATCTGGCAGACAAAATCAGGTTCAAGTTGTTGGTTTTGATGCTATTGATGATGCTTTAGAAGCTGTTAAAAATGGAGAAATGTTGGCTACTGTAGAAAGTGTGCCAGATAGACAGGCTTATGAATCTGTTAAAGCAGCAGTTGATTATTTAGATGGTAAAGAAGTACCTTCAGAAATTATAGTGCCAGCCGTTATAGTAGATCAGTCAAATGTTGATGAATTTTTAGATGATTAACATTTAAATTCTTTAAATATAAGCGGAATTTTACTTTATGTAGTTTTATCTTATTAATTTTATAATACAAGTTAGACTAAAAATTATAATAAAATATATAACTTTAGTAGAATTCCGTTTATAAAATAATTCATAAATATTTTGACAAATCAAAAAAATTAGTTTATAATTATTATTAGCTGATAATTGTTAACAGTTATTAAAAATCAAAAAACTAAATAATTAAGTTTGTTGAAGTAATATACATAGATTGATATAGATAAAAATCTAATGCAAACTAAGCTAAAGTAAAATGAAAAAATATTTTGACAACTCAATAGAACTATAATATAATTTAATTAGGTTATTTTTTTGGATAAAAACTGTTAACAGTTAATAGTAGGATTTTATAGATAATTTTAATGTGATTATCTATTTTATTAAAATTAAAATTTGTTCAATAGGAGGTTATTTTAGTGGATAAATCAAAAGAATTATTGCTTGAGATGTATGAAAAAATGTTTAAGATTAGATTGTTTGAAGAGAATGCGATTAAATTATTTAATCAAGGCCTTATCCGTGGTCCAATGCATGTCTATATTGGAGAAGAAGCTGTAGCGGTTGGAGCATGCTCTAATTTAAATGATGATGATCTAATTACAAGTACTCACCGGGGTCACGGTCACTGTATTGCTAAGGGTGGAAAAACTGATAAAATGGCAGCAGAATTATTAGGAAAAGGGACAGGTTACTGTAAAGGCAAAGGTGGATCAATGCATATTGCTGATCCTGATATTGGAATTCTAGGTGCTAACGGTATAGTTGCAGGAGGTATGGGGATTGCAGCTGGATCGGCTTTATCATCTAAGATGAGAGGGACTGACCAGGTTACTATCTGCTTTTTTGGCGATGGAGCAACAAACGAAGGTGCTTTTCATGAAGCCTTAAATATGGCAGCAATTTGGGATTTGCCGGTAGTTTTTGTTTGTGAAAATAACTTATATGGTTTAACCGGTCCTGCAGAAGAGATGCTTTCTGTTAAAGATATAGCAGCTCGAGCCAATAGTTATGATATGCCCGGTGTGATTGTTGATGGCAATGATGTCTTAGATGTTTATGAAACTGTGGCTGAAGCAGTTAAGAGAGCCAGAAATGGTGGAGGCCCATCATTGATTGAAGCCAAAACTTACCGAACTAAAGGTCACTTTGTTGGAGACCCAGAACTTTACCGTGATCAGGAAGAGGTAGAGAAATGGAAAAAAAGATGTCCTCTTAAAAAATATAAGAATCATTTAATCGAAACAGCAGGAATTGATTCTAAAGAGTTGGATGAATTGGAAGCAAAAGTAAAAGAAGAAATAAAAGCGGCAGTTAAATTTGCTAAAGAAAGTCCAGATCCAGAAATTGAAGTTGTATTTGAGGATGTCTTTTCTAAATAAATTATTTTGAAGGAAGGAGTTTGAAGTATGAGAACAATAACTGTAAAAGATGCTTTACAAGAAGCAATAATAGAAGAAATGGACCGTGATGAAAATGTATTTGTTATGGGTGAAGATATAGCCGAGCATGGTGGGATATATGGCGTAACAGCAGGGCTTCTAGATAAATATGGGAAAGAGAGAATTAGAAACACTCCTATTTCTGAATCAGCTTTAATTGGAAGTGCATTAGGTGCTGCAATTACAGGTATGAGACCAATTGCGGAATTGATGTACATAGATTTTACTGCTGTGGCAATGGATCAAATAGTAAATCAGGCTGCAAAAATCAGATATATGTTTGGGGGAAAAGTTGATGTACCTCTAGTCATTAGAACTCAAGGAGGTGGAGGAAGAGGAAGTGCTGCTCAACATTCTCAAAGTTTAGAAGCATGGTTTATGCATGTTCCTGGCTTAAAAGTAGTTATGCCTTCAACACCTTATGATGCTAAAGGCTTATTAAAAACAGCTATTAGAGATGACAATCCAGTCCTGTTTATTGAACAAAAAATGGCTTACAGTTTTAAAGGTGAGGTTCCAGAAGAAGAATATTTAATACCATTTGGTAAAGCTGATATCAAAAAAGAAGGCTCGGATGTTACTTTAGTTGCTAATTCATTTTTATTACCTAAAGCATTAGAAGCGGCTAAAATTATGGAGGAAGAAGAAGGAATTAAGGTTGAAGTCATTGATCCACTAACTTTAGTACCTTTCGATGAAGAAACAATAATTAAATCCGTATCTAAAACCGGAAGATTAATTGTAGTACACGAGGCAGTTAAAAGAGGTGGCTTTGGAGCTGAAATAGCATCTAAAATTTTTGAAAGTGATGCTTTTTATTATCTTGATGCACCGCTGCAGAGAGTAGCAGGTTTAGAAGTTCCAACACCTTATAATGCTAAATTAGAAAACTTTGCAATGCCAGATGTGGAAAATATTAAAGAGGCAATAAAAAAGACTTGTTATTTATAAAATAAATTTAAATAGAGGTGATTTAGTTGGCTTATGAAGTGAAGATGCCCAAGTTTGGTGAAACGATGACAGAAGGGACAATCTTAAACTGGATAGTTAAAGAGGGAGACCAAATAGAAAAAGAAGATCCCTTATTCGAAATAGAAACAGATAAAGCGAGTCTAGAGGTAGAAGCTGAAGAAACTGGTGTTTTGGCTAAAATCTTAGTTAAAGAAAACGAATCTGCAGCAATAGGGGATGTTGTAGCTGTAATAGCAGAAGAAGGTGAAGATCTAGATTCACTTGATTTTGATTCAGAAAGCAGCAAAGAAAGTTCTGCGGAAGAACCTTCAGAAAAAGAAGAAAAAGAAGATGAGAAAACTGAAGAAGTAATCCGGACAGAGGGCGAAAAAATCAAAGCTTCTCCTGCAGCTAAAAGGTTAGCAGCAGAAAAAGATGTGGAGCTAGCAGAAATTAGTCCTGCTGAGGGTAGAGATGCCATTCTTGAAGCAGATGTTAGTAATTATATTAAAAACAAGATGCCTCAAGCAACTCCAACTGCTGAGAAAAAAGCAGAAGCAAAAGGAATAGATTTAGACAGTTTAGAAGGAACAGGTGCAGGTGGTAGAGTGCAGAGCAGTGATCTTGATAGATATAATGCACAGGATACTGAAGCTGATCAGGAGATTAAATTTACTGGTTTAAGACAAATTATTTCAAATCGGATGACTCAGAGTTTCCAGGAAGTGCCCCAGGTAACTACAACAGTAAAAGTTGATATGAAAGAAATCAAAGAGTTAAGAGAAGAGATTAAGCAGATTTCAGAAGAGCATATCTCATATACAGATATTTTTATCTTAATAGTTTCTAGAATGCTGAGAAAATATCCGAAGATTAATGCTCATATTAGTCAGGATAGTATGATAGTAAAAAGCAATATAAATATTGGTATTGCAGTAGATGTTCCAGGTGGACTAGTTGTACCAGTCATTAAAAATGCAGATAGAAAAGATTTAGAAACAATTGCTAAAGAAAGAAAAATTCTAGTTGAAAAAGCAAGAGAAGGTAAATTGAGTAATGATGATCTTAGTGGTGGAACATTTACAATTACAAATCTTGGCGGATTTGAAACTGAGATATTCACTCCAATTATAAATCAACCAGAAGCAGCAATTTTAGGAGTTGGACAGATTTCCGATAAAGTTGTTCCTGTTGATGGAGAAGTTAAGATTAGACCGATGCTCTGGCTGAGTCTGGCCTATGATCATCGCGCTGTCGATGGTGCTCCAGGGGCCGAATTCTTACAGAAAATCAAAAGCTCTTTAGAAAATCCAATCAGTTTATTATTATCTTAATCAAAAAGTTTTATAGAGTATATGATGATAATTATTTAGTATAGAGGGGGACAGGTAATGAGTAATGGCAAATTGGGCAAAATTAATAAAGAAAAGATTTTGCTAATACTGAAAAAGCAGGGTATATTAATATTTTTCGCTTTATTATTATTGAGTGTTTCTTTAGTATCAGATAAATTTTTATCTTTAAGAAATATCACTTTGGTTTTAAGACAGGTCTCAATCACCGGGGTAATGGCCTGTGGAATAACTTTTATTTTGATAAGTGGTAATTTTGATTTATCAATCGGATCACTTTTATCATTAACAACTGTCATAATGATTAATTTACATGACAAGATAGGGCCAGTTCCTGCTATTTTAATAACATTAATAGTGGGTGTTTTAATAGGAATTATAAATGGAACACTGGTAGGTTACTTAAAGCTAAATTCCATGATTGTTACGCTTGGAATGCTTACAGTTTTACAGGCGGTTACATTAATATATACCGGAGGAAGTTATTCAGCAATTTCAAACCCTGATGATGCCTGGTTTAGATTTATCGGAAGGGGATATGTATTTGGTGTTCCAACACCGGTGATTATTTTTGGTCTCTTTGTAGTAATCTTTACCATAATACTGACTAAAACAGTTTATGGAAAATATTTGTTTGCTCTGGGTGGGAATAGAACAGCCAGTCTTTATACAGGGATTAAAGAAAATTATATAACATTTATAACTTATATAGTTACCGGTCTTACTACTGCAGTAGCAGGTATTATGATGGGTTCTAGAATGATGGCAGCTCAGAATTATATAGGAGAAGGTTATGAATTTACAGTTCTTACAGCTGTTGTCCTTGGTGGTACAAGTTTGTTTGGGGGATCCGGTAGTGTTATAAAAACTTTAGTTGGTGTTTTGATATTAGGCTTCCTCAGCAATGCATTCATAATGTTAGGTTTTCCCTATTATGTGCAGTGGATTGTACAGTGGGGAATTATTATTGGCGCTGTCTGGATGGACGTTGCCTCTAAAAGGGGGAAACTATGGGCATGAAAAATCAGATAAAAAAATTCATAAGAGAACAATCTATTTGGATTATACTTGTTTTTAGTTTAATATTTTTTGGAGTTATGACTGCTAACTTTTTTACCTTTGGAAATTTCCAAAACATATTACTGCAGACTTCAATTAACGGAATAATGGCTATCGGTATGACCTATGTAATTCTTAACGGCAATATTGACCTTTCAATTGGTATGATATATGCACTGTGTGCTGCTGTAGTAATTGGTTTTCAATCTCTAGGTATAGTACCTTCAGTTCTTATAGCCTTAGCGGTTGGGCTAATAATCGGAGCTATTAATGGAATCTTTGTAGCCAAAGCAGAAATCAATGCCTTTATAGTAACACTGGCAGCTATGATTGGGGTAAAGGGCTTATTATTTGTCTATACAGGTGAGAGGGCAATTATGGGAACTAATTTAACTTTCACATATCTTTCTTCGACAAGGATTGGATTTATACCCTTACCTGCGATTATATTCTTTGTCTTATTGATAATTGGAGAATATGTACTAAGAAATACATCTCACGGCAGAAATGCATATGCAATTGGAGGCAATCAGGATGCTGCTGAAAAAGCAGGAATTAATGTAAAAAAACATATAATAATTAATTTTATGCTAAGTGGAGGAATGGCAGCAATCGCAGGAATAATTGCTGCATCTAGAATGAATACAGCCACTACTAATTTAGGAAGAATGGATCATTTATGGGTAATTATTGCAGTAGTTCTTGGAGGTACAAATCTAAAAGGTGGTTATGGGAATTTAATCAGAACTCTTGGGGGAATTCTGGTTATTGGTATCTTAAATAACGGCTTAAATTTAATGAATGTTCATACTTTTTACAATATGCTAATTATGGGAATTATTCTGATACTTGTAATCTACATTGGTAAGAAATTTGAGCCTGTTAAGTCTTAAGCTGATTTAAAAATTCAGAATATGAGTGGAGGTGGTAAAAAATAACTAGAGTAAAAGTTATGTTGCTTGACAGAAAAAGTTTTAGCATATTTATAATTTCTAAAAATATAAGGGGGCAAATTAAATTGAAAAAATTATTTATTATTCTAGTTTTAAGCTTAATTCTTATTACAACTAGTGGTCTGGTTATGGCACAGGAGAATGAAGATATTGTGATTGGAATGACAGCAAATAATACAGGAGTAGATAGTTATCAGACCCTACATGATGAAGCTTTTAGAGAAAAATGTGATGAACTTGGTGTAGAGTATACTATTTTAGATGCACGGGGAGAACCAATGAGACAGGTAAATCAAATCCAGGATTTATTGACAAGAGGAGTAGATGTAATTGTTGTTTGGCCTGTTTCTGGACAGGCAATAGTTCCAGTATTAAGACAGGTTCAGCAGCAAGGTGTTCCAGTTTTAATTGCAAATTCAAAAATTGACGAAAGCGGTTTTGATCTAGTTAAAGCATTTGCCGGTCCTGATAATATTACTCAGGGAGAATATGCCGCTCAGATGATGGCAGAAGCACTTGATGGGGAAGGTAAAATAGTTGAGATTATGGGTACACCTGGATATATTACTGCAGAAGAAAGATCAGCAGGATTCCATCAGGAAGTAGAAGCAAATTATCCTGGTTTAGAAATAATTGAAACTCAACCCGCAGACTGGAATAGAGAAAAATCCCAGGAAGTTATGGAAAATTATTTAACCAAGTATGATGAAGGCGAAATTGACGGAGTTTATGTTGGTGATGATAACATGGGAGTCGGAGCTATCAATGCTATAGATTCTGCTGATAGAGGTAGTGACCTAAAAATGACCAGTGCAACTATGTTTGCAGATGGTTATGATGAAATGAAAGATGCAGATGTTCTTTATGGAACTCTTTATCAGTCACCAATAGATGACGCAAATTATACTGCGGAAATCGCTCTTAAATTAGCTAAAGGAGAAGAAGTAGAATTCTTTAATTACTTCGATACTCCAAAAGTTACTGATGAAAATATTGATGAGTTTGATAGACCAACCTGGTAAAATAGATTAAGATAGATTTAAATCTAAAATTCTGCAGAAGGTTTTATTCCTTCTGCAGAATTATAAAAACATTTTATATTATTATTTAAAACAATTTTTTTAACCTGAAAGTAGGTGATTTCCATTATTAATAATAAAGAAACAATATTAGAATTAAAAAACATAACTAAAGTTTTTCCCGGAGTTAAAGCAGTAGATAATGTATCTTTTGAAGTAAATACTGGAGAAGTCCATGCTTTAGTTGGGGAAAATGGAGCTGGAAAGTCAACTCTAATGAAAGTTTTGGCAGGTATTCATATTCCTGAAGAAGGTACTATTAATTATATGGGTAAAAAAGTAAAATTTAGTAGTCCTCTCGATGCAAAGAAAAAAGGTATAATTTTAATTCACCAGGAACTTTCTCTTGTACCACAGATGACTGTTGCAGAAAACATTCTTCTTGGAAGTTTTCCCAAGAAAAAAGGTGGTAGAATTGACTGGAATAAATTAAATCAAAATGCTAGAGAAGCAATTAAAAAATTGGGCTGCCAATTTGAACCTTCAGATCTGGTTCAGGATCTTACAGTCGCTCATCAACAGATGGTAGAAATAGCCAGAGCGATTTCTTATGATGCAAATATTGTTATTTTTGATGAACCAACAGCATCTTTAACTCAGGAAGAAATTAAGGTTCTTTATAAAAACATTGAGTTATTGAAAGAACAGGGTATTGGAATAGTTTACATTTCTCATAAATTAGATGAAATTTTCGAGGTATCTGATAATATTACTGTTTTAAGAGATGGAAAATTAGTTGATACATTAGAGACAGATAAAACAGATGAGCCAGAAATTACCAAAAAAATGATTGGACGAAATATTGAAGACTTTTTTGCCTCTAAAAAAATTAAAGAATATGGAGAAGAGGTCATCAGAGTAGAAGGTTTAAGCAGAAAAAACGAATTTGAAGATATGAATTTTAGTATCAAAAAAGGTGAAGTTCTTGGTCTCTACGGTCTTTTGGGTGCTGGTAGAACAGAAGTTGTTGAGACTATATTTGGAATCAGAAAAGCGGATTCGGGTACAATATATTTAAATGGCCAGGAGGTAAATATAGAAAACTCTAAAATAGCTGTAAGTAATGGAATTGGCTTAGTCCCGGAAAGCCGTAAAGAACAGGGCTTAGTTCTTGGTATGAGTACTCTCGATAATATGAGTCTTGCTAAATTACCCGTAACTCATAACAATGGATTTATTAAACAAAATGAAGTAAATGATATTTTTGATAAATATAAAGCCAGGCTATCAATCAGTACAACCGGTCCTGGTCAAAAGGTAATGAATTTGAGTGGAGGAAACCAGCAAAAAATAGTAATAGGTAAATGGTTATGTTTAGATCCAGACTTATTAATTCTTGATGAGCCTACAATAGGTATTGATGTTGGCTCTAAAGCAGAAATCCATAATTTAATCGGTGAACTGGCAGAAAAAGGGATGGCTGTTCTTGTTATTTCTTCAGAAATTCCTGAAATATTGGGAGTTAGTCACCGCATAATAACCATGCATCAGGGAAAACAAACTGGTGAATTTACAGATGAAGAAGTTACCGAAGCAAAATTAATTGAATCAATAACAAGTCATGCTGAAGCTGTATGTGCAGTATAACTATAATGAAAATATTTTAAAAAGGAGTCTTATTATGAAAAAAAAATTTACTTCTGATAGAGAGAAGGTCAGGGTTGCTGTTTTAGGAATGGGAAGACAGGGACAGATTCATTCCAAAAATATCGCCTATAAAATTCCTGAAGCAGAATTAGTTTGTGTTTCCGATATTTCTATAGAAAGAGCAGAAGCAGTTGGTATTGAAGGTGTTGAACTTTATGATGATTATAAAGAAATACTTGAACGTGATGACATTCAAGCTGTTGTAATAGCAACTTCAACAGATACTCATGAACAAATAATCAAAGAGACAGCCAGAGCTGGCAAAGATATTTTCTGTGAAAAACCAATAGCCTTATCACTTGAAGATATAGATGAGGTTTTAAATATAGTGGATGAGTGTGGAGTAAAATTCATGGTAGGTTTTAACAGACGTTTTGATCCAACTTTTATGAAAGCTAAAGAACATGTTGTTAATGGAAATGTAGGAGATCCGCACATAGTTAATATTACCAGTAGAGATCCAAAACCACCACATCTTGAATATTTAAAGGTATGTGGAGGAATTTTCTTTGATACTTCTGTCCATGATTTTGATATGGCAAGATTTTTAGCAGAAGATGAAATTGTTGAAGTATATGCAGCAGGAAGTGTTTTAGTTGATGAGAGAATAGGAGAACTCGGTGATTTAGATACAACAATGATTAGCTTTAAATTTGCCAATGGGGCAGTTGGATCTATCAATAATTCCAGACAAACTGGTTACAGTTATGACCAGCGAGTGGAAGTATTTGGTTCAAAAGGCTGTGCAATTGCCAAAAATGAAAGACCAAATCAGGTGGAGTTAACTAATCCAGAAGGTACTCACAAAGATGTGCCGTTATATTTTAATATGGAGAGATATCCGGAAGCATTTTTTGGAGAAGTAAAAGCATTTGTAGAGTCTGTTTATAATGATGAAGAACCTCCGGTTACTGGTGAAGATGGAAGAAAAGCAGTTGTTTTATCAATTGCAGCTCAAAAATCATATGACGAAAATAGACCTGTTAAAGTATCAGAAATAGGATAATAAAATTTTAATACTATAAATAAGGCAGGTGATTATTGATGGATAATAAGATTGGAATCTGTCATTGGTCTTTACCGATGGAAGGACCATATGGCTGTAAGTTAGCATCTGAGATAGGTTTAGATGGTATACAGCTGGATATTGGTCACAGCTCGCGCGGCTTTCTGCTTTCAAATAATTTTGTGCAAGAAGCTTATTTAAAACTAGCTGAAAAATATGAGATTTCATTTCCCTCGATTACTATTAGAGAATTAGATGAGGTAGCAATGACAGATCCAGAAGGAACTGAAACAAGAGAATTAATGGATAAAGCACTAATTAAAACTATTGATGCAGCAGAAACAATGAAGATACCTGTTGTTATGGTTCCAAGTTTTGTAGAAAGTGAAATTACTAATGAAGATAAATTTAAAGAAGCTGCTAGTTATCTCCAAAAAGGTTGTGATTATGCTAAAGGCAAAGGAATTACAATTGCAACTGAAAATACCCTGTCAGTTTCTGAGATAAAAAGATTAATAGCAGAAGTTGATAGAGATAATATAAAATTATATTTCGATTCCCAAAATCATTTTTTGCATAAAGGCTATAATATTGCAGAAATTTTAGAAGAACTAATTGATTATGTCTGCCAGGTCCATGTAAAAGATGGTAAAAACAAAGATTTAAGTGGGGCTTTATTGGGAGCAGGAGATACAGGATTTTTTGAAACAATGGAAGTTCTAAAAAAACATAATTATTCAGGCTGGATAGTCTTTGAAAACTATTATGATCGTAAACCTCTTAGTCTTAAAAATGATAATCCTGTAGAACTTATTAAAAAAGATCTGCAGACAGTAAAAGAGGTTTAATATAAATTTAAATTGCAATTAAAATAAAAAATTAAAAGGAGTGAATCAAATGAGTGAATTTACAAGTGTTGAAGGAAAAGTAGCGATTGTTAATGGGTCTGCCCAGGGTATAGGTGCTGGTGCTGCCAGAAAGCTAGCTGAAGAGGGCTGTATTGTTGTTATGGGAGATATTCAGGATAAAGTTAAAGATACTTTTGCAGAAATTAAAAAAGATAATCCTGGATTAAAAGGTTTTGCTAAAATTGTAGATGTATCTAAAGAAGAAGATGTTAAAGCTATAGTTGAAGAAACTGTAGAGAAATATGGAAGCCTGGATATTATGTATAATAATGCAGGGATTCATATTGAAACTGGTAATGTATATGAAACTCCAGAAGAAACCATAGATAAAATTCTTGCTGTTAACTTTAAAGGTATGTTCTTTGGCTGTAAACATGCTGCCAAGCAGATGAAGAAACAAAAGAGCGGTACTATTGTTAATACTGGCTCATTCTTCGGTAAAGTAGGACATGGTGGATCAGCTACTTATGGTGCTTCTAAAGGAGCAGTTCACACAATGACTCAATCACTTTCATTAGAAATGGCTCCTTATAATGTAAATGTTAATGCTCTCTGTCCTGGTCTAGCGGCTTCCGAAATGCACTGGGCTTTTGTTGAAGCAGATGCTGAAGAGAGAGGTATTACTTTTGAAGAAATGAAAGAAGTAGAATTAGAAGAAATTCCTTTAAGCAGATATGGATATGGTAAAGACATGGCTGGAGCTATCATCTGGTTAGCAAGTGAAGCTGGTTCTTATGTAACAGGTCAGTTAATTAATGTTAATGGTGGCCTGGACTTTTCCTAAAATAGATTTAATAACTAAATAAACTTGTTTAGTTTCTGAAGCTAAGTTGATTTAAAATATCTTTTTAATTAATCAAATAATAGGAGGAAAAAAAATGACATATGGAATAATGGGTGTAGACCATGAAATGAGAGTAGACTATGCAAAACTGAGAAAAGATAGACTTCGTAAGACAAGAGAGCAGATGGAAAAAGATGGAGTAGGAGCAATGCTCGTTTATGACCCAGATAACATAAGATATATTACAAGTACCAAAGTAGGTGAGTGGTCCAGAGATAAGTTAGGTAGATATGCATTATTACCCAAAGGACAGGAGCCAATTCTCTTTGAAATCGGAAGTGCAGTTCCTACTAAAAAGTTGATGACTCCCTGGTTGAAAGAGGAAAACATTAGACCTGCAGTAGGTGATATGAGAGGTACAATTCCTGGTGGTGGATCAGAAGCGGGAATTAAAGAAGTCTATGAAATTTTAAAAGAGTACGGTCTTGAAGATGAACCTGTAGGAGTAGATATTCTGACAGTTCCTTTAATGCAGGCGTTTATGAAATTTAATATGAATATTGTTGATGGTCAGCAGACAATGCTTGATGCACAAACCATCAAAACTAAAGAAGAGCTGCAGTTAATTGAAATGTCAGCTGCAATGGTAGATGGTGCTTATGCAGATATAGTAGAATTCTGTAAGCCAGGAGTTAAAGAAAATGAACTTGTTGCCTTAATGAGATATCGTCTACATGAACTTGGTGCAGAAAATGTACTTAATGTTAATGCAATTTCTGGTGACAGAGCTTTCCCACATCCACATGATGCATCAGATAGAATTATTAGACCTGGTGATTTAGTATTTATGGATGTAGTTAATGACTTTAATGGCTATAAAACATGCTATTACAGAACCTTCTCCTGTGGAGAACCTACAGAACAACAGAAAGAAATTTATCAAAAGTGTTCTGATCTTGTTAACTGTGCGATTGATAAGATTAAGCCGGGAGCAACAACAGCAGATGTTGCTGAGTGCTGGCCGGACTGGAAAGAGATGGGGCTGGACAGCAAGCATGAAGGATTAGCTTTACAGTTAGGTCATGGTATTGGTATTTCTCACTGGTCAAAACCTACAATTACTGTTGGTCACTCTAGTGAAAACCCTGTAGAAATTAAGGAAAACATGCACTTTGCTGTTGAAACTTATTATGGTGAAGAGGGCAATGCAGCAAGAATTGAAGAACAGGTAATTGTAACAAAAGATGGATGTAAAGTAATAACTAAGTTCCCATCTGATAGATTAATTAACTGCTGGGACTACTAAGATAGAATCTCTTAGTTTATTTTAAAATAATTCTCCTTAAGTTTGAAATGTGTTAAATTAGAAGAGTAAAACTTAAGGAGTTTTATCCTTTAGTGTTAACAGTTAACACTTTTAAATAATAAAGAATTATAGCTAAATATTTATTAAGTCTAAAATAATTTATTTATCAGGAATTATTTATTTAATATTTTTTAAATACGAAAGGGGTTTATTTTATGAGTAAAGAAATTAAATTAATGGTAGAGAATGCAAAAAAGGCACAAAAGGAATTTGAAAAGAATTTTGGGCAGGAAGAAGTAGATCAAATAATTAAAGATATAACCAAATTAGTATATGATCGGGCAGAAGAGTTTGCAAAAATGATTTATGAAGAAACAAATATGGGGATTTATGAAGATAAAGTAAAAAAACACTTAGGTAAAGCAAAAATTATGTGGAAGGGTCTTAAAGGCAGAAAATCTATGGGAATCATAGAGAGAGATGAAGAAAAAGGTCTGGTAACATTTGCAAAACCAGTAGGAGTTGTGGCAGCACTTACTCCAGTAACTAATCCTGTTGTAACAGCGATGAATAATATAGTAAATGCTATTAAAGGTAAAAATTCAATTATCGTTTCTTCTCATCCTGCTTCTTTAAAGTCTGCTGTGTATTCAATTGATCTGTTTAATGAGATCTTAAGCAGCTATAATGCACCTGAAAATTTAGTGCAAATTATTAAAGAACCTTCTATAGAAAAAACAAATGAACTGATGGCAGCCTGTGATGTTGTTGTAGCTACTGGTGGCCATGCTATGGTTAAAGCTGCTTACAGCAGTGGTAGACCATCTTATGGTGTAGGACAGGGTAATGTGCAGTGTATTGTAGATAGAGATGCTGAGCTTAAGGAAGCAGTTAAAACTATCATTACTGGAAGAACTTTTGATAATGGTATTATCTGTTCTGGAGAGCAGACTTCTATTCTTCCAGAAGAAAAATATGAGGAAGCAGTTGAAATATTTAAAGCAAATAAGGTTTATTATATAGAAGATGATCAAGAAAAAGCTAAATTAGCGGATGTATTATTCCCCGACGGACATATTAATAAAAAAATGGTTGGTCAGCCTGCTCCAAAAATTGCAGCTGAAATTGGTTTAGATATTCCAGAGGATACAGTAATGCTTTTAATTAAGGGAGATAAAGAAAATAAGACTGATGTATTTAGAAAAGAGAAAATCTTTCCTGTAAACACTGCCTATGCTTATAGTGATCTGGATGAGGCAATTGATATTGCTCAGACAAATCTTAATATTGAAGGTACAGGTCACAGTGTAGCTGTGCATTCTCATAATGAAAAAAATATAGAAAAAATTGCAGAAGCAGTTACTGTTTCTAGAGTAATTGTAAATGCAGCCTGTTCACTGACAGTTGGAGGTAGTTTTACTAATGGTTTAGAACCTACTACTACTTTAGGCTGTGGAACCTGGGGTAATAACAGTATATCTGAGAACTTTTATTTTAAGCATTTGTTAAATACAACCAAAATAGCTTATTTACTCGAAGATGTAGAAGTGCCTAGTGACGAAGAATTTTGGGCGTAGAAACAGTATTATAGAAGGGAAGTGTTAGATTGAAACTATTAGAATATAAATCCATGGAGTTGTTCTATAATTATAATATTCCTTCAAACAAGGGTTTTGTTATAGATTCGGCTGCAGATTTTGATGATACACTACAGGATGATGAGCCGACTCGAGGTATTGATTTTGGTGCAGAAATTGAGAAATATCCTGTAGTTGTAAAAGCTCAGGTGCAGACCGGTGGTCGAGGTAAAGCTGGAGGAATTAAATTTGCAGATAATGCAGAAGAAGTAAAAGAAATAAGTCGAAATTTACTTGGTACTAAGATTAAAGGTTTAGAAGTTAAGAAACTTTTTGTTGTAGATATGATTGATGTCGACAAAGAGTGGTATTTAAGTATAACTCTAGATCGCAAAACAAAAACTCCATTACTTATCTTTAGTACAGAAGGTGGAGTAGATATTGAAGAAACAGCCAAAGAAACGCCAGAGAAAATTGCAAAAATAACGATAAATCCAATGATGGGTATCAAACCATATATGATCAGATATCTGGTTAATTATTTTGATATTGATACAGATTATTTAAAACCATTATATGAGTTAGTAGAAAATCTCTATAAACTATTTAGGGAGTATGACTGTCTGCTGGCTGAAATTAATCCACTTGTAATTGATAAATCTGGAGATTTAATTGCAGTAGATGGTAAAATTGATATTGATGATAATTCATTGTTTAGACATGAAGATATCCTGGAATTCAGAGATGAATTAACTGAAGATGAAAAAGTTATAGCTGCCAGAAAATATGATTTTCTCTATATTCCAATCAGAGATAATGGTAAGATTGGAGTAATTAGTAATGGTTCTGGAATGATAATGTCTTCAATAGATTTAATCACACAAAAAGGCATGGAAGTTAGCTGTGCACTTGACCTTGGTGGGGGAGCAACAGCTGATAGAGTTAAAGAAGCAATTGAAATTGTGCTTGCAAATGATGATGTTGAGGTACTGTTAATTAATATCTTTGGTGGTATAACCCGCTGTGACGAAATTGCAAATGGTTTAAAAATGGCTGGAGACTCAGTCGGAGACAAAAAAGTAATTATTAGAGTTGAAGGAACTAACAAAGAAGCAGGATTGGAAATAATTCATAGTATGAAAGATACTGTTGTTTCTGCTGACAGCATTCTGGAAGGGGTGGACAAATTATATGAGCATTTTAGTGGATAATGATACGAGATTAATTGTTCAGGGAATTACAGGAAGAGAAGGTAAATTCCACACCGAGCAGATGCTTGAATACGGCACTAATGTAGTAGCTGGTGTTACACCTGGTAGAGGTGGTCAGGAAGTCTTAGGAGTACCTGTCTATGATACAGTAGCAGAGGCAGTAGAAAAACATAATGCAAATGCAAGTGTCTTATTTGTACCTCCTAGATTTACAAAAGAAGGTGCTTTTGAAGCCTTAGATGCCGGTATAAAGTTAATTATGACAATTGCTGAAGGTGTACCTGTTCATGACATGTTAGAAGTCTACCATCATTCTAAAAAATATGGTGCTACAGTAATTGGACCTAATTCATTTGGTGTAATTTCTCCGGGAAAATCTAAAGCTGGGTTTATGGCTCATCGGATTTTCTCACCAGGCAAAGTAGCTGTTCTTTCAAGAAGTGCTACAAACTGTTATGAAACAGTATTTATGATGACTAGTAGAGGAATTGGTCAATCAACAGCTATCGGTATTGGTGGAGATATGATACCCGGCTCTCCATTTGTAGAGATGCTGCCGCTTTTAGAAGAAGATCCAGAAACAGAAGTTATCGTTCTAATTGGAGAAATTGGCGGAAGCGATGAAGAAATTGCTGCAGAATATATAAAAGAAAATGTAACTAAGCCAGTTGTTTCTCTGATAGCCGGAAAAAATGCACCTAAAGATACCAGTATGGGTCATGCTGGTGCAATTGTTGCTCCAGATGGTACAGGTAGTGCAGAAAATAAAGAAAAAGTACTTAGAGAAGCTGGTTCTTATATTGCCGAAAGTACAGAGGGAATCGTAGATATTTTAGAAGAAATACTTTAGAGCAACTATTTATATATAATTGAAATTGATGGAGGTTATAATTATGGAAAAATATGATATAGCAGTAATAGGGGGTGGACCTGGGGGATATGTTGCAGCAATTCGAGCCGCTCAGTTAGGGCTCAAAGTTGCTGTAATAGAAAAAGAGGTTGTTGGAGGAACCTGCTTAAACCGGGGCTGTATTCCAACAAAAGCTTATCTAAAACATACAGAACTGATTCATGAACTAAAGAGAATGGATGAGTTTGGAATTAATGTAGAAGGATACAGCATAGATTGGAAAAAGATGAGAGAACGCAAAAACAAAGTAGTAGGCAAATTAACTGGTGGTATCAGGGGCCTATTTAAAAAGAACGGTGTAGATTTGATCAAAGGTATGGCAGAAGCAGTAAACGAACATGAAATAAAGATAACTGCAGAAGAAGATAAAAAGATATGGGCTGAAAATATTATTATTGCTACAGGTTCAGAACCGATTATGCCTGGTTTAAAAGGCATTGATCTTCCTGGTGTAATGAACAGCAGAGAAGCTCTTGATTTAGATGAACTTCCAGATAGGATAGTAATTATTGGGGGAGGGGTGATTGGAGTTGAAATGGCTTCAATCTATTCCAGTCTGGAAGTAGAAGTTACTATAGTCGAAATTTTAGATAATATATTAGTAAATTTCGATCAAGAAATGGCTAATGTCGTAAAGAAAGCTCTTAAGAATCAGGGAGTTAAGCTTCTAACCAGTTCTAAAGTAACTGAAATTATGGAGCAAAATGATGAACTTATTGTTAAAATTGAGTCTGAAAAAGTTGATCAAATTACTGCAGATAAAGTGCTGGCAGCAGTTGGACGTAAACCTGTATTTTCTGGTTTAGAAAATTTAGACTTAGAAATGGAAAATGGGTTTATTAAAGTTGATTCTCATATGGAAACAAGTATCCCTGGTATCTATGCAGTTGGTGATGTAACTGGAGGAATGCTCTTAGCACATGAGGCATCTGCAGAGGGAATTACAGCTGTTAAGAACATTAAGGGAGATTATGAGCTGAGAGATAATTTGATTCCAAATGCTGTTTATTCACTCCCGGAAATCGCAAGTGTAGGGATGACTGAAGAAGAAGCTAAAGAAGAGGGCTATGAAATTAAAGTAGGACGCTTTCCTTTTAAAGCCAGTGGAAAGGCAATTGCAGTAGGTTCTGAAGAAGGATTTGTTAAAATTATATCTGATAAAAAGTGGGATCAGATACTGGGGGCGCAAATTGTGGGTCCACATGCAACAGATTTAATTGCAGAAGCAGTAATTGCAATTAAACTTGAATCAACTTCAGAGGTACTTGCTAATACAATCCATGCTCATCCAACTCTTTCTGAATCTGTTAAAGAGGCAGCAGAAGATGTAAATGGTTTAGCAGTCCATTTCTAAATGCTTTTTAAAATGATTTATAGATCGTTATTAATCTTGGAAATAAATAGGTTTTTTAATTTAAGCTCTTGAATAATTGAGCTAAAAGAGGAGTTGTTTATTAAATGAATTTAAATGAAGAAGCTCTGAAAATGCATAAAGATAATCAGGGTAAATTAATGGTTAAAACTAAGGTAGCTGTCAAAGATGAACATGATTTATCACTGGCTTATTCACCTGGTGTTGCTGCACCCTGTTTAGAAATTGAAAAAGATAATGATAAAATTTATGATTATACTAATAAAGCGAATTTCGTTGCTGTAGTTAGTGATGGTAGTGCTGTATTAGGACTTGGAGATATTGGAGCGGCAGCTTCAATGCCTGTTATGGAAGGTAAAGCAGTTCTTTTTAAGGAGTTTGGAGGGGTAGATGCTTTCCCAATCTGTCTTGATGAATCTGATCCAGATAAACTTATAGAGATTGTTAAAAAAATGGAGTCTGTCTGGGGTGGAATAAATCTGGAGGATATTAAAGCACCAAAATGTTTCTATATTGAAGAAAGGTTAAAAGAAGAATTAAACATACCTGTTTTCCATGATGACCAGCACGGTACAGCAATTATTACTATTGCAGGACTTATCAATTCTCTCAAGATAGTAGATAAGAAAATTGAAGATATCAAGGTTGTTGTAAATGGTGCAGGTGCTGCTGGAGTAAGTATAATAGATCTCCTGATAGCAGAAGGAGTAAAAGATATTATTGCTTTAGACAGCAAAGGAGCTATCTATGAAGGCAGAGATAATCTTAATGATAGCAAAAAAGAACTGGCCAAAATAACCAATAAAGATAATAAAGCTGGCGGACTAGCCGAGATTATGAAGGGAACAGATGTATTTATCGGTGTTTCAATTGCCGATCTAGTATCAAAAGATATGGTAAGATCAATGAATACAGATCCTATTATTTTTGCTATGGCAAATCCAGTCCCAGAAATAATGCCAGATAAGGCATTTGAAGCAGGTGCTAAAATTGTAGGTACAGGCCGTTCTGATTTCCCAAATCAGGTAAACAATGTGCTGGCATTTCCTGGTATCTTCCGGGGAGCACTTGATGTGAGAGCAAAAGAAATAAATAAAAAGATGAAACAGGCAGCAGCTTATGCTTTAGCAGATCTAATTGCCGAAGATGATTTAAAACCAGATTATGTAATACCAAAACCCTTTGATCCCAGGGTTGGTCCACATGTAGCTGCAGCAGTTGCTCAGGCTGCAATAGATACAAAAGCAGCAAGAATTGAAATCAGCTATGAAGACGAACTTGAAAAAGCTAAAAAAATAATGGAAAAATAATTGTAATAGATTATAAATTATGGCAGGGGTTATTTTCCAGTTATCCTCTGCTATTTTTTTATAAAGTTTACTATTGATAAAAGTCAGTATAGAAAGGAAGTAATATGAAATCTGTAGAAGAAAAAATTAAAGAAATAAAAAAAGGAGATTTTGAAGTTCATCATATTTTCAAGAAAATAGTTAGCAAAAATTCTGCTTTTACCAGAAATGAAGATATAATTGATCTTATTTTTATTAGGAGAAAACGCATAGATGAAAGAGATGAAAATTCGCCTATCTCCTCACCTGCTAAACTTTTATTAGCTACTACCCAGGGTTTAGTATATACTGAAGAAGGTTTTGAAGAAATAAGTGATGATTATTATGGCTACCGAATGAAAGATATTTATTATGATAAATTAAGCAGTTTAGAACTTGATATTTCTCTACTTCAGGGTAAATTTAAAGCAACGGCAAATTCTTCAGATAAGCCAGAGATTAATATTAATTTTAATGCTGGGATCTACTACCAGGAATTTGAAAACTTTTTAGATGTTGTAAGACAATATCGAATTAAAAATAATGATTAAATTTTATTTATTTAATTAGATTGAATTTCTGCAAATCTATTTACTTATTTATAGTTTTTAGTATCTTAAAAAGTTAGTATAATTTAGAATAAAACAATAGGAGGAAAAAATGTATACAGTACTCAAAAAAGAAAAACTGGTGCCAACAATTACAAAACTTAAAATTAAGGCACCACTAATTGCTGCGAAAACACTGCCCGGAAATTTTATTATCTTAAGAGTTGATGAAAAAGGAGAAAGAGTTCCACTTACAATTGCTGATTATGATCGAGATGAAGGAAGTATAACTATTATTTTTCAGGAAGTGGGTTATTCTACCAAAAAATTAGGCAAATTAGAAGTTGGAGATTGTCTGCAGGATTTAGTTGGTCCTTTAGGCCATCATATTGAGATGGAGGACTGCAAGAAAGTAGTTTTACTTGGAGGAGGGACTGGAACTGCTCTGCTCTATCCAAAAGTTAAAGGCTTTTATGAACAGGGTGCTGAGGTAATCAGTATCACAGGTGCCAGAACTAAGAATTTGATTATTTTAGAGGATGAATTAGATAAATTTAGTGATAAACTATATATTGCAACAGATGATGGCAGCTACGGCCGCCATGGTTTTGTAACGGAGATTTTAAAGGATGTACTGAAAGATGAAAAAGATATAGATTTAGTTGTTGCTATTGGACCTGTGCCGATGATGAAGGCAGTTGCAGATATGACTGAAGAATATGGAATAGAAACCATAGTCAGTTTAAATGCAATTATGGTTGATGGTACAGGTATGTGTGGAGCCTGTAGGGTAACTGTAGGAGGAGAAACAAAATTCACCTGTGTTGATGGACCATCATTTGATGCTCATCAGGTTGATTTTGAGGAATTAATGAACAGACTTAACTTTTATCAGAATGAAGAAGAAAATGTAGTAAAACTAAATTCAGCTGAGGAGGTAAATTAATGGCCCTACAGAAAAAGAAAACTCCAATGAGAGAACAGGATCCTAAAGAACGAATTAAAAACTATGAGGAAGTTCCTTTTGGTTATACTGATCAAGAGGCGCTAATGGAGGCAGAAAGATGTCTGCAGTGCAAAGATCAGCCCTGTATTGACGGATGTCCAGTTAAAGTACCTATTCCTCAGTTCATTCAAGCTATTAAAGATGGAAATGTCGTTGAAGCTAATCAAATAATCAAGTCAAAAAACAGCCTTCCTGCTGTCTGTGGACGAGTCTGTCCCCAGGAGGAACAGTGTGAAGATCTCTGTGTGATGGGGATTAAAAATGAGCCTGTTGCTATAGGTAGATTAGAGAGATATGTATCAGATTATAATATGGAAAGAGGTTCAGATAAATCATCGCCTAAAGAGATAGAAAAGATGGTAATTCCAGAACTTAAGGGGAGAAAGGTAGCAGTAATCGGTTCCGGACCAGCTGGTTTAACAGCTGCGGCTGATTTGGCAAAATATGGACTTGAAGTAACTGTCTTTGAGGCTCTTCATGACACCGGTGGTGTGCTTCGTTATGGAATACCTGAGTTCAGACTTCCAAAAACTATTGTTGATAAAGAGGTAGAATCCATCAAAGAATTGGGAGTTGATATTAGACTCAATGTCGTGGTAGGTAAATCACTAACAATAGATGAAATATTTGAACAGGGCTATGAATCAATATTTATAGGAGTGGGGGCCGGTCTACCTAGATTTTTAGGTATACCAGGTGAAAACTTAAATGGAGTATATTCTGCAAATGAATTTTTAACAAGGGTTAATCTAATGAAGGCATTTAAATATCCTGAGTATAAGACTCCTGTTATAGTAGGAGATAAGGTTGCGGTTGTAGGAGCAGGAAATGTTGCTATGGACTCAGCTAGAACAGCCAAGAGACTTGGAGCTAAAGATGTATTTATAGTTTATAGACGTGCCAGAAATCAAATGCCGGCAAGATCAGAAGAAATTCATCATGCAGAAGAAGAAGGAATAGAACTTAAGCTGCTCAATAATCCTGTTGCAATTCATGGAAAAGACGGCTGTATCGATCAGATGGAGTGTCTGAAAATGGAACTTGGAGAAAAAGATGATTCAGGTAGAAGAAGACCAATTCCGATTGAGGATTCAAACTGGATGCTTGATGTGGATACAGTGATCATTGCTATAGGTCAGAACCCCAATCCTTTATTAACCAGAAATACAAAGGATTTAGATACTGAAAGCTGGGGTGGAATAATAGTCAATAACAATCAGCAGACAAGTAGAGAAGGAGTATATGCCGGTGGAGATGTTGTTACCGGTGCAGCAACAGTTATTAAAGCTATGGGTGCTGGTAAACAGGCAGTAGAAAGTATAAAAGATTATCTCTTAAATAAAAAGGATAATTAATAGGAATGAATAATAGATAAAAAGAGAGAAACAAATTTATAAATATTAGTAGAGCTGAATTTCAAAACTAGAATTATGGATTAAGCTGGAAAGGAAGCTGTAAAATGGAAATAAAATATGGAAAAACAAAACTTGAATTTGACATTTCAGAAGATAGAGTGCTTAAAGTTCTTAAAGCTGCAGAGAAAAAAGAACTGGATGACCCTCTAAAAGAGGTAGAAGATTCGCTCAAGAATCCAATTGCTGCCAAAGCTCTGCTGGAGCTTTTGGAAGAAAAAGAGATAAACAGTCTTGTAATTGTTGTAAATGATGTAACAAGATTTACACCTTATAATTACATGCTGCCTCCTTTATTAAAAACTATCGAAAAAGCCGGTATAACAAAAGATAAGGTAACTTTTGTTGTAGCTACTGGTGTTCATGAGCCACATTCTGATCAACAAAATATAGATATATTCGGTCAGGAAATACATGATGAATACAATTTTCACCATCACGACTGTGATGGAGAAGTTGTAAATATTGGCAAATTGAGCACCGGCAGTCAGCTGAAAATAAACAAGATTGTTGCAGATGCAGATTTTGTTATTACCACAGGGGTTATATTACCACATTATATGGCTGGATTTTCAGGAGGACGAAAATCTATACTGCCTGGAGTTGCAGATAGACAGTCCATAGAAAATAATCATGCTAATATGGTTAGAGTAATGGCAGAAAATCCCTCGCTTGCAGAAAATCCTATCAATAATGAGATGTTTGAAGCTGCAGAAATGCTTGGTGTTGATTTTATAGTGAATGTTGTGACAAACAGCAGCAGAGAAATTGTAAAAGTTGTATCAGGTAATCTTAGAGAAGCCTGGAATGCCGGGATTGATATTTCAGCAGAAATGTATTATGTAGGGATTGAGGAAAAGGCAGATGCTGCGATTGTAAGTTCAGGTGGTTTTCCAAGAGATATAAATGTTTATCAGGCCCAAAAAGCACTTGATCATGCTGACCATGCTGTTAAAAAAGGTGGAACGATTATCTGGGTTGCAGAGTGTTCAGAAGGTTTAGGAGAAGAACGCTTTGAATGCTGGATGAAAGAAGCTAAAAAACCTGAAGATAATATTAAGAGGATCAAGGAAAAGTTTTTAATAGGGGGACATAAGGCTTTTGCAGTTTCGAAAGTAGCAAAAGAAAAAGATGTTATTCTCCTATCTGCACTTAGTAAAGAAGATACTGAGAATATGTTTCTAAAAAAATTATCTAATCTTAGTCAAGCAGTAGATTATCTTGAGAAAAAATATGATGGAGATTATACAACATATATTATGCCACAGGGAAGTTTGACAGTTCCTACTCTTAAAGATCACTAAAGATAATATTTATAGCTTATACGGAGGGGTTTTATTGAGAAAATATATCTATAAATTTGAAGATGGAAATAAAGAGATGAAGCCAATGCTTGGTGGAAAGGGTGCCAATCTTGCTGAGATGAATAATATTGGCCTCCCTGTTCCTCCCGGTTTTACAATAACTACAGAAGCGTGTATAGATTATCTGGAAAATAATGAAATATTGAACCAAAACCTTAAAGAAAATATTTTTGCTGAACTGAGAGAACTAGAAATAAAGAATAATAAAAGTTTAGGAGATAAAAAAGATCCTTTATTAGTTTCTGTTAGATCAGGAGCAGTCCTTTCTATGCCGGGAATGATGGACACAATATTAAATTTAGGTTTAAATGACAAAAGTGTTAAGGGGCTGGCGAAAAATACAGGTAATCCAAGATTTGCCTACGATAGCTACAGAAGATTGATTCAGATGTTCGGGAATGTTGTGTTGGGGATTCCAAATTATAAATTTGATAAATTTTTAGAGGCTAAAAAAGAAGAAAAAAATCTAAAAAATGACACTGAATTAAGCGTCTCTGATCTTAAAGAAATTATAGCAGCTTTTAAAAATGTTTACAAAGAAGAAAAAAAGGGAGAATTTCCTCAAAAAGTTGAACAACAGCTTTTAATGGCAGTAAAAGCTGTTTTTAGTTCCTGGAATAATAAAAGGGCTATCTCTTATAGAAATATAAATGATATGCCTCATGATATGGGTACGGCAGTAAATATACAGACAATGGTCTTTGGTAATACTGGTCAAACATCAGGTACAGGAGTTGCATTTACCAGAAATCCAGCCACTGGTGAAAATAAGGTGTTTGGAGAGTTTCTTCTTAATGCTCAGGGTGAGGATGTTGTGGCTGGTATCAGAACACCTAAAGATATTATAGAACTTAAAGATTTAATGCCTGATCTATATTCAGAATTAATGAAGATTACAGAGATTTTAGAAAAACACTATCAAGATATGCAGGATATTGAATTTACAATTCAGGAGGGTAAACTTTATCTTTTACAGACAAGAACAGGTAAAAGAACAGCAGATGCAGCAGTAAACATAGCAGTTGATATGGTAGAAGAAAAACTGATCGATAAAGAAACTGCTGTAATGAGAATAAATCCAGAAGATATAAAACAGCTATTACATCCTAGTTTTAAAGAAGATGCCTTAGATGAGGCTGAAGTTATTACTAAGGGACTCGGTGCTTCACCAGGTGCAGCTTCAGGTAAGATATATTTTAATTCAGAAGATGCAGCAGAAGCGGTTAGTGGTGGGGAAGAGGTAATACTTGTCAGGAAAGAGACATCACCAGAAGATATCGAAGGTATGGCAAAAGCAAATGGGGTATTAACATCACGGGGAGGTATGACTTCTCATGCAGCTGTGGTTGCCAGAGGAATGGGCAAATGTTGTGTTGCTGCTGCTGGGGAGATCAGAATAGATGAAAAAGCAAAAGAATTTAAAGTAAATTCGAAAGTATTTTCTGAAGGAGATTATATATCTTTAAATGGAAGTACAGGGCTTGTCTACTTGGGGATAGTAGAGAGTGAAGATACGGCTCTTAAAGACGAATTTAAAAAGCTTATGAATTGGGCAGACGAATTTAGAAAGATAGGTATTTATGCAAATGCAGATACAGCATATGATACTCAGATAGCACTTGATTTCGGAGCAGAGGGAATCGGTCTCTGCAGAACAGAGCATATGTTTTTTGAAAGCGAAAGAATTAATTCTATGCGGGAGATGATTACAGCTGATTCAGAGAAAAAAAGAAAAAAAGCTCTGGCTAAGCTCTTTCCCTATCAAAAAAAGGATTTTAAGGAAATACTTAAAGTAATGGGAGAGCGAACAGTTACAATTCGACTATTGGATCCACCACTACATGAATTCCTTCCTCAAAAAGAAGAGGAAATAGAGACTCTTGCAGAAAAATTAGATATAGAAAAATATAGGCTTAAAAGAATTATAGAAGATCTAAAAGAATTAAATCCAATGCTTGGACACAGGGGATGTCGACTTGGTATAAGTTATCCTGAAATTTATAAAATGCAGGTTAAAGCATTGATCACAGCTGCAGTAGAAATCAAAAAAGAGCTTGATTTTGAGGTTAAAATAGATATTATGATTCCATTTGTTGGAATAGATAACGAGCTAAAGATTATGCGTAAAGTGGTTGAAAAGACTGCTCAAGAAGTAATTGAAACTTCAGGATCTGAGATAGACTACAGCATTGGAACAATGATCGAGATTCCAAGAGCAGCTTTAACTGCGGATAAAATAGCAGTCTATGCTGACTTCTTTTCATTTGGAACTAATGATTTAACTCAGATGACATATGGTTTTTCTCGTGATGATGCTGGTAAATTTATTGGAGAATATTTAAATAATGATATATTTTCAAAAGATCCGTTTTCAGTGCTTGATCAAGCTGGAGTAGGAACTTTGATAAAACAGGCAGTAAAACTCGGGCAAAAAACAAAAGCAGATTTAAAATTTGGAATCTGTGGGGAACATGGTGGAGACCCTTCATCAATTGATTTCTGTCACAAAATAGGACTTGACTATGTATCATGTTCACCTTTTAGAGTACCTATTGCCAGACTGGCTGCTGCTCAATCAGCAATAACTAATAGTTGATATAAAACTACAATCAAGATTGACTAATATCTTAATAAGTAAAGTTTATTTCAGAATTTCAAGAGGGGTGAAGAAATGAATTTAAATGAAGAAGCTTTAAAACTTCATAAAGATAATCAGGGTAAATTACAGGTTCAGACAAAAGTTCAAGTTAAAAATGAGCATGACCTTTCATTAGCATATTCACCTGGTGTAGCAGCACCATGTTTAGAAATTGAAAAAGATCCAGATAAAATATATGAATATACAAATAAGTCTAATTTTGTGGCTGTGGTCAGTAATGGTAGTGCTGTCTTAGGACTAGGAAATATTGGCGCTTCAGCTTCTCTACCAGTAATGGAGGGAAAAGCAGTATTATTTAAAGAATTTGCCAATGTTGATGCTTTTCCAATCTGTTTAGATGAATCTGATCCTGATAAATTAGTAGAAAATGTAAAAAGATTAGCACCGGTTTTGGTGGAATTAATTTAGAAGACATAAAAGCTCCAGAATGTTTTGAAATTGAAGAGCGCTTAAAAAAAGAATTAAATATTCCTGTATTTCATGATGATCAGCACGGTACAGCAATTATTACACTGGCAGCTTTAATTAATTCTTTAATACTTTTAGATAAAGATATAGAAGATATAAAAGTAGTAGTAAATGGAGCTGGAGCTGCTGGAGCCAGTATAATTAAATTACTTAATTTTGAAGGGGTTGGTGAAATCACAGCGCTTGATATTCATGGAGCTATTTATGAAGGCAGCCCTTATCTAGATGAAAGCACCAGAGAAATAGCTAAAATAACAAATCCCAAAAATAGAAAAGGAGATCTTGCAGATATAATTAAAGGTGCAGATGTATTTATTGGAGTTTCTGCAGCAAATTTATTATACAAAGAAATGGTTAAATCAATGGCTGATGATCCAATAATTTTTGCGATGGCTAATCCTGAACCTGAAATCTGGCCTGAAGATGCTTTAGCGGCCGGGGCTAAGATTGTTGGAACTGGAAGATCAGATTATCCAAATCAGGTTAATAATGTATTAGCATTTCCAGGTATTTTTAGAGGTGCTCTCGATGTACGAGCAAAAGAGATTAACGAAGAAATGAAAAAGGCTGCTGCTTATGCATTAGCAAATTTGATAGACAATAAAGAGCTAACTCCAGATTATGTGATTCCAAAACCATTTGATCCAAGAGTAGGTCCATATGTTGCTGCAGCAGTTGCTCAGGCAGCAGTTGATACTGGTGTCGCAAGAATTAAAATTGATTATGAAACTGAACTGAAAAAAGCAGAGAAAATGATGCTTAAGAAATAATTAGTAGTATTATATAGATTTGACGTAACGGAGTCGATTAAAGGGGGAGTAATATGAAAATAATAAGGTATAAAATTCCAGGACAACATTCAGAAATTAACTATGGAATTTTAAAAAGTGATGAGGTTTATCAAATCACTGGAAATATATTTGGTGATTTTTCAATAGGAGATAAAATAGCTAAATTAAATGAGGCAGAATTGCTGGCTCCAATTGAGCCACCGAATATAATTGCAATTGGACTTAATTATCAACATCATGCAGAAGAAAGTGGGCTTAGAATACCCGAGAGACCAATTATTTTTCTAAAAGCTACAACAAGCCTTACGGGCCCAAATACTAATATTATTTTACCCAGAATGGCAGCAGATGAAGTAGATTATGAAGCAGAACTTGCTGTAGTTATTGGCAGAGAATGCAAGAATATAAAAAAAGAAGAAATCGATGATTATATCTTAGGATATACCTGTGCCAATGATGTAAGTGCAAGAGATTGTCAGATAAAGCTTGATAAGCAGTGGGCTAGAGCAAAATCTTTTGATACTTTTGCTCCTATAGGTCCTGTAATAGAAACTGATCTGGATCCTAATAATTGCAAAATAAGTTCGATTCTTAATGGTGAAATTATGCAGAATTCTAATACCTCAGATATGATATTCGATGTAAAAGAACTGGTGAGTTATTTATCAACTAATATGACTTTAAAGCCCGGTACAGTAATTATGACCGGGACTCCAGCCGGGGTGGGATTTGCAAGAAAAACTCCGATTTATTTACAACAAGGAGATACAATTGAGATTAAAATTGAGGGTATAGGTAGTTTAAAAAATAATGTTATAAAAGAAGAATCATAATCAAAAAAACCATATATTTAGGTTGATAAAATTTAAACTATAGACTTGAAAGGGTGTTGGATAATGAAGGGAAAGTTTCCAAAATGGCTAAAAAAAAGACTTTATACTCAGGATAAATGGGTTAAAGTCGAAGAGACGCTTGAGGACTTAAATTTAAATACAGTCTGCCGTAGTGCAGAATGTCCCAATCAGGGAGAATGCTTTGCCAATAATACTGCTACCTTTATGATTTTAGGTGAAAATTGTAGTAGAAACTGCCGTTTTTGTGCTGTTAATTCTGCCGCACCGGAAAAAATCGATCCTCTGGAACCATCCCACCTTGCTGAAGCAGTGAAAAGACTTAATTTAAAGTATGTGGTAATTACATCTGTAACCAGAGATGATCTTAAAGATGGTGGAGTAAGCCAGTTTATAAAAGTTGTTGAGGAAGTAAAAAAAATATCAACTGAGATTAAAATCGAACTTTTAACACCTGATTTTCAGGGTGAAATTGAGATCTTAAAAAAACTGGCAGAAGCAGATTTTGAAGTCTTTAATCATAACGTAGAAACAGTTCCCAGATTATACAGCAGTGTGCGGCCGGAGGCAGATTATCAGCAGTCTTTATTTGTTCTGAAAAAAATGAAAGAACTGAAGCCAGAATTATATACAAAATCAGGTATTATGGTTGGTCTGGGAGAGAAAAAAAATGAGGTGGTAGAGGTAATGAAGGATTTAAGGAGAAAAAATGTTGAGATATTAACCATTGGTCAGTATCTACAGCCATCTAAGCAGCATCTTAAAGTAGCAGAATTTATTACCCCAGATTTATTTGCAGAATACAAATCAATTGGGGAATCATTAGGCTTTAAATCTGTTGTATCTCAGCCATTTGCAAGAAGTTCATATCATGCAGCAGAAAGTTTAAATTAACTTGTAGTCTAAAGGGGATGTTATGGTGTTTAAAGTGTTCAGAGATCTTAATTTAGGTGTTAAAATTGGAGGCGGTTTTGCTATATTACTTATTATAGCAGCATTTATGGCCATTATAGGTTATAACGGTCTAAATAATGTGAGTAATGATGTTCAAATCACTAATGATGCTGCTGGATTTGCAAAATCTGGTCTGGAAATTAGAAAAATAGAAAAAGAATTTATACTGAGGGAAGAAGAGCAGTATATTGAGGATATTAATTCTAAGATTGACAATATGATAGCTGAAAGTGAAGATACCAAAGCTTTGATGACAGAACAGGTTAATAAAGATAGAATTAATCAGATGCAGTTATTAGCAAATGAATATAGAGATCTGGTGAATAAATATTCTGATTTGCTTTTTCAGCAAAATGAATTGAGAACTGATTTTATTAATGCAGAAAGACAATTTAAGCTTCAGGTTTCAAGTATTAAAGAAGTTCAGATGGGAGAGTTTGAAAGCTTATTGAATAGATATAATTCATCTGGGGGTTCCGGGGTCAGCATAGAAGAATTAAATGCAAAGATAAATATAGTCCTATTTTCACAAAGACTATTAGAAAATATTGACAATATAGGGCTCCAGGAAAGAAACTACATAATTAATCTGGCTAATGCTGAAAAGAAAAATCAATATGCAGATAGTACTCTTCAGGCTTTTGAAACAGCAAAAAAGACTGCAGCTGAATTAAGAGACTCATTTAGTGCAGAACCAAATATCAAATCTGTTGAAAATATAATTGCTGAATTAGAAAATTCAGAGCAGATATTTGAAGAAATTCACAGTGTGGAATTAGAAAAAGATGAAAACGCGACTTTAATGGAAAACAAAGCAGGTGAGTTTATTGCTCAGGCGGACAGGATGCAGGCACTTCAGTTAGAAAAAATGGAGTCAGTTCAGATGGCAGCAGTTAGAGAGCTTATTATAGCTCTTATTATAGCTGTAGGAATCGGAGCAGTGATAGCATTTTTCATTACTAAAAGTATAAGCAAACCTATTAATTTAGGGGTCGAATTTGCAGAAGAGATAGCAAGTGGTAATCTTGCTGCTGAAAAAATAGATATAGATAGTGATGATGAGATTGGAATTCTGGCCAGAGCTTTAAATACAATGCAGAATCAGCTGAGAGGTGTTATTAAAAATGTATCAGATATTGCAAATAACCTGGCAGCATCAAGTGAAGAATTATCTGCTTCAGGTGAGGAAGTTGCAGCTGCAGCTCAACAGGTAGGTCAGTCAATTCAACAGGTAGCTTCTGGAGCGGAAGAACAGTCAGCCCAGGTAGAAGAGACAAACAGCAGAATGAATGAACTTATTGGTCAGATTAACGATGTAAGCTATATGTCTGATGAGATGGAGGACCAGGCTGATAATGTTATGAACAATATTAAAGAGGGTAATACCTTAGTTAATAATTCTGTGGGCCAGATTGAAGCTGTTAAAAACAATTCAAATGAGGTATCAAGTAGAATAAATAAGCTTGGGAATCTCTCAAATAAAATTGGGGAAATTGTTCAACTAATCAATAATATTGCAGCTCAAACCAATCTTTTAGCTTTAAATGCAGCCATCGAGGCAGCTAGAGCAGGAGAAGCAGGAAGAGGATTTTCAGTTGTAGCAGATGAGATAAGACAGCTTGCAGAAGAATCTGAAAATGCTACTAATCAGATCAGTAGTCTTGTTAAAGAAATTCAAAACGGAGTTGGAAATGCTGTAGAAAAAATGGATGAAACAGAAGCAGTAGTGGATCAAAGTGTTGATGCAATTAAGTCTACAGGCAGTTCATTTGAAAAGATAAACAAGGCGACAACAAATCTTATAGAACTAATTGGAAATATAGGGTTAAAGGCTAAAAATGTAGGTTTAAATGGCAAAGAAGTTGAGTCTATTGTTCAGGAAATTGCCTCAGTAAGTGAAGAGGCAGCAAGCAACTCAGAAGAAGTAGCAGCAGCAAGTGAAGAACAGAGCTCATCTACCCAAGAGATAGTTAATGCGTCAGAAGAATTGGCAAATATCGCAAATGAGTTGACTAATGCTGTAAATAAGTTTAAACTATAAATATTAAAGTTTGTAATTTTTGGTCTTTTAAAATTCTTTAAGGAGTGATACTTAGGATGAGTAAAAATATTAAATCAGTTGGAATAATTGCTAATCCAGCCTCCGGACGTGATATCCGGAGGTTAGTAGCTCATGGATCTGTTTTTGATAATTCCGAAAAAGTAAATATAGTCAGGCGGATTCTGCTTGCACTTAACAATCTTAAGCTGGATAAAGTCTATATTATGCCAGATTCTTATGGGATTGGAAAGGAAGCAGTAGATGGCTTCTGGGGAGAGGAAAAAGAAAATTTCAAATTGGAAGTTGATATTTTAAAGCTGCCAATTACAAGTACAGCCGAAGATTCTTTTAATGCTGCCTCTTTAATGGAGGAGAAAGATGTTGATGTGATTATAGTTTTAGGAGGAGATGGAACTAATAGAGTTGTGGTTAAGGCTTTAAAAAAGACTCCTATCCTGTCACTATCTACCGGAACTAATAATGTTTTTCCAGTAATGGCAGAAAGCACAATGCTGGGCCTGGCTGCCGGTTTATATACAAAATTATCTAAAGAAGAGCGTAAAAAAGTTAAAAGGCCAATTAAATGTATTAATGTCATTAAAGATGGAGAAATTATAGATATGGCTCTGATTGATGCAGTATTAGTTAATGAATCATATATTGGCAGTCGTGCTCTCTGGCATACTGAATTACTGGAAGAAATTTTTGTCACAAGAAGTACCTCCCATGATATAGGGATGGTTTCTATAGCTGGCAGAATGACAGAAGTTAATGAAAAAGATGCTGGTGGTGTTTTTTTAAAAATTGGAGAAAAAGGGAAAATAATTAAGGCTGCGATTGCTCCTGGGGTAATTAAAAACATTCCAATAGCAGACTGGAGAAAGATTAAACAGGAAGAAATAGTTGAGTTTAGCCCTAAAAAAAGAATTGTCGCTCTCGATGGAGAAAGAGAATTAGTAATTAAGGAAAATGAAAAATTAAGTATGCAGTTAAGCTTTGCAGCAGCAGAATTTTTAGAATATGAAGAAGTGTTAAGGCTAGCTGACAGCAAAAATATGCTGGAAGTTTTAGAAATCTAGATTATTTCAGTTGATAAAAAAACTAAAAAAATTAAATTTGTGTTTAATAAAAAAATATTATTTGAAAAAACTGTGGAGAAAGAGGTGGGAATTATGGCCCGGGAATTAGATGTTATTAAATCTGGAATTATAGATTATCAAAAGGCCTATGAACTGCAGTTAGAATTATTAGATAAAAGACATAAAAATGAAATTAATGACACTTTACTTTTAGTTGAGCATCCTCCTGTTTTAACTATTGGCACAAGTGGAACAAGAGATAATATTGTTGTAAATAATAATTTTTTGAAGGATAGAGGGATTGAAGTTTTTGAAAGTAGGAGAGGTGGAGATATAACCTATCATGGTCCCGGACAGGTTGTTGGTTATCCAATTTTAAATCTTAAAGAACATAAAAAAGATTTACACTGGCTGCTGCGCTCATATGAGGAGATTTTTATCAGGCTGCTTAGAGAATATAAGATTCAGGCAGATAGAATTAAAGGTTTAACAGGAGTCTGGGTGGAAAATGAGAAAATAACTGCTATCGGAGTCGGGGTCAGACACTGGATTACTTATCATGGTTTTGCCTTTAATATTGATCCGAATCTAGAACATTTTTCTTATATAATACCCTGTGGGATTAACGATAAAGGTGTAACCTCTTTAAAAAAAGAATTGGGATCCGAACTAAAAAAAGAAGAGATTATAGAAAAAATAATCAAATATTTTGCTCAAGTTTTTGAGATGGATGTTGTAGATAAGAAAAATAATTTCCAGTTAAAATAAAAAGCTTAATTTAAGATCTTAGGAGGTATTATGTTAGATAATTTTATATTTAGTCTTAGTGTTGCTCTGCCAATATTTTTAATTATGTTAAGTGGATTTATTCTAAAAAAGAAAAATATAATTAAACAGGATTTTATAAAAGCTGCTAATTTTATTGTTTTTTATATAGCCTTACCCTTAAAATTGTTTAATAGTGTTTCTCAAAGTTCTGTCTCAGATAATTTTGATTTTAAATTTATTACTTTTGCAATTTTAGGAACAGTTATTAGTGTGATTATAATTTTTATTTATTCTAAATTTGTAGTAAAAAAAGAAAATAAAGTCGGTGCTTTTATTCATGGTACTTTTAGAGGCAACTTTGTTTATGTAGGGTTTTCACTTTTAGAAAATGTAACAGGTGCAGTGGGACCATTAGCTGCTCTGATAGTTGCTTTTGTAGTACCTGTTTATAATGTGCTGGCAGTCTTGATTCTTGTATTAAGTAATCCTAAAAATAAATCTAAAAATCAGACTAAAAATGCCTTAAAAAATATTTTAACTAATCCTTTTATTATTGCAGTTTTTTTAGGAGTGATAGCTTCTTTAATTAAGCTTAAATTGCCACTTTTAATTCAAAATACAGCAAATTATTTTGATATATTAGCAACTCCACTGGCTCTTTTAGCAATCGGAGCAACATTTAGAGTGGATAAATTATTTGTTGACATTAAAATTGCAGCTGCAGCAACTCTTTTCAAACTATTTATTAACCCTGCATTAGCAGTTATGGCAGCAGTTGCCTTTAATCTTAGCAATAGTGAAATTTTTATAATTTATATTCTATTTGGAGTTCCTACTTCTATTTCTTCAGCTATTATCACAGCCTCTATGGGAGGAGATGAAAGTTTAGCAGCTTCAATAGTTATGATGACAACTTTGGGTTCAATTTTCTCCTTGACATTATTTGTTTTTATTTTCAGGGTCTTTTCGATAATATAATCATTATCACTGCCTAATATTATAATAATTATAGCTGATTCGTCAACACTTTTAATAATTAGTTGGTTATATCATTTACTTCAAAGGGGAGAAAGCAAATATGGGGAAGGTGAAAAAAATATTAATTGTTGATGCTGAAGAATCTGATGTGGATTTGTTGATAAATTATTTAAAAGAATTAGATTACAAATTTATATCAGTTGATTCAGGTGAAAAAGCAATTGAGTACCTAAAAAAACAGATGGTAGATTTGGTGCTTTTAGATATAATATTACCTAATTTGAATGGTTATGAAGTTTGTAAGAAAATAAAAAGTAATTACAGCAAGGATATACCAGTTATATTTATCAGTTCTTTAGCTGAAGGTGAAGATATAGCTAAAAGTTTTAAAGTGGGGGGGGCTGATTATATTACAAAACCATTTAAAAAAGAAGTTATTAAGGCTAGAATAAAAAACCATTTCAACTTTTATGAAACCAAAAAAGAACTTGAAAACAAAAATAAAGAGCAGGAAATTTTATTGGAAAATATAGACGCAAATGTCTGGTATTTAAAAGATAATAATACATATGGTAGAGCAAACAAAAATCATGCTGAATTTCTAGGACTCAAAAGAGAAGAAATTGAAAATAAACATCTAAACGACTTTTTGGCTGAAGAAGAAGCTAAACTATGTATTCAAAAAAATAAATTTGTTACTGATAAAAAAAAGAAGATAAAGAGCTTAGAATGGGTCAGGAATAGTGCAGGAGAAAAAAAGCTTTTAGATATAACTAAACAACCAGTATTTGATGATCAAGGTAATATTGAGTATATTGTAGCAACAGCCTCAGACATCACTGAGAGAAAAAAACAGGAGTTAGAACTAGAATTTCAATTTGGATTCCAAAAGACTCTGGCTCAGATATCTTCCGAATTATTAGAAGTCAATTCAGCAAATATAGATAGAAAAATCAACAAGGCTCTGAAAAAGATAGGAGATTTTTTTGAGATAGATAGAAGTTATATTGTTCAATTATCTGAAGAAAATAATACATTATCTAATACTCATAGTTGGTGTAAAAAGAGAGTTGGATTTGAAGAAGAAAAACTCCAAAATATACCTGCATCTAAATTTTCCTGGTCATTAGATATATTAGTTCAAAATCAATATATCAACATTCCAGATGTGGATAAAATGAGCCAAAAAGCTGAAGCAGAAAAAAGAGTACTTCAATCATTGGGAATTAAATCATTAGTTATAAATCCGATGTTTATTGAAAATGAACTATTCGGCTTCTTTGTTTTTGATTCAGTAAAAAATAAAAATTTATTTTCAGAAGAAGAAATAAGACTACTCGAAATATTTACTGATGTCATCATAAGTGCATTTTCTAAACATATTGATAACAAAAAAATTAGAGATTTAACTTTTAAGGATAATCTTACAGGTTTATATAATAGAAGATATTTTGAAAATGAATTAGACAAAATTGATGTCAGAAGTCAACTGCCTTTAAGTATTATTATGGCAGATATAAATGGACTTAAAATTATAAATGATAGTCTCGGACACAAAAAAGGTGATGAGGTGCTTATTAAAAGTGCTGAAATTTTTAAAAAAGAAATTAGAGATAAAGATATATTAGCTCGTTATGGTGGAGATGAATTTGTAATATTATTACCTCAAACGGATAAAGAAGAATCTGAAAAAATAATTAATAGAATAAAAAGAAAGTCAAGAGATACCAAAACAGACAAACTACAGGTTTCAATAGCATTAGGTAGTGCCTCTAAATCGGAGTTAAATCAAAAAATATGTGATATATTAAAAAAGGCAGATAACAACATGTATCAGAATAAGTTATTAGAGAGCAGAAGTATTAAAAGTAAAATAGTTAAGGGCCTGCTAAACACTCTAGTAGTTAAAAGTGAAGAAACAAAAGAACATGCTTTAAGAATGGCTAAATTAGCTTCTGTTTTCGGAAATCAATTGGGATTGCCTAATTCAGAGTTGAATAGATTAACTCTTTTATCTAAACTACATGATATTGGTAAAACAACAATAGAAAAACAAATATTAAGAAAACCTGGTAAATTAACAAAAAAAGAATGGAAGATAATGAAAGAACATCCTGAAAGAGGTAGTAGAATTGCTAATTCTTCGGAGGAGTTTGCTTTAATTGCTGAAGAAATTCATTCACATCACGAAAGATGGGATGGAAATGGGTATCCTAGACAACTCAAAGGGAAAAATATTCCTTATTTAGCCAGAATAATTTCTATTGTCGATACTTTTGATGTCATGACTAATAAAAGATCTTATAAAGATGCAGCTCCAGAAAAAGAAGCTCTAAAAGAAATAGATAGGTGTGCAGGTAGTCAGTTTGACCCTGATTTAGCTGTTCAATTCATAAATATGATTAGAAGGTGATAATAAGACATATTGCTAGAAAGGAATAATGGTGGTGACGCAAATGGATTTATTAGAAAAAGTTAATTTGTACAAAATAAATAGAATTAAAGAAGATGCTGAAATTGAAAATTTATTGGGAGATAAAAAAGCAAATATATTTTTAGACAAACAGGAAATTGATAATTCGACAACATTAGGAGATATTGTGCTGCTGATTGAAAATAATAAAGACGATACTTTAAATAATAGAAAAGCAGTATCTTACCCTGTTAGAAAAATAAAAGGGCGCTTTTCTGATGTTAAAGAGTATATTTATCTTAAAATGAAGCTTCTATACGATTTTAATCTCTATTATCTCGACAAAAAAGAAATTGAGGCTGTCGAAAAAGATCCAGCTCATATTAAATTTGAAGAACTAATGGATCAGAATAGAGATAGCATTGAAGAATTGATAACCTATAATTCTGACGAAAATGTTGAGCCCTTTAATCATACAGATTATGAAGTGCAGAAAATATTAAATTCCCAAAAAATATTCAGACAGGAAATTGGCGATAAGTTTGACTGGGGCTGGAGTCTAATGGAAATCTTTCAGCTTGATCCAGAAAACTTTGTCAGCTATAAACAGAGCAGTTATTTTCGAGAAAGGCAGCAAGGAGAGTTCTTTAAGATCAGTAAAAAGGCTGTTGATTTCATGAGGACTTTTGAAGATGATAAAGATAATTTTTTAGATTAAAAGAATTGATAAATATTGACTATTTATCGTTAAAATGTGATATAATGGTTTTGAGGTGAGAAATATGAATAAATATCAAAAAGCTGCTGAACTGATAAAGAACTCAAAACATACAACAGTATTCACCGGAGCTGGGGTTTCAGTGGAAAGCGGTGTACCACCTTTTAGAGGAGAGAAGGGCCTCTGGAATGAATATGATCCAATAATTTTAGATCTTAAGAATTTCTATAAACACCCAGAGGAAAGCTGGGTAACTATAAAAGAAATATTTTATGATTATTTTGGTAAAGCTGAGCCTAATGAAGCACATCGGGTTATTGCTCGCCTGGAAAAGGATGGTTATGTTAAAGCTGTAATTACCCAGAATATAGATAATCTGCACCAGGATGCAGGTAGTAAAAATGTCTTTGAATTTCATGGAAATTCTAGAGATTTGATCTGTACAGAATGTGGTGAAATATATCCAGTGACCGATAAAATACTGGAAGAACTGCCGCCAAAATGCAAAAAATGTGGTGAGATTTTAAAACCTGATTTTGTATTTTTTGGTGAGGCAATACCTGAAAGAGCAGAAAAATTATCTTTTGAAGAAGCAGAAAAGGCAGATTTATTTATAGTAATTGGAACCACTGGTGAAGTACAGCCTGCTTCTTTAATTCCTGTAGTAGCAAAGAGTAAAGGAGCAAAGATAATTGAAATTAATATCAAAAAATCTAATTTTACTGATGATATTACAAATTTATTTATTGAGGAAAAAGCAACTTTAGCAATGAAAAAAATTGAGACAGAACTTTATGCCTAGCTTAATCTGAAATTTATTATTGTAACAGATTGTTTGAAAAGATTTTGAATTGTAATTTTAGAAAATTGAAAAATCCTCAGCTTTTAAGGCTGGGGATTTTCTTCGTAGAGAGCTATATAGGGTAGGTTTCTAAACTTTTCCTGATAATCCAAACCATAACCAATCACATAATTATCTTCAATTTCAAAACCGGTATACTGAATTGGTAAATCCAGCAGCTTATCATCTTCAATATGGAGCAGAGTGCAGATGCTGATGCTTTTTGGGTTGCGGGCTCCTAGATTTTTAAGTAGATAACTGTGGGTTAAACCTGTTCTAATAATATTTTCAATGATTAGAACATCCTTATCAGCTATACTAAATTCTAGGTCCCTGGTTACTCTTATAATTCCGGAATTATCTTCATCAGCATAGTGGTTTAATTCTAAAAAATCAAGTTTAAGCGGAAAATCAAGCTTGCGGCTTAAGTCAGTCATAAAATAAAGAGAACTTTTTAGAATGCTGACTAAAACTACTTCTTTATTCTTGAAATCCTGATTTATCTGAGCTGCTAATTCATCAATTCTGGCTGCTATCTCTTTTTCTGAAAGAATTATTTTTCCTAAATTGCTGCTCTCCATTTAAAATTCACTCCTATCCAGCTCGAATTTTTCAGCAAGCTGTTCAAAATCTTTTTTGTAGACAATCTTTATTTTTATATGGGGATAAAGTTCCTGTAAAAGCCGAACTTTCTTATTTTTTTCTGTTGTATATTTCCTTTTCATTGTAGTCAGTTCTACATATGTGTCATGTTCTGTTAGATAAAAATCAGGTCTAAAGGCCATAATTACATTTCCTTCAGGATCCCATTCAAGTGGAAATTCGCAGGGCTCATACTCCCATTTGAGATGGTGTATATCCAGTATTTTTGCAAACTCTTTTTCGCTTTCATGGCCGAAGCTTCGCTGGCTGTCATTTTCAACTTCTTTTTTTTCGTTTTTAGGATTATCGCTCAGAGCTTTAGGATTTTCTTTTTTGATGTCAACTAAATTCATTAAAACAGAGAGGCTTTCTTCTAAGCTCAGCCCATCTCTATTTAAGCTTAGATGATAAAGAGTTGTATCCTCCCAATCCTGCTCATGGATTCGCCAGATATAGCGGCGGTGCTTGCGGTCGGCTAATTCTAATTCTCTAGCGGCTTGATCTTTATGCAGACCATATCTTTTTCCTAACTCTTTGATTCGATACTCTTCGGAAGCTACAATTTTAAAATGGAGTGCATAGGGATGATTTTTAAATATGATCTGTGCACCCAGGCCTAAAATAAGGAGATTACTATTTTCAGCTTCTTTTTTCAGCCGCTGAGCAATAAAATCGGCAAAAGTGATTTGTTTTTCTTTTTCTGAATCCGGATTAACAATTTTCGTATAAAATTTAGAACTCTGCTCCAGCATATGCAGCTGATGTTCGTCCGCAACTTCAGGCAGCCAGTTTTTCAGGACAAAACTGCGGTTGATTAGCTTTAAACCTAAACGATTAGAAAGCTTTTCTGCAATCTTTTCCCCTCCACTTGCTGTCTGGCGTGAAATGGTTATAATCTGCATCAAGTCCACCTTCTTTCTTTAACTATATTATAGCATAAATAGCAGTAATAAACTATATGTAGCTGTTTAAGCTGAAAATTATTTTGGATAAAGCAGAATAATTAGTTAAATCAAAATTTTTTTAAAAAAATAAAGGATTTTCCCTAATTTTGACTAATATATAAATATGAGATATAGAAAAATTTACAGCTTAAATTATTAAATAGGGGGTATTCTATGAAAACATTAGCATTAATTTTAGCAGGTGGACGCGGAACCAGACTTGATATTTTATCAGCACATAGAGCTAAGCCAAGTGTTCCATTTGCAGGAAAGTTTAGACTTATTGATTTTGCCTTAAGTAACTGTGTAAATTCCGGTATCCATAATGTGGGAGTTTTAACTCAGTATTTACCACTCTCCTTAAATAATCATATTGGTATTGGAAAACCATGGGACTTAGATCGCAGAATGGGTGGAGTAACAATACTGCAGCCATTTAGAGGTAAACCAGGAACAACAGACTGGTATGAAGGAACAGCTCATGCGATTTATAAGAACATAAGTTTTATTGAGAGTAAGGATCCCGAAGATGTAATTATTTTATCCGGGGATCATGTTTATGAGATGGATTACAGCAAAATGATGGAGTTTCATAAAGAAAAGGGTGCAGATTTGACAATTGCAGCCCAGCCTGTTCCTTATGAGGATGCAGATCGTTTTGGTATTTTAGATTATAATGACGAAATGAAAATAACAGATTTTGTGGAAAAACCAGCAGATCCACCCAGCAACTTAGCTTCAATGGGTATTTATATCTTCAAAAAAGATGTACTGCTTGAAGTCTTAGAAAAGTACTGTACTGAAGAAGATTCAGATTTTGGTCATCATATTATTCCACCAATGATCGAAAAAGGTGGAGTTTATCTCTATGAATATGATGATTACTGGAAAGATGTAGGTACACTGGCAGCATACTGGGAAAGCAGTCTGGAGTTAACTGATCCGATTCCAAGTTTAAACTTATATAATGATGAGTGGAAGCTGCATACCCGAAGTGAAGAAAAACCACCTGTTAAATTTGGTAAAGATGCCTGTGCATCTAAAAGCCTGATTTCTAATGGGTCAATAATTAATGGTGTGGTAGAAAATTGTATTATCAGTCCTGGAGTTTATATTGAAGAAGGGGCAGTAGTTAGAGATTCGATTATTTTCAATGATACCATAATTAGAAGTAATTCTGTGGTAGAAAAAGCTATAATTGATAAAGAAGTAGAGATTATGGCAAATTGTAAGATTGGATATGGTGATGATTTAACACCAAATGAAGATAAACCCGATCTTTTAGAAAATGGATTAAATGTTATTGCTAAAAGAGCGAAAATACCTGAAGGTACAACTATAGGCAGAAATTGTAGAATCTTCTCCTATGTTGGAGTAGATGATTTTGAAAGTAAAGAGGTCGCAAGCGGCAGCACTATTACTTCTGAAATTGGAGAAAAAGTTGCAGCTGGAGACGAAGTTCATGTGCGCGAATTAAATACTTAAAAATAATTAATTGGCTATTAAGCTCCCTTCTTATTGAAGGGAGCTATTTTATTTATTGTCTATTTTATGCTAAAATTAAGGTAGTAGATTTAATATTTTAACAGGAGATGATTATTATCAAAGTTAAGTGGTTAGGAAATTCGGCACTGTTGATTGAAGATAAGAAAAAGATTGTGATTGATCCCAGTTTTAAGCTTGAAACTGATTTCGAGGCAGATATTGTGTTGATTACCCATGAACATGATGATCACATTGATTTAGAAGATCTGGAAGCAGTAAGCAATGATCAGACTAAAGTTTATGCTCCTCAATCAGTTTATGATAAATTTGATATTGAAGGAGAAATTGTAGAAGCTGGAGATGTTATAGAAACTGAAATTAAGGTCTTAGAAGTTGACTGCTATAATTCAGAAGAGTCTGTGGCCTATTTTTATAAAGGCCTCTATCAAACTGCAGATGCCTCTGATTATTCAGATCCAGGAGAAGATATCGAGCTTCTTTTTACAGCCTGTTTTAATGATCATTTTTCTGATTATCTAGAAAAAGTAATTAAGCTTAATCCAGCTATGGCAGTACCCTATCATTATGATCCTGCAGAAAGACAGGAACTGCTGCAGGCAAAGGGTTTATCGAGCAAGTTTGAACAGATTGGCTGCAAATCTAAGGTAATGGAAATAGGAGAAGAATTAGAAATTTAAATATTTTTTAAGAGTATATGATTTTGATTGAAGAGCCTGCTAATAGCAGGCTCTTTCTGACGCTTAATTAAAAAAGAGTGCTTATAATTAGCTTTTTATGTGTAAATTGAAAATATTATGAACATTTTAGTTTAAACAAATAATTAAAGGTATTTATAATTTTACATCGAAGGAAAACATAATGGGAATTTTATAAAACTAAAACAAGGGGTGAAGA
>JBHEOV010000029.1:360-19708 GCA_046260625.1 Halanaerobium sp. | reverse complement strand
CTCCTGTTCCTACTTTACCAACATAAAACCTGTGTCCACCTACTAATCCTAAAAAAAGACAGAGTAATAGGGTAGGCAGCCACTCTTTTTCTGAAATTTGATCTGCTTCTACTTCAGACACTTTTCTTCCCGCTTCTTTCATGATTTACACCTCCTCCACAAAATATTCTTTTTAATCAAATGAATTTATAAATCCTTGAAAAATAAAAAAACCAAAGCTTATTATCACTTTGGCATAAATTGACCTGAGGAAATCCTGACAATCTTAGTTTTATTAACCTTAGATTCAGGACTTTGCGTCACAGCTTTTTAACTGTGTTGCTTTTAATATTCAATTTTATTTTCTTTGCTTATATTTTATCAAAAAAGCCTCTAAAAAATCTCTAATTCTAATTAAATTGTATTTTTTGTTAAAAAATAGATTATTTTAAAATTTTATTATCATAAAAAAATTCCCTCATGAGCTTCAAACTCACAAGGGATTATAATTCTTTCTTAAGTTTAAATTCTAATAATAATATTCAAAAATAATTTACAGTACATCAACTGCCAAGATTGCATCCTTGACCATTTCAGCATCAACTGCAAAGGGCATGTTATGGATTGTTTCAGCTTCTGCACAGCTGGCCTCTGCAACTTTTAGAATTTTTTCTGCTGTTACTTTTTCAATACCTAAATCAGCAAGATTTGTTGGTAGGCCTAAAGTTCTGCAGAAATTCATTACCATTTCAATTTCTGCTGGATCTCTATCCTCCAGTACCATCTGCACTAAAGTTGAGAAAGCTACTTTCTCACCGTGAGTATTCTCATGAGTTTCTTCAAGTACTGTCAGCCCATTGTGAATAGCATGAGCAGCTGCCAGCCCACCGCTTTCAAAACCAAGTCCACTTAGGAGAGTATTAGCCTCTACAATTTTTTCTAAGGCTTCAGTTACCACTCCGGCTTCAGCTGCTTTTTTAGCACTGGCTCCATACTTTAAGAGAGTATCATAACAGAGTTCAGCCAGATTAAGGGCTGTCATTGTTGGAGCACCACCGGACATTGCAGTCTTTTTGGTTTTGGCAGATGCAGCTGCTTCAAAATATGTAGCCAGAGCATCTCCCATTCCAGAAACTAAAAATCTGACAGGAGCCTCTGCAACTATCTTAGTATCAATCATGACCACATCTGGATTTTTGGGTAAGAATAGATATTCTTCAAAAACACCTTCTTCAGTATAAATCACAGATAAGGCACTGCAGGGAGCATCTGTTGCTGCGATTGTGGGCACAATAACTACCGGCAAATCTGTATAATAAGCTACCGCCTTGGCAGTGTCCAGAGTTTTTCCTCCACCCATACCGATAACTATTTCTGCTTCTAATGCAGCAGCTTTTTTATTTAATCTGTCGATTTCAGGCTTAGAACATTCTCCTTTAAAAAATTCTATTTCATAATCAAAATCTTCTAGACCAGTTTCTAATTCATCTAAAAATAATTCTTCAACAACCGGATCAGCAATTATTAAAGTTTTTTCTCCAAGTTCTTCAATATAGTTTCCCATTTCTTTAATTATATTTTTTCCCTGAACATATTTTCCCGGTGATGTTAATACTTTAGCCAACATGATCACTCCTTATTGAGATTATTTTCACATTAATCTTATTATTAATATTCTATTTTTACAGGCAGATTCCTGCAAAAAAATAAAAACTCTCACAATCAGTACTTCAAGTCACTGATTAAGAGAGTATAAATCGCTTAATGGCTAAATAATTAAATTTTAGTTTTCAATCAAAAATTAATCATCGTCTCGCTCGTCATCGTCGTCGTCATCATCTCTATCATCATCGTCTCTATCATCGTCATCATCTCTATCGTCGTCATCGTCTCTGTCGTCGTCATCATCTCTGTCGTCAAACAGATCATCTAAACTAATAAATTGATTTTCTATATCATTATAATTATCATTTTCATCTAATATCCTGGAAATATCATCCAGACTAACTCCCTCATCATAATGTAAATCAATAGCTTTGTCGATTACATTCTCTTTTTCCTGAGAATTCAAATTTTGATTTGCTGATATTTTTTGAATAATCTCATTAAATTCTGATCTGGACTGGGCTCCCACAAGTGATGCAGGCATAAAAGCTGTTAATACTAAAAAGAATGTCAAAAATACAGATAAATATTTTTTCATTTTTTAAAAACCCCCCCTTTTTTTGATACCTTTAAGTATATTATAGTATGAAAATTATAAATAGTAAATAAATAACATATTATTTTACTGCAACTGCTGAAATTTCAATTTTAACATCCCTGGGCAGCCTGCTTACTTCAACACAGGTTCTAGCGGGGGCGTCTTTTGTATTTATAATTTTTTTAGTCATTATTATCTCTCCCATCTTTGATTTCTTTTAAATAATTATAAATAGTAAATTTTGAAACATTCAATTCTTCAGCCACAGTCTCTACTGACTTAGTAATTGTAAAAGCACCTCTTTGATCTAAATATCTAATTACATCTAATTTATCATCTTTGTCCATATACTTTACCGGTTTGTCAACCTGAGATTTAGAATTTTCGATTAAATTGACTAATACCTCATCCACATTTTTAGCAAAATTCTCATCTTCTTGCTTTTGTTTTTCATTACTGACTTCTGTCTGAATAAAGTTATTAATTGTACTTTTAGTCATTAATAAATCACTGATGTCATAATTAATACAGAGACAGTATTCAACTTCTTCCTCTTTATTTTTGATAAAGATTGTTGAAGATTTAAAAATTCTGCCATCCTTAGTTTTAGTCTGGTAGTTTATAATGTCATCCGGGTTCTTATCATTTTTAATTGTTCTTAATACAAGATCAGTCACTGGAGCTCCAAGATCTCGCTCTGTTAGTTCTCCGGCTATGAAAATCACGGACTTTTCCGGCTGTTTTAAATCATGGATAATCACTTCAGACTTTTGACCCAGCATTTGATGAATCCCACTGGCAATTGATTTTATATTTTCCAGACAAAAATCTTTTTTTGCTAACTCGGCTGCTAAAATTCTCATTTAATTCTCCTTTCCTGCTATTAGTTTTATTATCTCAAATCTAAATTGATCCAACCTGCAGCTCTTTTTTTATTTTACAGGCAGTTGGAGTCACAGCCAGACCGCCACAGGAAGTTTCTTTAAGACTTTCTGGAAGAGAATCTCCAACTTCTTTCATAGCAGTAATTACTTCATCGACTGGAATTACACTTTTCACACCAGCCAGAGCCATTTCTGCTGCTGTTACTGCATTGCTGCTGCCAATTGCATTTCTTTTAATACAGGGCACCTCAACCAGACCGGCTACCGGATCACAGACTAAACCGAGCAAGTTCTTTAAGGCAATTGCTGCCGCTGAAGCTACTGCCTGCTTACTGCCTCCCATCAAATAGGTAATTGCTGCTGCCGTCATTGCCGAAGCTGATCCAACTTCTGCCTGACAGCCCCCAGCTGCACCTGAAATAGAGGCCTGTTTGGCGATAACCATACCAAAAGCAGAAGCTACAAAGAGAGCCTCTATGATTTCATTTTCTTCAAAATCATATTCAGCTGCCAGAGTCAATAAAGAGCCGGGAAGAATCCCACAGGAACCAGCAGTCGGACAGGCAACAATCCTCCCCATGGCTGAATTTAATTCCGAAACAGCCAGAGTGTTGGCAATAATCCGAGAAAATAAATCTCCAACCAGACTTTTTCCTTCTTTCCTCGCCTGATCTATTAACTTTGCATCTCCTCCAGTTAAACCACTCATTGATTTTATATCTTTAGTTAAAGCAGGTTTTACTGAATCCCGCATAACCTTTAGAGTTTCTTGCATTGTTTTTCTTACTTCTGCTTCTGAGATTTCAGAAATTTCAACTTCACGCTCAATTACCACCTGAGCCAGCGATATTTCTTTGTTTTCTGCAATCTTAATTAATTCTTCTATAGTATCAAAATTTTCCATTTGACTTCCCCCTTTTAAATCAATGGTTTGATTAGTTTCGAAGTTTTAATCCCGGGAATACTTCTAATCAGTGATAAAATTTGATCTTCTATTGCATGATCAAGATTAATAATTGCGGTCGCCTGATGTCCCTTTTTCTCCCGCAGAACCTGCATTTCAGCAATATTTAAATCATAAATATTTAAAATTTCCGAAATTTTAGCAATTAAACCCGGCTGGTCCTGATGAAAAGTAATTAAAGTGTAATATTCTCCTTTTAAATTTACCTCAGTGTTGTTTAATCTGGTAACAACTATTTTACCCCCACCAACTGAGGAAGCTGTGATTGTTGTATTAACTCCATCTACATCTGTTATTTCGAGTTTAACAGTATTGGGATGTACATTCTCCAGTTTAATCGGTAAAAATTCGAACTTGATTCCCTTTTCCTTTGCTGTTGTGAGAGAATTTCTAATCGCCTCATCATCGGTTTTATAGCCTAAAAGTCCACCAATTATTGCCTTATCAGTTCCATGCCCTTTATATGTTTCTTTAAAAGAACCATGAAAATATATTTTTATTTCCTGATATTCATTATTTACAATTTCTTTAGCCAGATTGCCTATTCTAACTGCTCCTGCTGTATGTGAGCTTGAAGGCCCAATCATAATCGGTCCTACGATATCAAAAGCACTAAGTTTATCCATAACTACCTCCTTGAATGATATTTTTAATTTATAATTTAAAATTTTTGTTTAACTCTTACAAAATATATTAAAGTGTTGATTAGTAATTGTCAAGATGTTTTTAAAACTAATTTTTAATTAATACAAAAAAATTTTAATTAAAGAGCAGCAAAAATCGGACTTAAATAAAAGTCCGATTAAATAATCTCTATATTTTTATTTTGCTATGCTCTTTTTTATGTTTATACTTTTTCATGAATCTTTCAAACTAAGTTCTCCTGCTGAAAAATTTATCAGCTTTTTTGCAGATGAATTTTTTAAAAAAGATATGAGTTGTATAATGCCCGGCAATTAAATTATATCTTTTTGGCCTTCCAATTCTTTCCCACAAATCATCTGCAGCTTCAGTAGGAATTAAATCATCAAATATTGCATTAAACATCAGCACATTTTTGCTTTTTATTTTGTGAGCAAATAGTGAAGGATCATAACGAAAACATGGTGGCAGGTTTTTCAAATCTTCTATTTTTTCAAATTCAGCTGCTGCCTGATCAAATTTTTTATGCAGTTCATGACAGGTTTCCCGATCACAAAATTCTTCTTCCCAGTATCTTTTTCTCAATTCACTGGTGGCCAAACTCTGCCAGGTAATATATTCCAGATTACCTCCTGCAACTACTAATACTGATTTTTTTAGTCTCTGATCAAGAGCCATTGCTATTGTAGAAATCACTCCTCCAAAACTATAGCCCATAATATTTACTTCTTCATATTCTTCTCTTTCTAAATAATCAATACATGCCCTTATATCAATAACAGACTGGTAAAAACGCTTTTCTATATCCTCTGCAAATCCACTTAAAAATAAATCTTTTTCTCGATATTTTTGAGGTTTTCTTTCTAATAAAAAGGGCAGCACCGGCATCAAAACTGTATAATCTTTTTCAGCAAAATATTTAGGATAATATTTGAGCAGTTCAAACATCTGCATATCTCCAAATCCATGAATAAAGATTAAAGCTCTTTTTGCTTTACTCTTACCGAACTCTAAAGCTTTAGCCTGGTCGATAATTTGATTACCAGAAGGATATGGACTCTTAAAAAATATTTTTTTGGGTGTACCCTCTTTTATATTAAATTCTACATTTTCTCTTGATACATTATACATTTCACTACCTCCCTCACAATTAATCATTTTATTCCTTTATTAATTCCTTCATCTTTATTATAAGCAATTTGTCTTTTAATTATCTGGAAAAATTATCTAAAAACTTTCTAAATAATTAATAGCAGACTTATTTCTTAAAAAAAGCTGAGATTATATGTTTTTGACTCTTATATATTTTGCTATTATTTTCTTTATCTGATACAATTAAATATGTATAATTTTAACAATCTTAAAATCTGGGGGGATAAAAATGAAAAAAACACTTGCTCTAATTACAGCTGGCGGCAGACTTGACCTCTTATCAGAAACTCGCTCCTTGGCAGCCCTACCTTTTGCTGGGAAATTTAGATTAATTGATTTTACATTAAGCAATTGTGTTAATTCTAAAATTGAAAATGTAGGAGTAATTACCCAATACATGCCCTATTCTTTAAATGAACACCTTGGTATCGGCAGGCCCTGGGATCTAGACCGCAGACAGGGTGGAATTACTATTCTTCAGCCCTATAAAGGAAAGCCAGGAGAAGATTGGTATCTAGGTAATGCACAGGCAGTTTTCAGAAATTTAAGTTATATTAAAAATGAAGCTCCAGCAGAAATTTTAATTTTACCAGCTAATTTAATTTATAAAATGAATTATCAAAATTTAATCAAAGAACATAGAGAAAATAACGCTGATCTGACAGTTACAGCTGCAAATATTCCATATTCTGATGCCCTTCACTTTTCTATTTTAGACTATGACAGTAATCATAGACTACTTGATATCAAAAAGGAAAAAGAACCATCCAAAAATCTGGTTTCGATGGGAGTTTTTGTCTTTAAAAAAGAAGTATTGATCGATTATCTGCAAAAACTATGCAGTCAGGGAGCAGTTGATTTTGAGTCTGAAATAATCCCTCAGATGCTTGCTGATCAGAAAAATATTTTTGTTTCTAAATATCAGGATCAATGGAGAAGTATTAGGAGTGTTCAATCTTACTGGAAAAGCAATTTAGAAACGACTGAAAATATTCCAAAAATCAATCTTTATGATAGTACGTGGCCGATATTTACCCGCAGTGAAGAAAAACCTCCGGTTAAATTTGGCCCACACAGCCTCAGTACTAAAAGTTTAATTGCTAATGGTGCTATTATTAACGGCCGGGTAGAAAATTCTGTAATTGGACCAGGCGCTTATATTGAAGAAGGTTCAATTATTAAAGATTCGATTATCTTAAATAACTCGATTATCAGAAAAAATTCTCTAATCAATAAATCAATTATTGATAAAAATGTTGAAGTTAAAGAAAATGTTAAAATTGGTTTTGGAAATGACTTTAAAATTAATTCTGATGCAGAAAATAGCCTGGAGAACGGCCTAAATGTAGTAGCAAAAAACATTAAAATAGCTGCTGGAATAACAATTGGTAGAAACTGCCGTATTGATCGGGATATTGAAGCCGGAGAATTTGAAAATGATGAAATTAAAAGTGGAAGTACAGTCGAGTAAATTTCAAAAAAATTAAATTTTTCTATCTAATAAAGAACTTAAAGCCGGGCATTTAAAAATCCCGGCTTTTAATTAATTCTAAATTTAAACTTTAATAATCATCATTGCTTATATAAAGTTTTAAACTTTTGAGATAATCAATATCATAGGGAGAATCCTCTTTAAAAATTAAAGCTCTGATAAAGGCAATTTTAGGACTCAATGATTTTTTGCTCTCCTGATCCTTACCCAGAGTAATCTGATAACGTCTTTCCTCACTGCGGCTGACAATTACAAAAGCATCTTCTTTTTCAGAAAAAGCATAGACATAATTTTGTGGATTATAAACCTCTTCATCTTCAGTGAAAGCAATATAGTAATACTGACTATCATTAAACTCAAAAGTTGCTATTTTATAGTTTTCTATTAATTTTTCTAATCTATCCTCTGTTAACTGCAGCTCTATTCCTTTAATATAGGAATTATCATCCAGATCATTTTGAAATTCCTCTATAAAATCTCCATCCATTATTGCATCAATATATTTTTTATCAGGCCAGTTAAGTTTATTTAATTTAAGATAAACATTATCAATTACTTCAATTGGCTGATTTGATGCAATCAATCTACTTTTATCAAAATTCTCTTCCTGATGCTTACTAAACTGCTGCAGGTAAATATATCCCATATCACAGCTTTGATCACAGGTGATATCCATATTTTTCAGCCTCCTCATCTATTATATATACTTTCTATATTTTTAGTTAAAAGCCTGCCTCAATTTATTAATTTCTTTTACTACTGATGATTAATATTGCTCTCTTAATTCCTTTTTATTATCTCAAAGAAAGCAATGAAATCCTAAATTTTATAAATCATTTTTTTAGAATTACAATCATCTTTTTAATCAGCTGGTTTATAATCAGGGTAATGCACTTAATCAGGCTTTATCTTGCTGACACCCACAAACTTGATGCCAGCGAGAAATCGATGGAACTCAGAATTTTAGTCAGTGCTGATGACTCTCCAACAGCCTGGGAACTGAGGGTCTTTTTAAGAGAAAAACTGATCAAATTTATTCAGGAAAACTATCCAGAAAGTCTGCCCCGAAGCAGAGTTGAATTTCCGGAGGATAAATAAGAACCATACAGTTAAAAATGATGTATGGGTACGTTTTTAAATTAAACAATACATTTTTATTTTTGAAAAAGATAATGACTGATAAACCAGTCATCACCATCATTATAACCAAAAAACTCAGCTGAAGACATGAAGAATAGGCGCCAGTAGTTCCACCACTTTTCAGTCTCTGCCGCACCATAGGTGGATTCTAGTATTGGATAAATTTCTTCTTTTTTCTGATCCATAATCTCCAACCAGACTTCTAGAGTTTTTTGATAGTGACTGCCGGAAACTGCCCACTGTTTTTTAAGACTTAAGTTACCACTAAAATAATGCAGCAGATCCTGACTGGGCATTGTGCCTCCACTGAAAAAATAGCGGGCCATCCAGTCAGTATTTTTATTGTTTTGATAGGTAAAGGGATAGTATTTATGTGAAAAAAGATGCACAAATAATTTACCTTCTTCAGTTAAAAAACTACTGATTTTTTGCATTAACTTCTGATAATTGCGCAGATGCTCAAACATTTCTACAGAAACTACCCGTTCAAATTTGGCCTCTGTTTTAAAATTATTGATATCTGCTTTCACTGCTCTAAGGTTATCAATTCTATTCTGGGCTGCCAGCTGATTGATGTAATCAATCTGCAGCCTGGAATTTGAAATTGAAATTATTCTGGAATCAGGAAATTTTTTTGCCAGATAAAAAGAGAGTGAACCCCAACCAGAACCAAGTTCTAAAATATTCTGTCCATTTTTAATGTCTGCCCTTTTTACAGTAAGCTCCAGCATCTCATCTTCTGCCTGGTCAAGCCGCTGCTGCAGATCAGACTGTTTTTTTAATTTCTTATAACTAAAGTTATTAGACCAGAGACTACAGCTGTACTTTAAATTTCTCCCCAGTATTTTTTCAAAAAACTGAGGTGGCAGTTCATAGTGCTGCTCATTTGCTGCTTCTGTCTCCACCGCAATTGGCTGTTTTTTTAACTCGTTGATAAAATGATTAAGATATTCGAATCTTTCTTCTACAGATAACTTATTTTGTTTTTTTACTCTTTTTTTGATCAGTCTTCTAATCCCTTTTCTCAACAAAAAATCCGGAACTTTTCCCCCGGCCAGCAGTTTATCTAAATCCAAAAAAACCACCTCATTTTTTATAAAACTTCTCAATTTAAATTATCTTTAAATTATCTTTAATCTATTAACCTTATTTCTTCATCGGGCAGAAATCTCCTCTACAGTTTATAATCTTTTTTAGGGAGTTTCAGTTATCAATTAATATTATTTTTTATTTGATCCAAAAATTCCTGGCCGTAGCGTGAAAATTTAACTTCTCCAACACCACTAACATTAAGCATTTCGCTTTTGCTTTCGGGTAAAACTCTGCACATATCTTTTAAAGTACTGTCGTGGAAGATGATATAAGGTGGTACTCCTTCTTTTTTAGATATCTCTTTTCGTAGATCTTTTAAAATAAGAAAGAGTTCACTGTCTTCACTGACTTTTTGCTGTTCTTTTTCTACTCTTTTTTCTACCTGAAGCTGATCATTCATAATTTTATATGATCTCTGATTCAATTTTAAAAGTGGATATTTGGCCCCTGACTGACTTAAATAATCATCAGCAATCAAAAGGTTAATTAAATTTTTTATTTCCTTTATTGTATAATCTGGCATAATACCATAAGTCGAAAGCTGATCAAAATTTGATTCTAAAATCTTCTGACTTTTAGATCCGGCCAGCACCTTTGCTGTAACAGTAATTCCCCAGCGCTGATCGAGTCTGTAAACACAGGATAAAATTTTTTGAGCCTCTACTGTAATATCTTTTAACTGCCGCTGATCATTACAGTTGCTGCAGTTATTGCAGCTTAGAGCAGCTTCTTGATCCCCAAAATAATTTAAAATATAAAAGCGCAGACATTTACTGGTATGACAGTAATCTACCATCTGCTGTAATTTGTTTAAATGTTCTTCTTTTCTTTTTGATGAAGACTCCACCTGATCAATTAAAAATTTCTGAATATGTTTATCTCCAGGTGAATAAAGTAAAATGCAGTCTGCTGGCTCCCCGTCTCTACCTGCACGTCCTGCTTCCTGATAATATGATTCCATATTTTTCGGCATATTATAATGAATCACAAAGCGAACATTGGATTTATCGATTCCCATGCCAAAAGCATTTGTAGCTATTACAATCTTAATCTGATCATAGATGAAATCTTCCTGAGCCCCTGTGCGCTGCTTTTCTGAAAGACCGGCGTGATAACGGCCCACTTCATAACCCAAATCAGCCAGATTTTTATAAATTCGATTGACCTCTTTGCGGGTGGCTGCATAAATTATTCCAGGCTGCTCAGAATTAACTTTAAGATAGTCTTTTAAAAACTGATCCTTATCTATACCCTTACGCAGTTTAAAGCTTAAATTAGGCCGATCAAAACCGCTTGAATAAACCTTAGGCTCCTTCATCTGCAGCTGAGTACTGATATCTGCTTTAACTGCAGGAGTTGCTGTAGCGGTAAAAGCTGTTACAATTGGCCGGGGCTTAATCTTTTCTACTACCCGGGATATATTTAAATAACTGGGCCTAAAATCATGTCCCCACTGTGAGACACAGTGACCTTCATCAACTGCAATCATCGCTACCTCAAGCTGCTGCAGCAGATTAAGAAAGCGAGGAGAATTTAATCTTTCCGGTGCAATATAAAGCAGCCTGTACTCTCCTGCTGCTGTCTTAGAAAGCCTCTCCTTTAATTCCTGATTGCTGATTGAACTGTTGATATAAGTTGCCTTAATTCCCATTTCTTTGAGAGCATCCACCTGATCTTTCATCAGTGAAATCAGAGGTGAAATAACAATTGTCACTCCTTCAAAAACTAAGGCTGGTATCTGATAGCAGAGAGATTTTCCAGAACCAGTTGGCATCACAGCTACTGTGTCTCTTGTTTCTAAAATACTTTCTATAACTTCTTTTTGACCCTGACGAAAAGAACTAAAGCCATAATATTTTTCTAAAATATTTTCAATATCTGCAGACATAAAAAATCCTTTCAGCTGTTATAATTTTTTGTTCCACTTATTTGTTAATATAATTTCTTTTTAATCCTCTATAAAAATCTCATAATCTCTGCCTTCTACTGTTAAACCGGAATAAAAATAATCATCATAGGCATTATTGATAATTAAATTATATCTGCCGCGGCGGGCGTGATAAACATCATCATTGATAGTAATTATTTCTAAGGATTGATCAATGGAATTCTTCCTTAAATTTATCAATTCATCCAGTTTTTCTTTTAAATCATATTTAAAATAATCATTCCAGTAAATTACCGCTGGATTATCCTGAAAAAGAATATAGGCATATCCCAGTTCTTTATTGGTGATAATTGCATCTTTATTAAAATCTCTTTCATCTCTTTCTATATCATGATTGGAAAGAAAATTAACCTTATTTTCCTTAGATATACTCTCTAAACTGCGGACCGGGAAAAAAGGATCCATACACATCTCTTTAATGCTGTAATAAAGAGGAAAATTGAATAAATTTAAATTGCTGTGGTCAATAAATTCCTGTAAGGTGCGGTCATCACCATTCCAGTATTCCCCGACCATAAAGGTGTTTTCCTTAAATTCATTCGCAAATTCTTTAGCAAAATCCCAGCGCATATCCTTTAAATTATCAAGTCGAAAACTATCAAAACCAAGATCATTTTTAAGCCATTTAGCCCAGTTGATTAGCTCTTTTTTCATGTATTCGTCATCAGAATAATAACAGATTGTTTCGCCAAAACTGTTACGGCTGCTGCAGCCGCCACATTCGTGACAAAAATGCTGATGATTTTTAGGAAAGTCTTTTTCCTCAAATTTGGTATAAGTTTTTTTCTTAAAATGAGGATTCCATTCCTTCTTTCCACCCAGCATGTGACCTAAAACCAGATCTGCCATTACCTCTACTTCATTTTGATGCAATTTATTAATTAATTTTTTTAAAGTCTTTCTATTTCCAAATTTAGAATTCAAGTTATAATGTTCTTTAATATCATAGCCCATAGAGTTTTTTCCATTCATACCTTTAGTTGGAGGTGGAAGCCAGACTGTATCAAAGCCCTTTACTGCTATCTCCTCTGAAATTGAGGCTATTTCTTCCCACCAGTCATCAAGACAATTCCAATAAAACGCCTGTAAAATCAACATTTTTCTCTTTCTCCTAGCATACTTAGCTTTTATTTTAATAAATAATGTTTAGTCTTTGTTAATTATAACATAAATTTCGACATAAAAACAGAAAAGCCCCGATTAAGATGAACTTAATTGGGGGCTTTTAACATTGAAGCCATATTTAAATTGACTTACACATCAGGCAATATTTATTTTGTAATTTTTAAAAACTGCATTCAGTTCTGCCATTTTCTTTTCAGAAGGAGGCTCAACAGCTGCAAGTTTGTATTCTAAACCCAGGTTTTCCCATTTGTGTTTTCCCAATTCATGGTAGGGAAGAAGTTCAATTTTTTCTAAATAATTTTTTTGCTTTAAAAATTCTGCGAATTCCTGCATTGCTTCCAGATCATCAGTAATTCCTGGAACTATAACCTGTCTGATCCAGTAAGGCTGTTTTTCTTTTTCCAGCAGTTCAACCAGCTTTAGTGTTTTCTGATTGCTGACTCCGGTTAAATCCTGATGTTTTAAGTCATTCATAGTTTTAATATCCAGCAGCACCAGATCCAGATAGGGAAGCAGCTTTTTAAATTCAGCTGCATCAACAAAACCTGAAGTATCTACTGCTGTATGCAGGCCTTCTGCTTTTGCTTTTTGGAGCAGATCCAGGGTAAAATTAGGCTGCATTGTGGGCTCACCACCGGAGATTGTAATTCCTCCACCGGAGCGTTCAATATATGGTTTGATTTTTATGATCTTCTGCATCAGTGACTCAGTTGATACCTTTTTACCCTCTTTTAACTTCCAGGTATCAGGATTGTGGCAGTACTGACAGCGCAGAGGACAGCCCTGAGTAAAGACAACAAAACGGATTCCGGGTCCATCAACAGTGCCCATACTTTCTGTAGAATGAATATATCCTTCAGCCATAATGACCTCCTTTGATTGGAACCAGGTACAAAACCGCGGTTTTGTACCTGGTTATAGTGAACAAAAACACAACCTCTTATTTATATGCTTTTATGAAAAGTTCTGGCTATTACTTCCTGCTGCTGTTCTGCAGTTAGTTTAATAAAGTTAACAGCATAACCGGAAACTCTGATTGTAAGCTGTGGATATTCTTCCGGATGCTCAACTGCATCAAGCAGGGTATCTCTTCTTAAGACATTGACATTTAAGTGATGTGCGCCCTGATCAAAGTAACCATCTAAGATCGAGGTTAAATTATTCTGCTGGGCAGTTTCTGATTTACCCAGGGCCTCAGGCACTATCGAAAATGTATTGGAAATTCCATCCTGACAGTACTCATATGGTATTTTAGCCACTGAATTAAGAGAGGCTAAAGCACCTGAGGTATCTCTACCGTGCATTGGATTGGCTCCCGGGGCAAAGGCTTCTCCTGCTTTTCTGCCATCTGGAGTCGCTCCTGTCTTTTTACCATAAACTACATTGGAAGTAATGGTCAGTACCGACATGGAGTGCACCGCATCTCTATAGAGCTGATGCTGTTTTAGTTTATTAATAAATAGTTTTACTACTTCTACAGCCATCTCATCAACTCGATCATCATCATTACCATATTTAGGGAAGTCACCGTTAATTTCAAAATCAATGATCATTCCCTCATCATTTCGGACAGGCTTAACTTCTGCATATTTAATCGCACTTAAGGAATCGGCAATAATTGAAAGTCCAGCCACACCAAAGCCCATTATCCGCTGAACTTCAGTATCATGTAGAGCCATCTGAACTGCCTCATAGGCATATTTATCGTGCATATAGTGAATAATATTTAAGGCATCCACATATTTTTCGCTCAACCAGTCCAGGAAGCGATCAAAATTCTCCATTACCTGATCATATTCTAAAACATCACCTTCATATGGTTTAAATTCCGGTCCTACCTGAGCTCCTGTTTTCTCATCCTTACCACCATTTAAGGAATAAAGTAGAGTTTTGGGTAGATTGCAGCGGGCACCAAAATACTGAATATCTTTACCCGGGGTCATTGCTGATACACAACAGGCAATTCCATAATCATCGGAAAAGTTGCGGCGCATCAGATCATCATTTTCATACTGCAGGGAACTTGTATCTTTGGAAACCTTGGTGCAGTAATTTTTAAAGTCTTCCGGCAGCTTTTCTGACCAGAGAATGGTTAAGTTTGGCTCTGGTGCCGCTCCGAGATTATATAATGTATTTAAAATTCTGTAGCTGGTCTTAGTGACCAGTGGTCTGGTGTCAATTCCAATTCCACCAAGTACAATTGTGACCCAGAGTGGATCTCCACTGAAAAGTTGATTATAAGCTGGGGTTCTGAGCTGTCTGGCCAGCCTTAATTTAATTACAAAATCATCTATAATCTCCTGTGCTTCTTTTTCTGAAATTTTGCCTGCTTCAAGATCTCTTTCAAGGTAAATATCGAAGAATTCCGCTACCCGACCAAAGGACATTGCTGCCCCATTATTTTCCTGAATACCAGCCAGATAGGCAAGATAGGTCCACTGTACTGCTTCTTCAGCATTTTCAGCCGGACGCGAAAGGTCACAGCCGTAAGTTTCGCCCAGTCCTTTGAGTTTTTTGAGAGCTTTGATCTGATCACTGACCTCTTCTCTCAGGCGAATTGTTTCTTCTGTCATCGGACTTTTTAAATTGGCTTTATCTTCTTTTTTGGCTGCAATTAATCTATCCACACCATAAAGGGCAACCCTTCTGTAATCACCGATGATTCTGCCGCGGCCGTAAGCATCAGGCAGACCTGTAATTACACCGGAGCGTCTAATTTCTCTAATTTCTGGAGTATAGGCATCATAAACTCCATCATTATGTGTCTTTCTATATTTAGTAAATATCTCATCTATTTCGGGATCAACTTTTTCGCCGTAGGCTTCTGCTGCCTGACGGGCCATTCTAATCCCACCATAGGTATTTAAGGTTCTTTTTAAAGGCTGATCGGTCTGCAGACCAACAATTATTTCCTGCTCCCGATCTATATAACCGGCATCATAGGCGTTGATATCTGCAACTGTTTTAGTATCAATGGCCAGCACACCATCATTTTCTCTTTCTTTTTTTAAGAGTTCTGAACTCTGCCGCCAGAGATCTTCAGTTCTAGCAGTTGGACCCTCCAAAAAATCAGCTCCACCTGTGTAGGGAGTATAGTTCTGCTGGACAAAATCCCTAACATCAATCTCTTCTTCCCATCTCTGACCCTTTAATTCTAAAGTATCAAATTCCATTAAAAAATCCTCCTTTATAGTCTTATAATCTTATTGGCTGCTTAAAAAATTAAATTTTAGTTATTTGAAAAATTATTGAGCACTTATAATTTAAATTATATTTAATCTTTTAAGCTGAATTTCACCCTGTATCTTAACAGTAATGATTTCCATTGTCAATTCTTGAGTTTTCTGCTGAGTTTTAATTTTGAGCTAAGATTGTAAATTAGTTTACAGATGCTCTGTTTAAGTCAATAATCTAAAATTTAATAAAAAAATCGCCCCCCGGATAAAGATTTTACTCAATATCCAGGCGGGCGATTATTAAAGATTATATTCCCCTATGGTTAAACCCATATTTATCCGCCAGTCATATAATCCAGATATTTAATTTTTTACTACGCTTTTAAGTGTAGCAGAAAGTTAATTGGCTGTCAAATCTAAATTTCAGCTGCAACCCGGCAGGGAGCAGCCTCTGCCCTGACTTTTAGAGGAAATACAAAAAGTTTAAAACTTTTAAATCCCAGCAGTTTTTCTAAATTACAGAGATTTTCTAAAATAAAGATATCATTTTCAAATAACTTTTGATGAATTTTAAAAGGACTGTAATCTGGTGAAGGCATATCAAAGCCCAGCAATTTAACTTCTCTTTTGATTAATAAATCAGCCATTTCTGTAGAAATTACCGGATGCTGATTATAGTATTCCTGGTTTCCATATTCTTTATCCATACCTGTATAAATAATTACTATATCATTTTTTTCGATCATTTTCTGATATTCAGGCTCCACCTTAATCTCTTCTTTCTTACCAGCATAGATAATTTTTGCCCGACCACAGATATCTGCTAAAGATATATCAGCTGCATTTTTAACATCTTCCAGCATATGAGCAGGTAAATCCAGATGAGTTCCGGTATGCATCCCCATTTTTAAATTGTGGTTGCAGTAACCATCGCGAAGAATTTTTTTATCATTGATCAGCTTAACTTCTAAATCTCCGGGATAAACAGGCATCCCATTATAAATTTCATAGCTTAAATCAATATATTCTGCCACTTTGCACCTCCTTTTTTTAGCATTTACTAATAATCAGCCTATTTTCTTAAAGTCGCCCTAATCCGCTCTGGATTAGAAATTATTGCAAGAACTTCATTAATATTTCTACTGATCATCTCTGCCCCTAAAAGTGCACCTTTAGCAATTCCTTCCGGACCAATCACAGCTATCCCCAGATCAGCATTTTTTAGCATCTGAGCATCATTGTTGCCATTACCAACAGCAATCACTCTTTTTCTACCCAATTTTTCAACAAAATCAGCCTTAAACTTACTGCCATCACTGCCTTTAATAATTACCAATTCTACCTTTAACTCAGCCATTAATTCTTCAGCATTTCCCAGGGTATCAGCTGTTAAAACATAGATCTTAAATTCCTCAGCAAGTTTGTTTACACCTTCTTTTACTCCCTCAATTAACCTGCCATCACAGGCAATGGTTCCGTTGAGATCAAAAACAATTTTTTCTACTTTTAATTTTTTGCATCCTGGTATATTTATATTTAACATTTATTTCCTCCTTATTCTCTATATCTGCAGCTGCCATTTTCAAAACCAATTTAACCCGATTAATTTTCTAAAATTTTATGAGCCTGCTTTTGATATACCTTAAAATCCTTTTTGCTGTAGAGTACAAATCTAATGATCTCAATATTTTCTAACTCAACTGCCATTTCTTTTAATGTCTTAAGGCTTACTTCTGCCGCTTCTCTGATCGGATAACCAAAAGCCCCGGTTGAAATTGCTGGAAAAGCTATACTTTTTATTCTGTTTTCTGCTGCCAGTTTTAAGGAGTTTTGATAGCACCTTGCTAAAAGTGCAGCCTCTGGTTTATCCATTCCATATACTGGACCCAGAGTGTGGATTACATACTGATTGGGAAGTTGAAAGGCTTTAGTAATTACAGCTTCTCCCGGCTTAATGGGAGCCAGAGGTCTGCAGGCTTTTTCCAGTTCCGGGCCAGCTCCTCGGTGCAGGGCTCCCGCAACTCCACCGCCAATTCTTAACTCTGCATTGGCAGCATTGACCACTGCTTCAATATCTCTCTGTGAAGCTATATCTCCTCTAGTCAATTCCAGTCTGAGATTTCCCAGTTGAAAATCCATAAAACCCCTCCTCGTATAATATACTTAATAAAATAAACAATAATTCAGTCTAAACAAAATATTCAGACCAGACTCAAAATGATAATACTTTACAGTGATGGTAGAACTGATATGAGATTGATTGGAGAGAGAAATAAAATACAGATGTTTTATAACTATTTATCAGTAATTATTCCATTTTTATCAGCTTTTTTTACTTTATAGAGTAGCTTATCAGCCACAGCAACAAATTGATCAGCATTTTGACCTTCAAATTCAGAGATGCCAGCACTAAAACTAATATTAATTCCTTCAATTTTTTTACTTCTCACATTTTCTAAAATTCTATCGGCAACAACTTCTGCCTTTTCTATATCTGTATCTGGAAAAACAATTAAGAATTCGTCCCCTCCATATCGGCCTGCAAGATCCATCTTTCTAATACTTTCTTTTATTCTAGCAGCTGCAGTTTTAATTACCCGATCGCCCTTAACATGTCCGTAATTATTATTTACCTCTGAAAAATCATCAATATCAATCATCATAATGCTGAGCGAACTATTAATATGGGAACAGCGATTAATTTCTTTTTCCAATCTATTCATTATTTCTCCATAATTATAAAGTGATGTTAGTTCATCTTTAATAGCTTTTTCCTTTAATTTTTCATTTAATTTTTTTAGTTTTGCTTCAATTTTTTTGATTTTTGTAATATCTGTAATATATGTAACTTTTTTCTGTTCATTGTCCCGTCCTTTTATTATGGCTGCATGTGCTTTAATATATATTTTTTTACCAGCTTTAGTTTTTACCTGCCATTCTTCTTTTAATTCGATTCCTTGAGCCAGAAACTGATCATGAAGTTCCATTAACTCCTCAGTATTTTCTTCTGTTGTGACAAGCGAAAAATGTTCACCCAGCAGCTCATCTTCCTGATAGCCATAAATTTTACAGTATTCTTTGTTTACTTCTTCAAAATAGCCCTCTTGGTTAGTAATACAGTAGCCAATCGGAACGTTTTCGTTTATTTTTTGCTTAATCTCAAGCAATTTAATTAACTCTTTTTTACTGTAATTATCATATTTCATTATATTTAACCACCTCAAAAAATACTGCATATTTAGATTTAATTTAGCGGCATATTAGCAGCTTAAATGATTTAAGTACTCCGCCACTTCTTGTAATGACTTTTTTTGAACTCTATAGTGTACATAATATCCCTTTTTTTCTCCAATTACAAGTCCCGCTTCTCGTAAAATTTTAAGCTGCTGTGAGACAGCTGATTCTGATATTCCAATTCTTTTAGCAAGAGCTCCAACACAAAATTTTTTCTGCAGCAGGAGTTCTATAATCTCCAGCCTTCGTGGATCTCCTAAAGCTTTGAGTAAATTTATTATCTCAGACAAAATTAACACTCCTTTTAATTTTTATTA
>JBHEOV010000029.1:0-345 GCA_046260625.1 Halanaerobium sp. | reverse complement strand
CGGATCAACCAGCATCGCCCTGGCAAAGGAAAGTAGCTGTTTCTGACCACCTGATAATTTAACTCCATTTTCGCCAACCTCTGTCTGATAGCCCTCAGGCATTTTTTGAATAAACTGGTGAGTATTAATTTTTTCACAGATTGCTTCTACCTCAGCCTGAGTTGCCTGGGGAGCAGCATAACGAATATTTTCTAAAATAGTTGTATCAAATAAGAATACATTCTGGGGGACAACCGCAATTTTCTGCCGCAGAATATTGATTGGAATTTCTTTAATATTAATTCCACCAAGCAGCAGTTCTCCCTGATCTACATCATAGAGGCGGGCTAAGAGTTTGGCCAGAGT